>JBKHAV010000015.1:0-34604 GCA_046542715.1 Desulfovibrionales bacterium
CATCCACATGTGGGTGGTGCTCACGGATCTGCCCATCATGGCGGCCAAGTCCGCGGCCAGGGTCCAGAACGGATGGTGGCTGCTCTTCTACCTCATCCTGCTGCCTATGGTGGAACTGCACGTGTCTGTCGGGTTCTACCGCATCGGGGTGAAGTGGGGATTCATCCGCAGCGACAACCGGGACAAGGGCAAGAAGCTGGAGTACTGGCTTCTGGGCATTTTCGTCACCATCGGACTGCTTACACTGCTTCGTCTGGCCACCCTCAGCGTGGCCGTCGTGGGATAAGGGGGAATAATGCAGACATTTTTTTCAGACCTCCTGGTCATCGGCGCCGGTCTTTCCGGCGAGCGCATCGCTGTTGAAGCGGCAGGTGCCGGATTCGACGTCAATGTGCTTTCCATCGTGCCGGCCCGGCGATCCCATTCTTCGGCCGCCCAGGGCGGTATGCAGGCTGCTTTGGGAAATTGCGCCAAAGGCAAGGATGACTGTCCTGACGTCCACTTCGCCGATACGGTCAAAGGTTCCGACTGGGGCTGCGATCAAGAGGTGGCCCGGATGTTCGCGGATCGCGCCCCCATCGAGATGCGGCAGCTTGCCGCCTGGGGTGTGCCCTGGAACCGGGTGGTCCCGGGCAAGTCCTTCTATTTCAAGGGTGGTGAAAAGTTCGAAAAGGTTGAAGAAGAGGACAAGGCCGGCCTGATTACGGCCCGGGCCTTCGGCGGCACGGCCAAATGGCGCACCTGCTACACCTCTGACGGCACCGGGCACGCGGTCATGTGCACCCTGGACAACCGGTGCGCGCAACTCGGCATCAATGTTTACGACAAAGCCGAGGCCATCGCGCTGATCCACGACGGATCCCGCTGCTTTGGCGCTGTGGTCAGAAATCTCATGAACGGCGAACTCATGGCCTTCGTGGCCAAAGCCACCTCCATCTGCACCGGCGGATTCGGCCGGCTGTACTCCGCCACCACCAATGCGGTCATCTGCGACGGCGGCGGGCACGTGATCGCCCACGACACCGGCGTGGTGCCCATCGGCAACCCCGAGGCCATCCAGTTCCATCCCACCGGCATCGTGCCCACGGACATCCTGGTGACCGAAGGCTGCCGCGGAGACGGTGGCACCCTCCTTGACGTGAATCAGCAGCGGTTCATGAACATCTATGAACCGGACAAGGCTGAGCTGGCCTCCCGTGACGTGGTCTCCCGCTGGATGACCCATCATATTCGGGAGGGCAAGGGCGTGAAGTCGGCCTATGGCGAGCACCTCTGGCTCGATATTCGTCACCTGGGCGACAAGCATCTCTCCACAAAGCTCCGGGAAGTGGATGAAATCTGCAAAAATTTTCTGGGTATCGACCCCAGAACCGATCTCATCCCGGTCCGTCCCACCCAGCACTACACCATGGCCGGGATCCGCACGGACAAGGACGGGGCGGTCTACGGCATGGAAGGGCTGTTCTCGGCCGGCGAAGTGGCCTGCTGGGACATGCACGGGTTCAACCGGCTGGGCGGCAACTCCCTGGCTGAAACCGTTGTGGCGGGCGGGATCATCGGCGCCAAAGTGGTCGAGTACCTCAAGGGTGCGGACATCACCTTTTCCACCAAGCTTCTCTCCGATTGCGTGAGCCGTCAGGAGCAGCGCATCAAGGATCTGGTCTCCGGCACCAATGGTGGTGAGAATGTCTATAAGGTCCGCGCCGCCATGCAGAATGCCCTCATGGACGGGTGTTTTGTGTTCAGAAACGGCAAGGATCTGGAGCGTTGCGTGGCTGATCTGCAAGACATCCTCGAGCGGGCCGGCCGGGTCGGCCTGAAGTCCAACGGCATTGGCGCCAACCCGGAACTTTCAGCCGCCCTGAAGCTGGCCGGACAGGTCCGCCTGGCCCTGTGCATCGCCAAAGGTGCCCTTGACCGCACCGAATCCCGGGGCAGCCATACCCGGGAGGATTATCCGGAACGCAACGACCGCGACTGGCTGACGCGCACCCTGGCGTACTGGCCCGAGGGGGCTGACCTGCCCCGGCTCGAGTACGAGGACGTCACCCCCTGGTACGAGATCCCGCCGGGCGAGCGCGGCTACGGCGGCGGCACGATCATTCCCGCTGATCAGGAAAAGATCGACGCACTGACGAGAAAATCCCAAGCCCAACCTTCCGACAACGCCCCCTTTGAGGCGGCCGAGGGACAGGCAAATCTCCCGTCCCATGGAACCGGGACCACCCCGAAGAAGCCGGCCGGCACAGACAATAATTAGAAGGAACGGAACATGAGCAGAATACTGCAGTTCGATATCTTCAGGTATAATCCCCAGGACCCGAACTCCACGCCCCACATGCAGCAGTTCGTCCTGGACGAGACGGAAAACATGACCCTGTTCATCGCCCTGAACCGCCTGCGCGAGGAACAGGATCCTTCCCTGCAATTCGACTTCTGCTGCCGGGCCGCGATCTGCGGGGCCTGCGCCATGGTCATCAACGGCCGTCCCGGACTGGCCTGCAAGACCAAGACAAAGGAGATGCCCGACCAGATCACGCTTCTGCCCCTGCCGGTATACAAACTGATAGGTGATCTGTCCGTGGACACCGGGACCTGGTTTCGGGAGATGTACAACAAAGTGGAATCCTGGATCCACACCAAGGCGGAGTTCGACCCCAATGCCATGGAAGAGCGCATGGACAACCAGGTGGCCGAACAGATCTATGAGCTGGAACGCTGCATCGAATGCGGCTGCTGCGTCTCGGCCTGCGGCACGGCCCGGCTCCGGGAGGACTTTATGGGCGCCGTGGCCCTGAACCGGGTGGCCCGTTTCCGCGTCGATCCCAGGGACGAGCGGACCGATTCCGAACTCTACGAGATCATCGGCAATGATTATGGTATATTCGGCTGCATGGGCCTTCTGGCCTGCGAGGACGTCTGCCCCAAGCACCTGCCGCTGCAGAATCAGCTCGGCTTTCTGCGCCGCAAGATGGGCATCACTGCGGTGAAAAACATTTTCAAACGCAATTAGGGGGAGGCATGCGCGAAATACCGGCTCAGACCATTATTGATTCCGTGGCCACAATGTGCATGGACGCCAATCGCTATCTTCCGGAGGATGTCCGTACCGCGTTCGACACATGCGCCCAAAACGAGGATTTGCCGGCCGCAAAGGAGATCTTCCGTCAGCTCAAGGAAAATTATGAACTGGCTGAAAAAACCGGGCTGCCCCTGTGTCAGGATACCGGCCTGGCCGTGTTTTTCGTAGAGATCGGCGAGGATGTCCGGGTCTCCGGCCAAAATATCCGCGAGGCCATCAACCAGGGCGTGCGCAAAGGGTACGAGGAAGGGTTTCTTCGCAAATCCGCCTGCGATCCGCTCAAGCGCGCCAACACCGGCGACAACACCCCGGCTATCGTGCACATGGACATCGTCCCCGGCGACTCGCTCAAGATCGCCTTCATGGCCAAAGGCGGCGGCAGCGAAAACATGTCCCGGGTGACCATGCTCTCCCCGGCCCAGGGGTGGAAGGGCATCAAGGAATTCGTGGTCAACCGTGTGGCTGAAGCCGGCCCCAACCCCTGTCCGCCCATCATGCTGGGCATCGGGATCGGGGGAACCTTCGAGTACGCCCCCATTCTGGCCAAGAAGGCGCTGCTTCGGAAGCTCGACGACACCCATCCGGACCCGGCCATCGCCGAAATGGAAAAGGAGCTTCTGGAGGCGGTCAATCGGCTGGGCATCGGCCCCATGGGTCTGGGCGGCAAAACCACCTGTCTGGGCGTAAAGATCAACATGGCCCCCTGCCATATCGCCAGCCTGCCCCTGGCCGTGAACGTGCAGTGCCATTCCGCACGACACGAGGAGGTGACGCTCTAATGGCCGAATACACCATGACGACTCCGCTCACTGACGAAGATGTCGAAAAGCTCGAGGCCGGCGATGTGGTCAAGCTTACCGGCACCATCTACACGGCCCGGGACGCGGCGCACAAGCGGCTCATCGAAACCCTGGACAAGGGGGAGGAGCTGCCCTTCGACCTGAAAGGAGCCCTCATCTATTACGTGGGCCCCTCCCCGGCCCCTCCGGGCCGGCCCATCGGCGCCGCAGGCCCCACCACCAGCTACCGCATGGACACCTACGCCCCAAGGCTTCACTCCCTGGGATTGAAAGGGACCATCGGCAAGGGCAAGCGCAGCGACGAGGTCAAGGAGAGCCTGAAAACCTACAAGGCCGCGTATTTCCTGGCCACCGGCGGTGCCGGTGCCCTGCTTTCCCAGTGCATCAAGGAGGCACAGGTAATCGCCTACGAGGAACTCGGCCCCGAGGCCATCCGCAAACTCACTGTGGAGAATTTCCCCCTCCTGGTCATCAACGACGCCCACGGCGGCGATCTCTACGTCAAACCCGACCTCGAGGCCGCCTTGGGGTAGGCTTCACTTTCCAGAAGAAACAATCCCGGAAAACCGTCGCGATACCGCGACGGTTTTTTTTTTAAAGGGACAAAACTGATCTTTCCGCCATGGCTTGCATGGGAAGCATATCGTCCGGTGAACGTGGTATACCCCTGAGGGAGTTGGGGCGATGCGGCGACATCAGGGCTCGAGGAGCTGATCAGTCGGACCCGAGAAGTTCGGCAATCGTTGCAGCAGCGGCAGAGGTTCCAACTACCCAAACCCAGGGGGAGGTCCCGGTCATTTCCGGAAGCGTCCGTTTTCCCAGGCTTCCTTTTTCCATAAGAGGTTGGAGGTAGGGAAAAAACGTTACGAACAGCAGTGCCCCTCCAAGCATGCCGAGTGCACCAACCATCGCATCCTTATGCCCGCGACCGATTGCGGCCATTGTGGTTCCCGGACAATATCCGAGAATCGCCATTCCTGCTCCAAACAGCGATCCCCCGAGAACGACCCCTCCGAGATTTAAAGGCTTGATCTTCAACTCCGCAAATTCCATCTCTTTCAACAGATGTGTCCCCATAGCGCCCACAGCAGTTGCCGTGGCCATGATCTTGATCACCCTTGCATCGTCAAGACGCAGCTGATTGCTTATGGCTTCGTGCTCTGCAGCCCGGCCCTTGTGCAGGAAAAATCCAAAAGCAGTGCCGGTCGCCAGCCCCAGCAGAAGCTTGCCCAAAGGTCCCCGTCTCATTGTTTCCTCCCGAACAGCCCTTTGGATACTGCAGCCCCAACAGCAAAAATAATTGGATCGAAAAGCCAGCTCGATGCGGCAAACTGCATTGTTCCACTGATTCCATGACCGCTTGTACATCCCTTCGCCATGCGGGCTCCAACCATCATCAACGCGCCGCCTGTAAAAGCTGAAGCGTATCGCAAGGCGCGCGAAGGCCCCACCTCCCGGCGCCAGTTTTCCGGGACCGCCGGCGGAGTGCTTTCCCTGGAGAGGCGGGAACTGAGAAAGCTCCCCAGCATGACCCCGGCAACCAGTCCTACTTCCCAGTCAATCTTCGGCACCTTTGCTTTTTTCTGTTCATCCTGTTCACCATCCATGGTTTCAGGGGCAACCTTTTCCGCCAGCAATGCCGCAGAATCTTCAAATGCCGAGGTGATGCCAAGGGGGCGTTTCGCGGTGAGCATCGCCAGAGTTTCCAAAACCCCTATTGCCGCTCCTGCCGCGTACGGGGACCATGAATTCCTTGTCCGTGCTTCCACGTTTTCCTCTCCTATTGATGTCCCGCTGCGGCTCGGGCCAGGCCATCCAGGGCGCCGGCGATTTTTGTGAAGATCTCCTCCTTGCCCGAAACACCGTGCCTGCGAGCCAGGTATTCAGGATCGTTGTACGCGATCCAGACCTGTCCTTCACCGTTCTCCCACACCAGCATCTTCTGGGGAAGATCGACTCCAATCGTCTGCTGCGCCTGCATCAGCGGGGTCCCCAGCGTGGGGTTGCCGAACACCACCACTTTTGTAGGCGGGAGCTGAAGCCCTGCATTCCTCGCGTTTGCAGCGTGGTCAATGGTGGTGAACAGCGTCAGCCCCTTGTCCTGAATGGCTTTTTTCAGCGCTTCAACAGTCTGTTCCATGGATTGGTTGCTTTTGAGCGTGACCAGCCCGGTGACGTCCCCCCCGGGGCCTGCCCCAAAAACAGGCAATGCAAGAAGTGACAGACCCAACACCCAGCCCAGAATTGGTGCGCCGCGAAATTTGAACATACAAACACTCCGTATCTTATCATTTCGGGGAAGCCTCCCTGCATCTGCAGGTCAAGGATTGGAGGGTAGGCATCACCCGGGAAGGACACTTCCGAAAAAACTGCCTCCAGCCACCTCTCTCATGCCAGAAGCTCGACCTTTGAGGCCGGCAGCTTCGCCTGGTCCCGCTCAGGATGACCGCCGTCCTGCAACTGCCAGCTCGGTCTGTCCGCGGTCACCGGCATCTCCATGATCCTGTGCAGGGTGAGTTCCTCCGGATCCTGAAAGGCCGGAACCCCGATCGTGATCTCCTCCTGAGGGACATTCAACCGGATGGTGGAGTGGACATAGTCGGGCCAGGAAAAGATTATGGACCAGTTGGAGTCGGTCTCCTCATGAACGATGGAGTGATGGATCCCATGCATGCGCGGAGTGACGATGACACGGCAGAGTTTTCGCTCGAATTCGATGGGCAGCCTGATATTGGAATGGTGAAACATAATTCCCATAAGGGTGAGGGTCTCCCAAAGGGCCAGCCCAAGAGGGGAAATGCCGAAGAAGAAAACCTGGGCTCCCCGCCAGGGGGCGGAAAGCATCATCTCGCCGGGGTGGAAGCGAAGTGCGGTGGACGCGTCAAGGTCCAAATCCACGTGATGGGCCTGGTGGAACCGCCACAGGAGCGGAACCTTGTGCGTCAGATTATGCCAGAGGAAAAGGGTGTAATCCAAAAGGACCACGGAGAGGAGCAGCTCCAGCCACATGGGCATGCGCACCGCTCGGAGCAGTCCGAAATTCCGCTTTTCCGCTTCCTTCATCAGCCGCATGGCCAGAGGCTTTTCCGTAGCCCTGATCGCGGCCGAGGTCATGATCGAAAGCACAAGATTCCTCGTGTCCCGCCGCTTCTTGTCCTGCCGCATCCTGCGCAGGGGTCTTTTGTTCTCGAAATACAGAATCGTTGCGGCGGCCCCCACAATCAACACCCCGTTCAACCAGCCCGGCAATTGTTTATTCATTCGATTCGACGCTGTGCCCATAGACTCTCTCCTCCTGCCGTGACGGCAGTGTCCTGGCGATGATTTCATCCAATCCACCGGAGGGAATGCGCTCTGCCATCCGGTGCACTGCTTCGGCAGTCACGGTCCAGACGATGTGATTGCCCAATTCCTTGGCATTGATCTGCCACGGAAGATGTTGAATCCCAGGGGAAACGCCGAGCAGCGGCACCATGGTCCCGTCGCACCCGAAAAAGAACGGTACGGCAAAGGGGAACCCCATAAAACGAGAAACTTGAGGAAATCGCTCTCGAACCCCTGCGTAGATGAGTCCCCAGAGCGTCCCATACGCCACACCGAACACTGCCCGGGCCCGCTGCTGTTCTTGTTGGGAAAGCTCTCGTCCCATGATCTTGCCGGCGAAATACGGACCCGCCATCTTGTGAGCCGAGTCTTCACGCACCGATTTCTCACGTTGTTTCTGCTCTTCACTGACCAGAGTGGATGCGACCTTATCCACTCCCTTGACAACGACCCCGGCTGCCAGGCCGGCTGCAACCCCGGTAATCATGGTCCTGATGAGGCTCTTGGGTTCTTTCAGCATGCTTCCTCCTTGGCGCTAGGGGTTCATCCCTGGGTGTATTCTGGACTCTCAAAAATGTCCTGTCCCTCTCCTGTACCATGAAATCGAGAAAACGCAGAACCGATTCCGCCCTGAAATCTCTCTGCAAGACCCTCCCGCCATGTCCAAGATCATGCTACCCTGAGAGGACATACATAAAGGAGAATATCATGCCCCCCATCCCAAGCACCACACTTCCTGAGTCCACGCTTTTTCTCTTTCTCGACGGCTACGAGTTCGTTCGGAAACGATGCGACCGTTTAGACTCTGATATTTTTCAGACTCGAATCATGCTTCAAAAGACGATCTGCATGCGCGGGAAAGAGACTTCCCTGCTGTTTTACGACCAGGATAAATTTCAGCGCGCAGGCGCTGCACCGCTGCGTCTGCAAAAGACACTTTTCGGCAGGGGCGGAGTACAGGGGCTCGATGGAGAAGCGCATCGCCACCGGAAAGCGATGTTCATGTCCCGGATGTCGACGGAATCCATAAACAGGCTGACCAGCTTGACCGAGCAAGAGTTTCAGGCCGCCCTTTCCAGATGGGAAACACGAAACCGAATCGTCCTCTTTGACGAGCTCCGGGAGATCTTGTGCCGATCTGTCTGCGCCTGGGCTGGCGTTCCGCTGGATGAATCAGAGGTGGAAATGCGGACCAGGGACTTCGGGGCCATGATCGACGATTCCGGAGCGGTCGGTCCCCGGCACTGGCGGGGAAGACAAGCGCGAGAACGAACTGAGCGCTGGATTGGTTCGATTATCGAAGCCGTGCGGGAGAACAGGTTCTCCCCTTCTGAAGAATGCGCGCTACACACGGTTTCCTTCCACAGCGACCTCCAGGGTCAATACCTGCCGACCCGGGTGGCGGCTGTCGAACTCATCAATTTTTTGCGGCCCACCATAGCCGTGGCCCGGTTCATGACCTTTGCCGCTCTGGCTCTGCACGACCATCGCGAGTGGCAGGCCAGAACTGCAAACAACACTTCCGATTTGGAGATGTTCGTGCAGGAGGTCAGGCGGTACTACCCCTTCTTCCCCTTTGTAGCCGCCCGTGTTCGCAGCACGTTTGAGTGGAAGGGATACACGTTTCCAAAAGGGGTCAGGGTGCTGCTCGACCTCTGGGGAACAGACCACGACCCCCGGATATGGGAAACCCCAGCATCCTTCAACCCGGAACGATTCCGCACGTGGAAGGATGACCCTTATGCCTTCATCCCCCAGGGTGGGGGGGATCATTTCTCCAATCACCGCTGTGCCGGGGAATGGATCACGATCGAACTTTTGAAGACAGCGGTGCGGTTTTTGACAACCTCCATGGATTATGCCGTCCCGAAACAGGATTTACGTATCAGCCTGTCCAGGTTGCCGGCTCTTCCAAAGAGCGGCTTTGTGATCACCACTGTACGCCGGAACACTTCATAACAGTCCCGGCCGTCTTCCTCCAACAAGAACGGACCTGGGAAACGCTCGTGGGAAAAGGGATGGATAAGGACTGGAAGCAATTCCTCCTGCTGATTGTGATCAACCTCTTTGTCGGGTCCATGGTCGGGCTGGAACGAAGCGTTTTCCCCCCCTTGGCGCAACAGGAATTCAACCTCACCTCGGAAGGTGCGGTCATTGCGTTTTTGATCAGTTTCGGCATCGGCAAGGTGCTCGGCAATCTCCTTTCAGGAGGACTTGCAGACCGGTTCGGCAGAAGGCCGGTGCTTCTGGCCGGCTGGTGTTTCGGGGTTCCTGTCCCCCTGACGATGATTTTCGCCCCGAGCTGGGGCTGGGTGCTTGGGGCAAATGTTTTGCTGGGCATCAATCAAGGGCTGTGCTGGTCAATGACCGTGATCATGAAAATCGATCTGGCAGGAAAAAAACGCCGCGGCATCGCAACAGCCTTGAATGAGTGGGCCGGCTACGGGGGAGTGGCCATGGCTGCCGCAGGCACCGGATACCTGGCCCAGTCCCACGGACTCTGGCCGACCCCCTTTTTCCCCGGCATTGGCATCGCTCTGGCCGGGCTGAGTCTTTCCTTCTTTGCCTCGGAGACTGCAAATCGAACTGGAACCGAAACTCAGGGCGCGCACGCCGGCAAGCCGTCTTTTTTTCACCTCTTCGCCCTGGCGAGCTGGAAGGACCGCACCCTTATTGCCGCTAATCAAGCTGGGCTGATCACCAATTTCAAGGACGGAGCCATGTGGGGGCTCGCCCCGCTGTATCTCGCGCAAAACGAGTTGAACCCGGCACAGATCGGGACCGTGACAGCCGTCTACCCGGCGATCTGGGGATTTGTGCAGCTCGCCGCCGGACCTTTGAGTGATCAGTGGGGACGCAAATGGTTGATTTTTTCTGGAATGCTTCTGCAGGGGTTCGGCCTTGGGTTCTTTGTCCTGAGCACGCATTTTTGGCAGTGGACTGCAGCGGCCGCGCTGCTCGGTCTGGGAACGGCCCTTGTCTATCCGACCTTGCAGGCCGCTGTTGCAGACCGGGCCGAAAATTCCTGGCGGGCCTCCTCTCTCGGCATTTACAGATTGTGGCGGGACAGCGGATATGTGCTTGCCGGTGCAGGGGTCGGAATCGCAGCGAACTTTTTCGACATCCGGCTCTCGCTGGGAATTGTTGCGGGACTGAGCGTCGTCTCCGGGCTGGTCATCTCCGCCCTCATGAAGGAAACACTCTGGAAGGACGGCTCGTGACCCATCTCTCGGGCATACAGGCAACGTTTCACATTTGCTCTGTTCCTGGTAAACAAAGGGCATCCGCAAAATACTTCAGCGAGGAGCACGTATGGAAAAGGAACAGGCCGGATTTATCTGTGTCAAAGACACCCTCGACGGAGGATACCCCTCACTGGTTCTGGGAATCAATGCCGCCCGTATGGGCATGGAAAGCAAGATCTTCTATTCCTTCATGGGACTCAACCTCTTGCTGGAGGGGGGTGCCCAAAGGGCGAAATTCATCCCTCCCGGAGTCATGGGCGCCATCCCCGGCATGAGTTCCGTGGCCACCCGGATGATGAAGAAGAAGGTGGACAAGGCCAATATCCCGAGTCTGGCCGAACTCCAGGAAATGGCCATGATCGAGGGGGTGGAACTCATTGCCTGCAAAATGACCGTGGACATGATGGAAATCAACGAGGAGAAGCTGATTCCAGGCGCGGTTGTCTGGAACGCCGAGGACTTTTTGAAATACGCCAAGAACTGTAAAATTTGTCTGTTTACCTAATCGGATTCACTGCCACAAGGAGACTTCATGCATCAGACCACCGAACAGAACCTCATCAACGCTTTTGGAGGAGAAAGCCAGGCCAACATGCGCTATCGCCATTTTGCCATGCAGGCCGAGCAGGAAAACTTTAGCAATGTAGCCCGACTGTTTCAGGCGATTTCCCACGCCGAGTTCATTCATGCCGGTGACCACTATCGGGAGCTCGGGCATTTGAAAGAGGGGCGTGTGGCGAATTCAATGGCTGCATTCGGACCCGGGAAGACGAGCCGAAACCTGGAGCTCTCCATCATGGGAGAGGAATATGAGATTACCGAGATGTATCCGGTATTCATCGAAATTGCCAAATTTCAGGGGGAATCCGGGGCACAGCGAAGTTTCGAATGGTCCTATGCCACGGAAAAAGAGCACAAGAAGCTTTTCGAAAGGGCGAAAGAGGCAGTGGACAGCGGACGCGATTTGGAAATCGGTCCAATTCAGGTCTGTAACGTCTGCGGGTTCACTCTTGAGGGAGATGCACCTGACAACTGCCCTGTCTGCAAGGCGAAGCGGGAAAAGTTCGAGTCCTTTTCCTGATCGTTGGTGCACGAAGGTTCACTGAGCGGGTGGTTCCCGCTTTGATGCATACGGCGTTGCATCCTGCTACTGGAGAGACTGCAGGCCTGAAAGATGTGCGGCTATCTCTGCTCCGAAGCGCTGCAATTCCTCAAGTGCCACCCTGTCGACATCCCCGATGGTATGGGACGGGTCCACATTGATGGCAAAGGAAACGCGTGCGGTTGCTGAAGGATGGGATGGGTCGTCCTGAATATCGATGTCGACCCAGGCATATGTCCGGTCATCAGAAAATTCGTAATTCTTGATAACTATTTGCACAGCACTTCTCCGGGGGCGGCAGGGATTAGGGGAAACGACTGGCCTGGACCAGGGGAGTCGCTCTCTATCCGCAAACCGGTTTGCGAGTCAAGTCGACACAGTGCTGCCTGCCGAAAAATCATGGTCGAGACAGTGCGTTTTGAACCGGAGAAGCTGCTCGATCAGTATCTCGAGGGAAAACAGGGGTTATTGTCGGCGTTCATTCTCTTCCAGGCCCCCTGAATCCAACTTTCGTCAAAAAACCTCTAGTCTTCCCCCCTGTCGTATCGCTCCTGACACGCTACGCAACGGGAACAGCCCTCAATGGCCTCCAGTCGGCGCTTGGGAATTTCATCCCCGCATGCTCTGCAGCACGCCATACCGTAAATCCAGACAGGACCCCCTTCTCGTTTCCTTTGAGTGATCATCCTGAGGGTGTATTCGAGTTCCAGCCGTTCAGCCTCTGAAGCGCGATCCATCAAGTCCATGGCGTTTCCTCCCGGGGTTGTTGATCCACTTTGTAAGGTTTTGATCATACCTCCCCCGAAATTGTGACCGCCTGATTACAGCCGGATGGATTCTCTGTTCCAAAGCTGTTGACCGCAGGATTCGTCCTTTCGGGGATTTGGTACTAGACCAAAGGCTTGCAGTAGACCGCTTTTCCGTCCCCGGGGGCGTAAAAGTCCTGGAGCAGACTTTCCAGCCGATATCCGCTGCGTTCGTAAAAGACTCTCGTGCTGGCGTATTGAAGGCGCTGGGACGTATCCACGTATATACGGGCCCCGCCGTGATCCTTGATGCGTCGTTCGCTCTCGTTGAGGAGGAGGCGCCCGATCCCCTGACGCTGGAATTCCGGATGCACTGCAATCCAGTAGATGTCGTAGCTGGCCTGGGTGCAGGGAATGGGACCGTAGCAGGAGTAGCCGATCAACCGTCCATAGTGCTCGGCCATGATGAAATGGTACCCGCTGTCTTCCCCTCGGGTCAGCCGTTCGGAAACCAGCTCCTCGGCAACACCTGCCTCGTCGCAGGAAAAGAATCCGGTACCTTCCACAAGCCGGCGTACCCGCTCCGGATCCTCGGGCTTGAGGTCATCACGCATGGTCAAACCGTGAAGCTTGGCTTTGCGCCCCGATGGGTGCTTCATGTCTGCCCACCGCTGGTTGGCTTCGGCCAGTCCCTGAAAAAAATTCAGCGCGTTCCTGCCCAGATTGCGGATCCGGTATCCCCCTTCCTGGATCACCACTGTGGGCAGTCCCATGGCCCCGATCATCCGCCCGTTCTCCTTGAAGTCCCGAGTAAGGAGAGACCATGTCCCGGTGGGATCGGCCTTGGCCGGGTCCAGCCCGAATGCCACCACCAGAAACTGGGGAGTGAAATCGCTGATCCGTTCCAGGGCTTTGGTCAATGCTTTGCGGTAGCGCTGCCCGTCGACCGATTCAGGCAGGGGCAGGTTCAGATTGAATCCTTCTCCTTCACCCTCGCCCACTTCATCCTCAAAGCCGCTGAAATAGGGATAGGCGAAACTGGGATGGCCGTGAATGGAAACGGTCAGCACGTCGGAGCGGCGAAAAAAGATGTCCTGCTGCCCATTGCCGTGGTGATAATCCACGTCTAAAATGGCTACTTTCCCAAATCCGCTCAAGTACTGAGCCGCTACGGCATTGTTGTTGAAATAGCAGAAGCCGCCAAAGGAACGCCGCTCCGCATGGTGGCCGGGCGGGCGCACCAGGGCATAGGCGATGCGCCGCCCGTCCAGAATTTCACGGGCCGCTGTCAGGGCGCAGTCCACCGCCCCTTTTGCCGCAGGATAGGCATTGCGATTGATGGGTGTGAAGGTGTCGATGCAATAATATCCGGCCAGAACAGAAGGTTCCTTGGGCGGCCTGGTCTTGTTGCGAATAGGGAAGACGTAGGGATACAGGGACTTGCCCTCCTTCACGTCCCCACAGGCACGCTTCAGATATGTAGCAAAATCCTCATCATGCACGGTATGGAGTTGCCGTGTGGGAAAGGGGCGGGGTTGAATGCGCTCGAACAGGCCGCTTTTCTCGAGTTCCCCCAGGATGCTGGCCACCCTGACCGGCGACTCAACATACCCCCGCTCCGTAACATGATGGATGGAATGGCGCTCGTTCACCACCAGGGCGATAAGTTCGCTTGTCCTGCCTTCAACAGCGGTTTTGACCACCTCCGGCTTGACATAGCGGTATTCACGCAACCGGATGGGGTCGTCCGTAAAGGAACCAACGACCTTGTCCACATATTCGGGCGGGCAAAGCGCAGCATA
Organism: Desulfovibrionales bacterium; assembly: GCA_046542715.1. Classification (GTDB taxonomy): domain Bacteria; phylum Desulfobacterota; class Desulfovibrionia; order Desulfovibrionales; family JBKHAV01; genus JBKHAV01. The sequence continues at coordinate 14,102 of JBKHAV010000015.1, forward strand.
TTTTCGCTCGAGAACGGCCCGCACCGCCTTCCTGGCAAAAGCCGGCCTCAGGGACTCCCCCATGTCCAGGCCGTCGAAAACCAGGTAGGGCATGCAGGAATCATCCTCCCGAACCGGGGTTTCATAGGCCGTGCCCACGATGGGCCGGGCCCCGTATCGTTCGTAGAACTGCAGTCTGGCCTGATTTTGCGTGATCAAGGTTGCGTCAGGGCAGTCCTCGATGGTATCGGGCAGACATTCCATGAACAACCCCTTGGCCCCGAGCCCGACTGCCTCGCGCCGCACCCTGTCGTACAGGGCATTGCCTAGCCCCCCTCCGGTCTTGCCGCTTGCCGTGGCCATCCAGTCAAGAAAAACAAAGTCCGCCTCGGGTTCGTGCAGGAGCATGGCAAACCCGAGGACCCGGTCCCGCATGGACTGGGCCACGAAAAGGATGGACCGGAACCTCTGCTTGAAGGGGTTTCTGAGCTTTTCGCCGAGTGATTCGATCTCTTCTTCGTCCACCGAGGGAAACCGGTGGCGCAAAATATCTTTGACCTGCCGAAGAACTTCCCGGTTCAGCGGAAGCACGTCATCATAAACCCTTCGAATACGCAGCATAAGAACTCCTGGTGCTTCTAAGGCTTGTGTCGAAGTGCATCCTGAAGAATACGGTCGACTGCCGCGGGAAAATCTGTCCCTGCGCTCAAAAGTGCCGCGTGGTACCCGGCATCAGGCGAAAGACAGGGATTGGCATTGATCTCCAGTATGAACGGCCGGCCGCCATCGTCCACCCGGAAATCCACACGGGCATACCCCTTCAGTCCGAATACCTGCCAGCATGAATGTGCCAGTTGGGTGAGCCGGTGCAGAAGCAACGTGTCGCCAGGTGGGAAATCAAAGGTCCGAGGGGTGTTGCGGTATTCAAAGGAGTTCTCGTCCCATTTGGCCCGGTAATCCACTATCCGGGGTCGGTGGGGACCGAACTCCCGGAACTCGATCTCTGCCGGCGGCAAGACCTGAACACCCTCTGGCCCGGCCAAAAGCGCGAGATTGAATTCGCGGCCATGGACGAACCCTTCGGCAAAGCACTCCCCTCCCAGGAGCGGGGCTCTGGCCGAAAGGAGGGCTTCAAGCTCTGTCCTGCTTTCCGGCTGAAGGATCGATGCACTGTCCAAACCCAGGGAGGCATGTTCCCACACCGATTTGATGATCCAGGTCGATCCGGCGACAACCTCCTCCGACAAGGGCGACGCATTGCCGATTACCATTGGAACGTGACCGATCCATTTCGGGGTGGGCAGCCCGGAAGCGACCATGATCTGTTTGGAAAGAACCTTGTGGGAGGTGATCATGACAGCTTCGGCCGGTGCCCCGGTAAAGGGAATGTTCATGGCCTGGAGCAGAAAGGGCAGAAGATGGATGAGCCGGCCGGATCCATCCAGGGACTCCACCAGATTGAAGACCACATCCGGCCCGTACTCCACAATCCGGTCCCGGACCGTTGCCAGGTCCAGAGTGCAGGCAATCTTTCGCGAGTCGTGACCCAGGACGCCAAGCGCCCCCACGACGCACTCGGCCTGGACCAGGACGTCCGCTTCATCTGCCGCCGCAGACCCACCGACCTCATTGTGCACCACCGCAACCCGCATTACGCGGCCCTTTCCGTGTTGTTTTCGATCCTGGCCAGGGCCGAGTCGAGAATTCCTCCAATAAGACGGATGTATGGAATTCCCCGGAGGTTGCAGATAATGGGCAGGTCCGAATGTTCGGGATGGATTCCGGCCAAGGGGTTGACTTCCATAAACTGCGGCGCACCGGCGGAGTCGCAACGGATGTCGATCCTGCCTGCATCGCGGCATCCGAGGACATTCCAGGCCGACAAGGCCAGGTGCTCGGCCCGGGCAACACAGAGGTCCTGTCCGGGTTGGACCAGATTGTATCTGACCAGTTCCTCGCACTTTTCCTTGTTTACGTAGGAATAGACTCCCTGCTCGGCGTGCTGAAGGAGGTGCACCTCCATGGTTCCGAGAACTGCGGCCTGCTCCCCGGTCCCCAGAATGCCGATGGTGAATTCCCGGCCGGAAAGATAGGGCTCCACCAGGACAGGTTGCCCATAGGTCCGGATGAGTGTTTCGCAGACTTGCGGAAGTCTGGCGGGATCGTTGACAATGGACTCCGGAGTGATCCCCTTGCCCGTTCCCTCGGCCACCGGTTTGACGAAATACGGCGGGGCAAAAGCAATGTCCCGGGCGTCGGCTGGATGGGCGATCACCGCAAAGTCGGTGGTTGCCAGGCCGGCATCGCGTATCACCCGCTTGGTCATGCCCTTGTGCAGGGTAAGCGCCATGACCAGGGGGTCGGAAAAGGTGTAAGGCACACGGTACATGTCCAGGAGGGCCGGAATCAGTGCCTCGCGCCCGATGCCGTGCATGCCCTCGGCAATATTGAAGACCAGATCCCACCGTTTTCCAGAGAGCAGCGCCGCGGCCAGTTCCCCGGCATTGCCGATCCGCTCCGGTCTGTGCCCAAGTTCCTTCAATGCCGATTCAATCGCATCGATGGTGTCGTCGCGATCAAACTCAGCTGTCTCGTCCTCGCTGTACCCCAAGGCGAGGTAGGCGGACCGCAGGTCATATGTCATTCCAATGGAGTAACTCACCTTTTGCTCTCCCTAATTTTATCCACAAGTATTCATACGGCCATGGTGCGCACGGGTGTATCGCTTTTTGGCCGGCAAAACTTGCAGGAAGAAATCTTGCAATCTGTGTGAATGTGCATGAAGAGAGGCCGCGGTGCATCCGCACCGCGGCCCGGGAAGGATTATCCGGGACATTCCGGACATTGCCGGTCGGGGTAGCGATACAACCCGCCTTCGTAGTTGCGAAGCACCGTGTCTCCCCCGTCATGCCCCACCCGGTGCTCGGGCATGAGCGGGATTTTTCCGCCTCCGCCCGGGGCGTCGACCACGTAGGTGGGCACGGCATAGCCGCTGGTGTGCCCCCGCAGGCCCTGAATGATCTCCAGCCCCTTGTCGATGGTGGTACGGAAATGGGCAGACCCGATGATGGGATCGCACTGATAAAGATAGTACGGGCGCACCCGCATCTTGAGCAGCCCGTGCATGAGCCCCTTCATGGTCTGCACGTCGTCATTCACGCCTTTGAGCAGGACGGTCTGGGAGCCCAGGGGAATGCCTCCGTCCGCCAGAAGGGTGCAGGCCTTGTGGGCCTCAGGGGTGCACTCCTCCGGATGGGTGAAGTGCAGACTCATGAACAGCGGGTGGTACCGTCTGAGCATGCGCACCAGCTGGAGAGTTATCCGCTGGGGAATCACGGCCGGGACCTTGGTTCCGATGCGGATAATCTCCACATGCCTGATCAGCCGAAGTTCAGAGAGCAGCCACTCCAGCCGATCATTGGAAAGCAGAAGAGGATCGCCCCCGGAGAGCAGCACGTCCCGGATGCCGGGGGTGTTGCGGATGTATCGCAGCGCCTCTTCCAGGCGGGATCTGTCGGCGTGAATAGCGCCGTGACCGACGACCCGCGAGCGGGTGCAGTAACGGCAGTAGGTGGAACAAAAATCGTGCACCAGGAGGAGCACCCGGTCAGGATAGCGGTGAACAAGTCCGTGCACCGGGCTCTGGGACTCCTCTCCCAAAGGATCGTCCGCCTCCCCTGGAGAGGGAACCCACTCGTTGGATGTGGGGATGACCGTACGTCGAAGAGGCTGAAGCGCATTTTCCGGGTCAATCAGGCTCATATAGTAGGGTGTGACCGCCAGAGGAAGGTGCTGTCCATCATGCCCAAGCGCCGCTGCCTCTTCCTCTGACAGCGAAAGCATGGATCTGAGCTGTCCGGCAGAACTGATACGTTGCCCCATCTGCCAGTGCCAGTCATTCCAAAGCCTTGACGAAACGTCTGGAAAGAATCGACGCCGAAACGCCCGTGTCCTGTCGCTGGTACTCTGGATTTTATTGCGGAGAAGTCCTGGGGTGTGGGTTTGGATCCGTGAAGAAAAAGGAAAGACGATTGAGCCGGCCTTGAGGCCGCAACTACCGGGGGGTTCGTCGTCGGCGTCCTCAACGGGCATTGCCGACGACTCGAAAACGGAAGGATTCGGAGTCAAATCTTTGTGGAGCATGATCCCTCCAATCTGAATAAAACTACATGGTTAATCACTCAGCCAAAGGTCGCCTGTATCGCGAGCGCACCGTGATTTTCGCATTGGTTCGCGAGGCCGAATATATGCATATTCAAATTGGTTGCAAGATATTTCATCATTTTGCCTAAAGAATATTTTTCCCTTACAAAACGAAGAGATGCACAGCGATATCCAGGTATGTAAGGACCTTGAAAAACCTGAAATCCTCCTCCGTCCGATGGTCCGTACGAAATCTTGGGAAAAACGCTATGTTTCCGTTGCTTTTTACGTGAAAGGGATTGACTTCTCGGGAAAAGAAGGAAAATCTCCTTCGCCCGTCCTTAATTTTATGAGAGGATATCACACTATGAATCTTCCGTCGCTGAATATCCGTGGCCTTACTGCACGAGTGCCCATTGTCCAGGGGGGAATGGGTGTCGGTGTTTCCCTATCCGGCCTGGCTTCGGCTGTAGCCAATGAAGGAGGAATCGGCGTCATTGCCGCGGCGATGATCGGCATGAACGAACCTGACATCGCCAAAAATCCCGTGGAAGCGAACCTTCGGGCCCTGCGCCGGGAAATCCGCAAGGCCCGGGAATCGACCGCCGGGATCCTGGGGGTGAACATCATGGTCGCCCTGACCAGTTTCCGCGATCTGGTAAAGACATCCATCCAGGAAGGCATCGACGTGATCTTTTCCGGGGCCGGGTTGCCCCTGGACCTCCCAAGCATGCGTCCCTCGGATTCCCAAACCCGTCTGGCCCCGATCGTTTCCTCAGCCCGTGCGGCAAGTATCATTTGCCGCAAATGGCTCGCCCGCTACAATGTTCTGCCGGACGCCATCGTGGTTGAAGGACCACTGGCAGGGGGACATTTGGGATTCAAATCCGAGCAAATCGATGATCCCGATTTTTCCATTGAACGACTCGTCCCCGAAGTTATCGAAGCGGTCCGCCCGTATGCCGAAGAAAAAGGATTGTCCGTTCCGGTTATCGCTGCCGGAGGCGTTTACTCGGGAGAAGACATTTGCCGCATGATCAAACTCGGCGCATCAGGCGTTCAGATGGGAACCAGATTCGTGGCCACCCACGAATGTGACGCGGACATCGCCTTCAAAGAAGCCTTTGTCCAAGCCAGGGAAGAGGATCTGGTGGTAATCAAGAGCCCGGTGGGAATGCCCGGCAGAGCGATCAACAATGAATTTCTGGACAAGGTCAAGATGGGACAGAAGCAGCCCAAAAAATGCCCGTTCCACTGCCTGGCTAGCTGCGACCCGGCAAAGAGCCCGTATTGTATCGCCTCGGCTCTGCTCAACGCCAAAAAGGGGCGCCTGGGCCAGGGATTTGCCTTTGCAGGAAAAAATGCCTTCAAGGTCTCAGGAATTTTCTCCGTTGCAGAGGTTTTCGAATCCTTGAAGGAAGAGTTCAATCGGGCTTGTGCAACGCTTTCGCCTCAGGAAGCTTAACAGAAATCCTTGTAGCGCGTGGCTCGTGCTGTAAACCGATTTTTGAAAATGTCCCATTTTTTTTGCGATACTGCTGCACCGAACCGTTCTCGGAATGGCATTTTGCCATTAATGTCATTTTCAGCCTTACACAATACAAATTTGTAGAATTCTACAGTCGTTCTTCACAATAAAAAAGGCCGCATCAATGCGGCCTTTTTTATTGTTCGAGTGTTATAAGCCTACTTGATGAAGAGCATCTCCTGATAGCTGGGCAGAGCCCACAGATCATCGGCCACGACCATCTCCAGGGCGTCGGCAAAGGAACGAACTTCGAGCATGGCCGGCAAGATTTTGTCCGTCTTGTAGCGGGCCTCATCCATGACCGACTTGAAGTCGTGTTTTTCCAGCAGTTTTTCCAGAGCTTCAACCCCCTTTTGCAGACCACGCAGCTTGGCGGTGACATCATCCAGAATACCCGTTGTCGGCTTGATGCCCGCGGTCTTCATGTTGGCACAGACTCCGGCCAGCTCACCCTGGTAGCGGATGGCCGCCGGCAGGATGATGGTCCGGGCCATCTTGACCACCAGTTCGGCTTCAGTCTGGATATTCTGGTTGTATTGCTCATGATAGATTTCGCATCTGGATTCCAGTTCTTCGGGAGAGAGCACGTGGTATTTTTCAAAGAGTTCCACAACATCCTTGTCCACGAGCGTGGGCAGGGCGTCGGCGGAAGTCTTCAAATTGGGCAGCCCGCGTTTTGCGGCTTCTTTCTGCCACGCCTCGGAATAGCCGTCCCCGTTGAAGACGATGGCGCCATGCTTCTTCATGATGTCCTGGATGACCTTTTGACAGGCGGTGTTGAGCTTGGTTTTGTCACCCTTGGTGATCTTTTCAATCTCATCGGCCATGAAATCCAGTGATTCTGCCAGCATGGTGTTCAGAGCGACCTGGGCCCCGGCAATGGACTGGTTTGAACCCACGGCCCTGAACTCAAAACGGTTGCCGGTGAAGGCAAAGGGGCTGGTCCGGTTGCGGTCGCCGGCGTCCATGGGCAGCGGAGGAAGGGTGTCTACCCCGACCTCCAGGTAGCCCTTGGACTTGCTTCCCTTGAGACCTCCCTTCTCGATCTGCTCGAAAATATCGGCCAGCTGTTCACCAAGATAGATGGACATGATTGCCGGAGGCGCCTCGTTGGCACCAAGGCGATGGTCGTTTCCGGCTGAAGCCACCACGGCCCGCAGGACCTTGCCATACTTGTGCACCGCCCTGATGGCTGCGGCGGTGAAGACCAGAAACTGCATGTTCTCGTGGGGCGTATCACCGGGGGTGAACAGCGAGCCCAGAGAAGGAGTGGACACGGAATAGTTGACGTGCTTGCCCGAGCCGTTGATGCCGGCAAAGGGCTTTTCATGAAGCAGGCAGGCCATGCCGTAGCGCTTGGCCACTGACTTCAGCGTGGTCATGACCATCTGGTTGTGATCCGTCGCCAGGTTCGACTGTTCGAACACCGGCGCGATTTCGAACTGGCCCGGGGCGACCTCGTTGTGCCTGGTCTTGATAGGTACTCCGAGTTTGTAGAGTTCCCGCTCCACCTCGAGCATGAAGGAGAGCACGCGGCGCGGAATGGCACCGAAGTAGTGATCGTCAAGCTCCTGGCCCTTTGCCGGCTTGGCGCCGAACAAGGTCCGTCCTGCCAGCATCAGGTCCGGACGGCTGAAATAGAAGTTTCGGTCCAGGAGAAAGTACTCCTGCTCGGGACCGGCGTTGGATACGACCATTTCGCCGTTGTCGTTGTCAAAAACGGCCAGCATGCGACGTGCAGCCTTGTTGATGGCCTGATTGGCCCGAAGCAGCGGAGTCTTCTTGTCCAGGGCATGACCTTTCCAGGAAATGAACGCCGTGGGAATGCACAGGAATGTCCCATTGGGATTTTCCAGAATATAAGCGGGGTTTGTAACATCCCAGGCGGTGTATCCCCGAGCTTCGAACGTGGCTCTCAACCCCCCTGAAGGGAAACTGGAGGCGTCGGGCTCGCCCTGGACCAGCTGCGTGCCCTCGAATTCGGCAATGGCCCCGCCTTCTCCGTCAGGAGACAGGAAGCCGTCGTGCTTTTCCGCGGTCAACCCGGTCAGGGGATAGAACACATGGGTGTAGTGTGTCGCCCCTTTGGACAGGGCCCATTCCTTCATGGCCGCAGCCACGGGACCGGCAATGGAAGGGTCGAGCTTTTCGCCGTTCCTGATGGTCTTCTTCAGAGACTTGTAAATATCCTTTGGCAGCATGGCCTTTTGGACCTTGTCGCTGAAGACGTTGGAGCCGAAAACTTCCATGGGATTGGTCTCCGCAAAATTCAGGGGCGAAGAAACCGGCTTGTAGGTGGTTACGGCTGAAATGGCGTTGAGACGGGACTGGATTCCACTCATAAGGACAAACTCCTTCCAGTGTTGAAATAAAATGACGTTTTTGAAGATTCCGATTCGCAAAAAAACCCAGCACGTTCAAAAACAGGCGCTCATGGACCAAGAGTCATGACCTGTTGATTGAACTGCGCCTGTCAAGCAACAAGCATTCCAATTCAGTAACATACTGGAGTAATGGAGTATTTATTCAAAGCCGTGGCAACCTCTCCCAAACTGATTACAAATTTGTGATATGATCAACACGAATGAAACCTGGACCCGATTCTTGAAAATCTGACCTTCTCTGTTTCCTCAGCAAGAATAAGTCTCGATCACGTGATCATGGTTCTGCGTGGGAGATCATTCACCACACGGCATTGAGGGCCAGGGGAACAGGACCAAGGATTTTTGGAGAAAAGACAAATACCGAAGGGAAAACAATGGAGGGATCAACGCCTCGACAACCAGCCGAAACCTCTGCCGGACAGGCTGGATGTCGAGACGATCAAAAACTGCGTCAGCCTGGGATCACCTACTCCTGATTCAGGACAGTGGCCTTTTCAATGATCACCGGCTCCACCGGAACATCGTCGAAGTACCCCTTTCTCGTGGTCTGCACCGCCTTGATGCCGTCCACCACGTCCTGTCCTTCAACCACCTTGCCGAAGACCGCATAGCCCCACCCGGGGAGGGTCTTGCCGGAATGGTTCAAGGAGACATTGTTCCTGACGTTGATAAAGAATTGAGCCGTGGCCGAGTGGGGATCCTGCGTTCTGGCCATGGCGATGGTGTAGGGTTCGTTCTTCAAACCGTTGTCAGCCTCGTTCTCGACGGGTTCTCTGGTAGGCTTCTGGGTCATGTCCGCTTCGAATCCTCCACCCTGGATCATGAAATTACCGATAACCCGGTGGAAGATGGTGCCGTCATAGAACCCGTCCCGGACGTATTGGAGAAAATTCTCCACGGTTTTCGGAGCCTTTTCAGGATAGAGTTCCAGGACGATTTCGCCCATTGTGGTTTCAAGCTTGACCATTGGTCGTTCCTCCATGGAATTCACGGGCGCTATTCCGATTGTCAAAATAAGGCCCAGGGTAATAACCAGTTCCTTTACCATGATCGTATCCCTCCCCGGGTAATCGAGTCATTCGTCACAGTTCCCGATTCGAAACAAGGGCTCATTGTTTCTCCTCTGCTCCATTGAATCTGATGGAAATGATCTCGTAATGCATGGTTCCTTTGGGAGCCTTAACCACGACTTCGTCCCCCTCTTCCTTGCCCAGCAGGGCCTTTCCAACAGGCGACAGGACGGAAATGCTGCCCTTGGCAAAATCCGCTTCGTCCGGGCCGAGGAGGGTGTAGGTCTTCACCTCGTTGGTATCGATGTCCTCGATCTCCACTGTCGCCCCGAAGCAGGCCTTGTCTCCGCCCATAGTCGACAGATCGATGACATTGAAGTTGGACATGCGGGATTCGATATAGTTGATGCGCGCCTCGAGCATGCCCTGACGCTCACGGGCAGCGTCGTACCCGGCATTTTCTTTCAAGTCCCCCTCTTCCCGGGCCTCTTTGATGGCCTGAATGACGGCGGGACGTTCCTTTTTAAGCTTTTCCAGCTCCAGTTCCAACTGCTTGTATCCCTGGATGGATATGGGAATGCTGCTCATTGATGCTGTTCCTCAGGTGAAAATGGTAAAAAAAAAGACAGACCGGAAACCGTATGGACAGTTTCCTGGGTCTGCTCCTGCAAGTCCAAAACTCTCCGTTAGATCATGGAACCGATCTGGTCAAGAGTCTGCATCTGAATCTTCCGACACCAGCAAGCACAACGCATTGGGACGCATGGCATTTCCCCGCGTGAAGATGGTCACCTCAATCAAGCAAAGATGTAAAGATTTCAGATCCTCCTCCCGGTCCCCGCTGGAAATCCAGGATGGTGCCCAAACAGGGTTGACGCTTGTGAAATCGGCGATCCTCCTTTATAGCCAGACTTCTTCATACACCATCACTACTGGAAAAAACACCTCTATGGGATTTCAAATATACTTTTGGGTTTTCACACTGTTGATGTTCGTTTCCTATGCCGATCTCTTCGGTTCAAACCCACGCCTGTATGACGTCCTGGATTTCCCCGTCTCCCTTGCCGCCCTGACAGGGCTCTATGGATACGCTTACCGGAAGCGAATCGGCGAGCAACGAATTTGGCAGCTTTTCTTCCTCTTCCTTATCGGGTGGGATCTTTTTTACGCTTCGATTTCTCTTCCCCCTGCCGGACAGTCCCCCATGGAGTACAACATCACTCTGTTTCTCGCCTGCCTGATGATCGCACCCGTGTACATGGCTCTTTTCTTCTATGCGTTCCGCTCCCCGGAACTCTGGGGTTCAGAACAGCAGAAGTAAAGCCCGCGCCTCAGCACCCGCTCGATCTCAGTCTTTTTCAGCTTCCGCGGGGATCAGAACACGATCAAAGGTGTCCTGGCCCGCTTCGGGCTGAGGATAATGCCGGGTCACCAGCGTCTCATACCCTGGTGCGCTGACCCGAATTTGGATGTGCAAAGGCCAGGAGCCGCTCCTTGTGAATGGACGGCAAAGTCCCCCTTTTGGCATTGGAAGCAGTTCTGTATACTCTTCGCCATATACCGGAGGTTTCATGCGCATCCAGTTCTTTGCCCAAACCACCATGGATTCTCCATGGATCGAAGTCCGCCATAACGACCACATCCTGGCGCGCAAAGCCGCCTCCGCAAAAGAACCGGCCCGCGGGTGGCACCGCTTCGATCTGGACCTCACCAGGCACCGCTCCATTGAATTTCAACTCTACGAAGAAGGGCCCGGTGGGGACAGCTGGGAACGGTTCGTCCGTCAGATCGTCCTTCCTCCAGGCGGTGAACTCCCCCCCAGAATCTGGTTTTTGGAAGGCACGGACCGGATTCTGCGCACCGACCCCTTTGCCAGGCGGGTGGACAAGGTTCGCATCCACCTGATCACCCAGCATGCCTTCCGGCAGGGCAAGGCGTACGTGTGGACTCCGGGAAAGGAGGGCAGGTTTCATGAAGCCGGCGGAACCGGGCGGTATGGACCCTTTTTCGATCTGGATCTCGGCGGGGAAACCGGGCACGCCTTTAATTTCAAATTCGTGGATCACCACGGGCGATTCGAGGAGGATTATGCCAACAGGACCTGGTCCTCTGCCGATGGAAAGGAGATCTGGACCCATTCCAATGCCGCCCCTGTAACCGGGATTGAGCCCGTCCCGAGCCGGTTGACCGTACACCTGCGGCACAACTGGAAAGAGGGAGATTTTGTCCGGATGCACATATGGCAAGGGGGTCAGGGCACCTCGGCCGGGTCTGACTACGCCTCGGATGTTCAAGGGGTTCCCGGCTCTGAGCAGGGGTGGACCACATTTGTCCACGACACTCTGTTCAACCGGCTGCCTTACGGGTTCATGTTCTACTGCACGGGGGAACAGGGGGAAGTCTGGGAACACGAACAGGCCCGCCGCTTCCTGGCGCTGTCCGGGGACGAGGAGCACTACACGTTGGAAGGCGACAGCTATCTTTTTTCCGAAATGCCCGTACCGGATCGCAGGGTCGAGGTTCAGATTGCACACAGCGATCCTGCATGCGGATTGGACCATCCGGACCGTATCGAAGCCATGGTCAACCAGAGTCGATCCGGTCTCTTCCTCGATGCCGTACCCGGAGAAGACGGAAGCTGGTCCTTTTTCGTATTCCCGGAAGTGGTGAACCGGTTTCGGTTCTGGTCGGAAGGACGCCATGAACCCTTTTTCCGTCGATTCAGAGTTTCCCTGGGTGTGCCCGAAGCTGACCAGACCGAAACACTTAAGGCGGTCCTCGGCCGTCAGCCCCTCCTCTCCAGCGCTCCTGACCCGGACATGTTTCAGGACCCTCCTTATCCCATCACCCGGCAGGGCGTGGTAAAGGAGGAAGGATATTTTCGCTTCGCCTTTCACGCCCCCTGGTGTTCCCGGGTCCGGCTTGTGGGCGAATGGATTGGAGAGGAAAACGGCACGATTGACATGCATTCCACAATGGACGGTTCCCTGTGGTGGGCGCAGATCCCGGTGGAGACGGTCCAAAGCGGCCTTCCAGATACCCGGGCCGGTGATTTTCACGGGACAAAATACCAGTATCTGCTCAACGATCTGTTCGTGGATCCTGCCAACACCGAGCTGAACGGGGGTAAAGCGGTCCAGGATACGGCTGCGGAGTGGGTGGACACACCCTCTCCCTCTGGATGGTCCAGACTTGTGGATCATACCAGGTATTCCTGGCGCTCTGAGGACTGGCAGCGACCCGGTTGGGAGTCTCTGATCGTCTACGAACTCCACCCGGACCGGTTCACCCGGCGCAATACGGCTGAGGGGAGTCCGCTTCCTCCATTTCTCCAGATTGCCCGTGAAATCGAAAACCCTGACGGCTACCTGAGACGTCTTGGGGTTACGGCGCTCCTGCTCATGCCGGTGTGCGAAAACGGGAGAGAAAATTCCTGGGGATACGACCCGTCCTATTTTTATGCCGTGGAAAATTCCTACGGCGGACCTGACGCACTCAAGCGGCTGGTGGATGTTTGCCATCAGAACGGGATGGCCGTTCTTGTGGACGTGGTCTTCAATCATGTGGGCATAGAGCACAACGTTTTGTGGGAGAACACCGGGGAAACCTTTCTGGATGGCGATACCCGCTGGGGCAGGCTTCCCAATTTCGATCATCCTCAGTGCCGGGATTTTTTCGAACAAAATCTGATTTTTTTTCTCCAGCAGTACCGCATCGACGGGTTTCGCTTTGATCACACCAAGACCATCATCGAAAGCCATGACCAGAAGTATTTTTCCATCCGGATCCCCGGCTCCGGCGGGGGCTGGAGCTTCCTGCAGGGGGTGCGCCAGGTGGTCAAAAACCGAGACAGCCAGTGTCTGCTCATGGCCGAACAGCTTCCCAACGACTGGGCACTGACCCGGGAGCACGGCCCCATGGACACCCAGTGGTCGGAACATTTTCACCATCGCCTGGTGGAAGCGGTGCAGGGAAACACCCAGTCCCTCCGGGCGTTTGCCCAAGCCCTGCGGTACGGGCACACCCTTCCCCAACGCTGGTTCGAGGTGACCAACTATTCGGAAAGCCACGACGAGGTAGGAAACGTCAACAATCGGATCGCCCATCTGGGCGGTTCCGGCAGGGGGAACCGCTTGGCCAAGGCTGCAGCCGCGGCAACACTGCTTTCCCGGGGCATCCCCATGCTCTTCATGGGCCAGGAATCTGCGGAAACGCGCCAATTCTTCTACGGCACGAACGATGCCCTGGACCTGGACAGGTATGAGGCGGACGAGGAGCAGAGCCGGGTCAGGCGCTGGTGGCAGGAAATCATCGGCTTTCGCCTGAACAATCCGGTCGTCGAAGGGGACTCGCCCCTCAGGGTGTTTTTCCTGGACTGTCTGGTGCTGGGGTTTTCACGCGGCGAACAGAACGAACTTGTGGTCCTGATCAACTTCGGTGACCAGGAAAAAAGACAAACAACACAAGATTTCAGCCTCCCTTCCGGCACCTACCAAGAGCGATTGAATTCCACCAGCTCGGAGTTCGCCGTTGAAACTGAGGATACAGCGTCTTCCCCTGCACCTCCGTCACCAGTCGGATCGGAAGACGTGATCACCCTCCCCCCACTTTGCGCAATACTCCTTGAGCGCACGAGGGAATGAATAATCGGAACACCAATTCCATCTCCAGGACCCGGCAAGGGGTATTCCAGAACTTCCCCTCAATCTTCTACGACGTCTCTTTGGGATGGCAATCCACACACCCAGTCGGTCCGGTGGGATTGCCCGCTTTTTTCAGCGCGCTGTGGCACCCCACGCAGCTGATCTCGCTTTGCCGGTCGTGATAGGCGTTATAGAAGTACAGAGGGTCCTTCCGATCCTGAGGCGATTTTGGAAAGAGAAGATCGTGGCATCCAGAATCCGAGCATCCCTGGATCTCCGAGGTTCCGTCCCATTCATGATGACAGGCCGTACAGTCCAGATCCTGGTGTACAATGTGGGAAAACTCCACTGGCGACTGCTTGGGTTCCACCCCTTCCGGGGCCTTGAGGAGCAACTCGTCCGGGACCTCGGGCGCGGTTGTGGACCCTGTTTTTTGAGTATCGGGTTGTGCAGCCGGCGAGGTTTGAGGCTCTTCTTGTGCTTCCTTTTGGATGGGTTCTTTTTCCGGTTCTTCGGCAGAAGTCTGCTTCGGAGCTGCAGCCTGTTGTTCCTGCTGCGGATCCGTGGCGTTTTCAGCCCCTTCCTGCTCAGAGTCGGGTGAGGAGGTTGTCAACGGCTCTTCAGCGACTTCGGCTTCATCCAGCATCTCCTGGGCCTGTTCCGCCGAGGGAACCGGCTCGGTTTCACCTTCCATGGGAGTTTCTTCAGGGGCGGGTGCTTCCGCCTGCTCCTGACCGGGTGCTGCCGCCTGTTCCTGGTCTTGTTCCGAGGAACAGCCGATCATGAGGATAAGGGTCAAGGCAATGAGGGTTGCAATGCATTGCAGTTTCATGCGGGTTCTCCTTGACGACGCAAGTATCGAGCCATGCTGTTCTCATGTGTTCCAATTCGACGTTTAGTTTTCGGGAAACACGCTGCATCAGTGCTCTTCCCTCCTGATGGATAGGCAATTCCACTATGCCTGTAAATGCGTGGGGCGTTTTTCCCTGTCGAATCTGTTTCAGTAGTCTTCGTTGGTATAGGCCGTCATAAGCTCCGTGTTGGTGAAATAGATGCGGTCTGGGAGATGTTCTGCAAGGGCGTCGACGATCTCCTGGTCCGCACCTTTGGCTTGAACGTGTTCGATGACATCGTCCTTCATGACGGGGTACTCGATCCCCTTGAAGTACTGCTCCACATCTTCGATAGTGATGTCCTTGACCATGTTCGACTCCTTATTGCTAACGATGCCTTACAAGTTGACAGCGATTCTTAGCCAAAACAAATTCACCTTCATGTCAGCAGCGAGATTCAGGCCGCCATGGCCCGCCTTTTTACCTTGCGATATGCCTGTTTCAAAAGACGCATACGCTCCTCGAAGCACTTGTCGCATATCTCCTCGCTTTCATTGAAATCCCAGTCGAAACGACTTTTTGTGCACATGGGACATGTATACATAACCATTCGTTCTTTCAGCATATTTCCTCCCGGAGAATACAATCGAAGTCTTCCATAACAAAAACTTCATTGTATACCAAAGTCTGGAACCCGATGCACAGAAAATATTCATTTATTTCTCTCTTCCGGTCGCTTGAAGTGGGCGTGCATAGAAAAATTTCAGTCTGTCTCCCCGAAATGTTTACCGATCCTGTCTGCAATCTTCCTGGATATTGATTTACGTTTTTTTTGCTCCGGCACGGATTCAAAACTTTTGGGCGAGATATCGTTCGTCAAATTTTCCCACTTCAATCCTGGTCTTGGAATTTCTGACGAAATATCTCGAAACATCAGTTGTTCTGCTCTTTGGCTCCGGATTTCAGTTGCTGATCTGAAGCCCGTAATAGGAGTACACCTCCTGTGCTTCGGTTTTGGTCAAACCCGCATATCCGGCGTCAGAAGCGCTGATCATCGGAGCTTCCTTGAGCTTCTCTTTCGAGATGTCAGTCCTGAATACGTCATCTTTCCATTCCATGGCTTTCAGGGGAACAGGCCGCAACTCCCCCCCCAGGCCGAGAACATCGTTGACAGCGATAAGGGCAAGCGGGATCTCTCCTGTCAGGGGATCGACAACAAGGGATTCCACATTGCCCAGCTCCTCGTCCCGAGCGTCTTTCAATGCAACACCGGTGAGCCTGCTTGCCTCGACCATGCCTGCTTCCCGCGATTCTTCAGCAGCGTCAGACGCTTCACCCTGCTTTGCTCCATTTTCCGAAGACGGACCCAGATCTCTGCCGCTGCGATCACCCCGGCCTTCGTCTTCCAGGGCTTCCCCGTCACCATCTTCCCTGTAGATTCTGGCGGCAGTCGGGTCGAAATCTGAAAACCGCAACGTCAACTCCCCCTGGGGACCAATGGCCAGATCCTCCCAGGGAACGATTACCTGTTCCCGGCCTATGCCCAGGTACCCGCCGTAGCTCATGACCGCAAAGTTGACCTTCATGTTCTCGGGGTCGACGAGCAACTCACTGATCTCGCCGATTGCCTCAGTGCCTTTCATGACATTCAGGGACTTCAGATGATCTGCACGGTACAGGTCGTCTCCCGCGAATGTTTTCCGGGTCATGGGTTCTTCGGCTAAGGGGATCTTCTGTCCCTGCTGTTCATCGCTTCCGCCGGGTTGTTCCTGAGCGGCGGAAAGGTCCGCCGGGCCGGAAACGAGCACAAGCCCAAGAAGTAAAACCAAAATCTGTAGGCTATACATGACATCCTCCTTCTTTGGATTCGAAATCAAAATCATGATAGCATACATTCCTTTTGAAACGCACAGGCAACCGACCATCAGAAAATGCTGGAGGAGATTGCGCCTGCACTCGTAAACACGGGAAGGACAACCTGGAAAACAGAGGAGGAATACCTGATATGTACGCCATCTGTATCGACCAGCCGGACGCATCGGAACTGGCCCGAGGGGTTCGCCGGGTCCAATTCGTGGAACTTGAAACCGAACATCGGGGCAAAATTCTCCTCTGCGCCGGCTCGGGTGGACCGAAAAGCGAGCCTCTCCCCAGAGAAATGGTGATTGCTTCGGCCGAGCTCAAGGATGTCAGGGAATTCAGGACGGAGGATCTCGAGCCGGCGGGCCTGAAAGCCATGCCGGAGCGCAAGGGGTATGCCTGGGAGTTCGAAAACATGACCGAGATCGTGCCCTTTTCCGTGAGGGAGCAGCCCTGTCTCTTCGATATAGATATCCGTGATGACGAACTTGTCCCCATCGATCTCACCGATTACGAAGATCATGTGGAGTATTTCCACAAGGTGATCCTCCCCCAAATCGAATCGGGAATGGGCGAGTACCACGACGAACTCAACGGGGATACAATCACCCGGAAGCGAACCATCAGGGAAAAATAATTGCATCAGAGCGAGCAGACTATGCAGCTGCTGAAGGATTCAGACGCACGGGCCCGGGAACGCAAGGACATGGTCGAATATCAGTTGAAGAGGCGGGGAATCAGCGACCCGCAGGTGCTTCACGCCATGGAAACCGTGCCCAGACATCTGTTCGTGCCGGAAAACGAACGGCACAACGCCTATGCCGATGGACCGGTTCCAATCGGAAAAGGGCAGACCATTTCACAGCCCTATATCGTCGCCTACATGACGGAAGCGCTGAAGCTGACTCGACAGGAAAAGGTTCTGGAGATCGGGACGGGCATGGGCTATCAGGCCGCTGTTTTGAGCCGGATAGCCAGGGAGGTGTACACGGTGGAACGAATCCCCGAGCTTCTCCAGAAGGCTGAATCCACGTTCCGGAGACTGGGGTATGACAATATCCATACCCGTTCGGCAGACGGCACCATGGGATTGCCTTCAGAGGCGCCTTTTGATGCGATTATCGTCACAGCCGGCAGCCCGGAAATTCCAGAGCCCTTGATGTCCCAACTCGCCATTGGCGGAAAAATGGTCATTCCTGTGGGTGCGCACCGCCTCAGTCAGGACATCATGCGGGTCACCCGCACCTCGGATGCAGAGTACGACAGCGAATCCCTCCTGAGCGTCGCCTTTGTGCCCCTCATCGGAGACCACGGATGGAAGGACCAGGGGTAACGATGTGAACGTTTTTTACAGGTCGTAGATGGTCTCGTCTTTTGTTGGGGGCAGGGATCTGCGCAGGCCCACCTTTCTGCCTGCGGACGCCATGAGGGGTTCCTCGTTTTCAAGCACATCCCCCATCTCCGCCTCAATGGCTTCCGGGTCTTCCCCGGCCTCCATCCGGCGCATGGCTTCTTCCATTCCAGGACCAAGCTGAATCCCTGCAGCTTCTGAGATCTTTCGCATGATCTGCGCCGCCTGCCTGGGATCCTCCTCGTTCATGGACTCTGCTTCGCTGGCCAGCATCTGCATGGCTTTTTCCATCCTGGACTCATCGATATCAAGATCGTCCATGCCGTCGCCCAGGGCCTCATCCCTGCGCTTGCCCACGGAAAAAACAGAGACTTGTCGCTCCAGTTCCGCACGTCCGCACCCTGGACAGTCCGGACGTTTGGTCGTGTTCACACTGGTGGAAAAGAAGCTGTAAATCGTATGGCAACCTCCACAGTAAAATTCATAAATCGGCATATTCACTCCTTGTCTGATTGTCGGTTTCGATCTGAGTTTTATGAAATTCTCCACAAAAGAAAACCCCCTGCCTGTTCACGTCCGGTGTTTTTTGCCGCAACAGGCCTGCGCGGCTTGTCGAACCGATTCGTAAATACCGTTTCATATAAAAATCTTCAGGATGTTGAAAAGTGGGAAAATGTTGGCAGAGTGAGATATTCGTCGTATAGCAATTAGAAAAAGAGAATCGGAGCATGGCGGAAATAAAAAAGATTCTTTGTGCCGTGGATTTTTCCGAAGCGACCACTAGCGTTGCAGAGTATGCATCCCTTATGGCCCGAAGTCTCAATGCCGAACTCCTTCTCCTTTATGTCGCCCCTTCCCTTCGCAGGTATGCAGCATATCAGGGTGAAATTTTGAGCATCGACACCCTTATCTCCCAGATCAAGACAGGAGCGGAGAAGGAGATGGAAACGCTGATCCGGGCCCGATTTTCCGATCTCCCACATGTACGGGGGATGGTGCTCAGCGGATATCCCCCGGAAATGATTCTTGAGACTGCACGGCAGCAACAGATCGATTGTATCGTCCTTGGCACGCACGGCCGCCGCGGAATGGATGCCATTCTTTTTGGATCCGTTGCGGAAAAGGTCGTCAAAAAGTCTCCCATACCTGTTCTTACGGTACGGCCGGTACCAAACCATAGAAGAAGGAGGAGATGACATGAATTACACAGAGGCAGATCTCCCGCGGCAGCTCCACGACGGCGAGATACTCACGCTTCAGGACGGCACTGAGGTGCGTTTCGAGCGAAACGGCGAGGCCAAGGACATTTATCTGGGGGATGCCTATGTCCCGACTGTCCAACTCTTTCCGGACACGGAGTACACCTTCACTGCCGGCGATGCGCAGTATCGGGTGCGGGCTCTGTTCGAAGACGCCCTCGATGTAGAGCGAATCTGAACTGCTTGCGCTTGATCACAAGACAGGGCGGGATCGGATGGTCCTGCCCTGTTTGCTGAGCAGCTTCTTCCAACGTGACTGTCACGGCCCACATCCTGATCCGCTGGACAACGTACCCCCTTTAAGCCGCATCATCCCCTGATTGACGCATCCGTGATCAGACTTACTCTTATCTATCGTATGGAAAGGAGCGAAGTCGTATGAATTACGAGCGGTTTTATACCCACACCCTGTGCATCGCTGTTGCTTCCAGCACGCTTCTGCTGGGGATGCTTCTCCTGACAGCGGGCATAGGCTGGTTCTTCGGCGGCACAATCGGGATCGCCATGAGCTTTGGGGTATTTTTCGCGTGTCTGGTTCTGGGACCTACAGCCCTCGACCGAAAACGGATCACCATCCGAAACGGAACAGCCATTCCACGACATCATGCATTGCACCTGCATCTTCTTGTGGACGAACTCTCCCGCAGAGCCGGACTGGCCGGATCACCGGAACTCGTCTTCGTCAACTCGCCGCAGGTGAACGCCTTTGCCGTGCGCCACCGAAAAACGCCTGTTTTGGGGTTGACTGAGGGACTGGTCCGGACTCTGAACTTTCGTGAGATCGCAGCTGTTATGGCTCACGAAATCAGCCATTTTCGCACGGCCCAGACAAGGCTCATGGAAACCGCCCATGTCCTGCACAGCGTTATTTCCAGTCTGTCCCTCGTGGGCGCAGTGCTTTTGCTGCTTGCCCATCAAGCTCTGGACCTGACTCTTGCAGAAAACAGCCTCGCTCTGGGGCTGCTTCTTGCCGGACCGGTTTTCAGCGCAATCATGCTTCTGGGGATTACCAGGCTGTGCGAATACGAGGCTGATCTCAACGCAGTCCGGTTGAGCCGGGATCCGGTCGGACTGGCTTCAGCCCTGCACAAAATCCATTCCCGGCAGCATGGGTTCTGGAACTCCATATTATCCGAACGGATCGAAAAACTTCGATTCCTTCACACCCACCCGGCTACCGAGCGCCGGATACAGCGGCTTCTGGCCCTCAGCTCCTCCCGGACATCGGCTATCCCAGGGTAACCCGGCCGGACGATTCTCCTTCCTTCCATTCCAGTTCGAGTTCAAAAGACCGTTTCCACCCTTTTGCGCCTCCCTCTTCCTCGACTTTAACCTCAAGGACCAGGCTTTCAGGCAGGCTGACGGCCAATTCTTCCTCGCCTCTTCTCAGGATGATCTCACCCTGTTCAACACGTTCTGCGATCTCTCTGATAAATTGGGCAGCCTCCAGGCGCTGCATCCGTTCTTCGCTCTTGAACAACACGTTTTCAGAGGACATACGATACTCCAGGTA
>JBKHAV010000016.1:0-34341 GCA_046542715.1 Desulfovibrionales bacterium
TGGCGGAAATGGGCAAGAAGGTCATGGTGGTGGGCTGCGACCCCAAGGCGGACTCCACCAGGCTCCTGCTGCACGGGCTGCATCAGCGGACCGTACTGGATACCCTGCGCGAAGAGGGCGAGGACGTGGAACTCGAGGACGTGCTCCTGCCCGGATACGGCAACACCATGTGTACGGAATCCGGTGGTCCCGAGCCTGGAGTCGGCTGCGCCGGACGGGGGATCATCACCTCCATCAATCTTTTGGAACAGCTGGGCGCCTACAAGGACGACAAGGAACTGGACTATGTCTTCTACGACGTTCTGGGTGACGTCGTATGCGGCGGATTTGCCATGCCCATCCGGGAAGGCAAGGCCCAGGAGATCTACATCGTCGTATCCGGAGAGATGATGGCCATGTATGCGGCCAACAACATCTGCAAGGGGATCGTGAAATTTGCCGAGGCCGGCGGCGTGCGCCTGGGCGGGCTGATCTGCAACAGCCGCAAGGTCGATAACGAAGAGGAGATGATAGAGGAACTGGCCAGAAGGCTCGGCACCCAGATGATCCATTTCGTGCCCAGGGAAAACATGGTGCAGCGGGCGGAGATCAACCGCAAGACGGTCATAGATTTCGAACCCACCCACGCCCAGGCCGACGAGTACCGCTCTCTGGCCAACAAGATCGACGGCAACGACATGTTCATCGTGCCAAAGCCGATGGAGATCGATGCGCTTGAGAAGCTGCTCATCGATTTCGGGATTGCGAATTAGGAGGCGATGGAGTCGACGGCAAGCGGCAAGCGGGAAGAAGATAAAAGTAAGGAAGAAGCTCAAAGCTGAAAGCTCAAAGCTCAAAGCTCAAGAGAAAACAGGGAGCAGAGAGAAATCGAAGCTTATGGAAGAGAGGAAAAGGGACGGATCACCTGAATGAAGCGGGTGATGACGGATCCGGAGAACGAATCCAACGAATCAACGAATAGAACGATTCAACGAAAACGGAGTGAACGATGCTGATCATGGTACGTGCGATAGTGAGGCCGGAGAAGGCTGACGATGTCTTGGCAGCGCTGATGGAAGTGGGGTTTCCCGCGGTGACGAAATTTTCCGTGGCCGGTCGGGGCAAGCAGCGGGGGATCAAGATCGGCGAGGTCACCTATGACGAGATCCCCAAGGTCATGCTCACCAGCGTGGTGGGGGAGCGAGATCGGGATTTCGTCGTTCGGACCATCATGTCCGCGGCCCGTTCCGGGGAGAAGGGCGCCTTCGGGGACGGCAAGATCTTCATCAGCCCGGTGGAGGAGATGTACACCATCAGCTCCGGCGTGAAGGAGACCGAACTGGCGTCAGGCGCCGGTGAGGAGTGTCCGGTATGAAGGAGATCATGGCAGTCATCCGCATGAACATGATGAACAGGACCAAGGACGCCCTGACCAAGGCCGGCATCTCCGCGTTTTTTGCCAGTGAGGCCCAGGGCCGGGGCAAAGGACTCATCAATTCCGCCCTGCTCAAAGGAGCGCAGAAGGGCTATGAGGAAGCGGCCGAGCTTTTGGGCGAAAAGGGCCGCCTCTACCCCAAACGGGTAGTGTCGGTGGTTGTGCCGGACAAGGACGTCAAAACAGTGGTGGACACGATCATGAAGTCCAACAAGACGGGCAAGCCGGGCGACGGCAAGATTTTCGTCCTGCCGGTTGCCGACTCCGTGCGGGTCCGCACCGGGGAGCGCGGCGACAAGTCCATCGACAATTAACGCATCATTGCAACATATAAGAACACAAGGAACGATACGATGGCTCCAGAAAAGACTTTCGACACCATAGACGCTGCATCGGTCAAGGAGGCGCTGCTCAAGAAGTATCCTCCCAAGGTGGCCCGCAAGCGGGCCAAGCAGATCGCCGTCAATCCGGGAAGCAAGGATCACAGCGAAATCCCGGAGATCATGGCCAATGTGCGGACCATACCAGGGATCATCACCATGCGCGGGTGCACCTATGCGGGCTGCAAGGGCGTCATCCTGGGGCCGACCCGGGACATCGTCAACATTACCCACGGCCCCATCGGGTGCGGGTTCTACTCCTGGCTGACCCGCCGCAATCAGACCGAGCCCCCCACCGAGCAGGACGAGAACTACATGCCCTACTGCTTTTCCACGGACATGAACGAGAACGACATCGTGTTCGGGGGCGAAAAAAAGCTGAAAGCAGCGATCCGCGAGGCGTATGAACTCTTCAAGCCCAAGGCTATTGCGGTGTTTTCCACCTGTCCGGTGGGACTCATCGGCGACGACGTGAACGCCGTGGCCAAGGAGATGAAGGAAAAGCTCAAGGAGGAGTACGGGGCGGACACGAATGTGTTTGCGTTCTCCTGCGAAGGGTACAAGGGCGTGTCCCAGTCCGCGGGCCATCACATCGCCAACAACCAGATTTTCAAGCACGTGGTCGGGACCAAAGACACGGTTCCTGATGGTAAATACACGATCAACCTGCTCGGGGAGTACAACATCGGAGGCGATTCGTTCGTGATCGAGGACCTGCTGGAGCGCTGCGGCATCACCCTGCACTCCACCTTTTCAGGCAACTCCACCTACGACCAGTTCGCCGGATGCCACACCGCAGACCTCAATTGCATCATGTGTCACCGGTCCATCAACTATGTGGCCGAGATGATGGAGACCAAGTACGGCATTCCCTGGTGCAAGGTGAACTTCATCGGCGCGGAGGCCACGTCCAAATCCCTGCGCAAGATCGCCCAGTACTTTGGGGACAAGGAACTCATCGAGCGGGTGGAAAAGGTCATCGCCGAGGAGATGGGGCCGGTCCGCGAGGCCATCGAGGAGATTCGGCCCAGGACCGAGGGCAAGACCGCCATGCTGTTCGTGGGCGGGTCCCGGGCCCACCATTATCAGGAACTCTTCCGGGAACTGGGCATGAAGACCCTGGCCGCAGGATATGAGTTTGCCCACCGTGACGACTACGAAGGGCGCCAGGTGATTCCCGACATCAAGATCGATGCGGATTCCAGAAACATCGAGGAGTTGGAAATCGAGCCGGATCCGGAAAAGTACCGGCCCAGAAAGTCCAAGGAAGAAATGGAAAAGCTCATCAAGTCCGGCGTGAATTTCAAGGATTACGACGGCATGATGGCTGAAATGGAAAGCGGCACCTTCACCATCGACGATCTCAATCAGTTCGAGACCGACACCCTGGTGGAAATGCTCCGGCCCGATCTCTTTTGTGCAGGCATCAAGGAAAAGTTCGGCATCCAGAAGATGGGCATCCCCATGAAGCAGCTGCACAGCTACGACTCGGGCGGTCCCTACGCCGGGTACAAGGGCGCCATCAACTTCTACCGGGAAATCGACCGGCTGGTGAACAGCAAAGTCTGGGGATACACCAAGGCCCCCTGGATCAAAAATCCGGAGCTTTCCGCAACTTACGTCTGGGAATAACACACGAGGAATACAGTCATGACGCTACTTCGACATACACCCAAGGAATTATTCGAACGCAAGGCGCTGTCCGTGAACCCGGCCAAGACCTGCCAGCCCATCGGGGCCATGTACGCGTCGTTCGGGATCAAGGGGTGCCTTCCGCACAGCCACGGGTCCCAGGGATGTTGCGCCTATCATCGGTCCACCCTGACCCGGCACTACAAGGAACCTGTTGCCGCGGCCACGAGCTCCTTTACCGAGGGGGCCTCGGTGTTCGGCGGCCAGGCCAACCTGGTCCAGGCCATCAACAACATGTTCAGCGTGTACGAGCCGGACGTGATCGCGGTCCATTCCACCTGTCTTTCCGAGACCATCGGCGACGACATGCCCCAGATCATCATGAAGGCCCGCCAGGACGGCAAAATCCCGGAAGGCAAGTACGTGATCAGTGCCTCGACCCCGTCCTATGTGGGGTCGCACGTGACCGGGTTTTCAAACATGGTCAAGGCCATGATCAAGGACTTTGCCGTGAAGACCGGAAAGAAAAACGGCAAGGTCAACATCATCCCCGGGTTCGTGGAGCCCTCGGACATGGAAGAGATCAAGCGCATCGCCGCCCAGATCGGGGTCAAGTTTATCCTCTTTCCGGACACCTCCGGGGTTTTGAACGGGCCGCTCACCGGCGAGTACTCCATGTTTCCGGACGGTGGGACGCCGGTTGAGGATCTGATCAGCACGGCCGACTCCATCGGCACCCTGGCCCTGGGAGACTGGGCTTCTGCTGACGGGGCTCGTTTTCTGGATTCCGAACACAAGGTGCCCTGCAAAGTCCTGGATCTGCCCATCGGCCTGGCGGCCACAGACCGGTTTGTGGACGCGCTGCGGACCATCGCCGGCAGCTCCGTGCCGGATGTCCTCAATTTCGAGCGCGGCCAGCTGGTGGACTACATCTCGGACATGCACCAGTACTTCTACCACAAGAAGGTGGCCCTGGCCGGCGACCCGGATCAGCTCATCGCTCTGACCGAGTTCCTGGTATCCCTGGACATGTGCCCTGTGCACATCGTCACGGGCACTCCGGGCAAGCGGTTCGAAGAGCGCATCCGGGAGCTGACCAAGGATTCACCGTTCCCGGTGAACATCAAGGTGGGCGGGGACATGTTCCTGCTGCATCAGTGGATCAAGAACGACCCCGTGGACCTGCTCATCGGCAACACCTACCTGAAGTACATCGCCCGGGACGAAGACATTCCCCTGGTGCGCCATGGCTTTCCCATCCTGGACCGGCAGGGGCACCAGTACTTCCCCTCGGTGGGGTACAAGGGCGGGCTTCGCCTCCTGGAAAAGATTCTGGATGCGCTTCTCACCCGCATGGACAGGGACGCCCCGGAATCCACCTTCGAGCTGGTCTACTAGCAGGCATCAACACCGGGGGGCGATCGCTTCCCCAGACGACAGGAACCACTATGGATCTACGACTGGAAAACCACCCGTGTTTCAACGACAAGGCACGACATACCTTCGGCAGGGTCCACCTTCCGGTGGCGCCCCGCTGCAACATCCAGTGCAACTTCTGCAACCGCAAGTTCGACTGTGTGAACGAATCCCGGCCCGGGGTGAGCAGCGGCATCCTGAAGCCTGCCCAGGCCATGGCGTACCTGGAAGAGGTGTTCAGTCAAAAGAAGAACATCTCCGTGGTCGGCATAGCCGGCCCAGGAGACCCTTTTGCCAATGCCGATGAAACCCTGGAGACCATGCGCCTTGTTCGGGAGAAGTATCCGGACATGATGCTCTGCGTCGCTTCCAATGGGTTGAACGTCCTTCCCTATCTGGACGATATCGCGGCGCTTACGGTCAGCCACTTCACCGTGACGGTCAATGCGGTGGATCCGGAGATCGCAGCCAAAATCTACTCCTGGGTCCGCTTTGAAAAACGGGTCCGGGGCCCCAGGGAGGGCGCCGAGATTCTGCTTGGCCGGCAGGAAGAGACCATCCGGGGGCTCAAGGCCCGGGGGATCACCACCAAGGTCAACACCATCGTCATCCCCGGCGTCAACGACCATCATGTGGAGGAGGTGGCAAAATGGGTGGGCGCGTTGGGCGTGGATATCTTAAACATCCTGCCCTACTACCCCAACGAGGGATCCAATTTCGCCCACCTCGGGGAGCCTCCCAAGGCGCAGATTCTGGAACTGCGCAACAAAGCCAAGCAGTACGTGCCCCTCATGCATCACTGCACCCGGTGCCGGGCCGATGCTGTGGGGCTCCTCGGAGAATCCATGAGCGATCAGCTCCTGAACAAGCTCAAGGAGTGCGAAACCATGGTCCCGGCCGAAAACACGGACCGACCGTATGTTGCCGTGGCCAGTGGAGACGGCGCGTTTGTGAACGAACACCTGGGCCAGGCCCGGCGGCTGCTCATCTACGGCCGCAAGAACGGAAAAGTCGCCTTTCTGGAAGCCCGAAGCACCCCCAAACCCGGTGTTGGCAACGACCGGTGGGACCGGCTGGCCGACCAGCTCGGAGACTGCAGGGCGCTTCTGGTCTCGGGCATTGGAAACAACCCCAGGACAGCCCTGTCCCGACGGGGGATCACTATCACCGAGACCCAAGGAAGCGTGGCCGAGAAGGTGGGGGCTATTTACGACGTGAAGGAACACCCCTCGGGAGCGCCGGAATCGACCTGCTCCGGTCCCTGTTCTGCATAAACCACGAATTGTCAGGAGAATTGCAATGGCAAAACCAACCCATCACATTCTTGTCTGTTCTTCGTTCAGGGCCAAGGGCGATCCCAAGGGGGTCTGTCATAAAAAGGGAAACGGTTTCCTCCCGTATATCGAGGAGGAGGTTCTGGACCGGGGCCTGGACGTTCTGATCACCAGCACCGGTTGCATGAAACAGTGCGACGACGGCCCGGTCATGGTCGTCTACCCCGAAGGCTTTTGGTACAAGGGCGTGGAGAGCGAGGAGATCATCGATGAGATCCTGGACGCCCTGGAAGACGGCGGCGCAGCCGAGGACTATCTGCTGTACTGACCAGCACCTGACAGCCCCTGATCCCCGGAGGGTCCGAAGTTGGTCGGATCTTCCGGGAATTTTATTCCCGGCAGCAGGTTTACAGGCGGAAAAAAGGCCGATGTGGTGTGGGCATCCGGTTTGAGTTGCTTCCCTTGCGTTCTCCGGTTCCCAGAAGTTCCCTAACTCTTGAATCGTAAAGCCAAAATCCTAAACACTGATGCGCTTCATGTTTTCGACCTTTCATCCATCATAATTCATGCGTTTATTCGTTCAATCCTCACAAAGGTCTCGTAATACGGGGTTCCGTCTCCCAGTCTGCTGACCCGGTCCAGAACCAGCCGGTTTATACCGTGGCCGGCCTTGAGCCAGCCGCCGCGATGGCAGACGACCGTGTCCCGGCGGACGCTGTGGTCCGGGATGGCTGCAGCCTCCAGGACGGCGCCGGGTGAGATGACAAGAACCGGGGCAAAAGGGTGGATGCCCAGGCCAGGAAAATGGTCAGGATGGAGAAAAATCTCCGGCAGGGGGTGATGATCCTCCAGGGTTCTTTCTGAACAGAGAAAATTCATGGCGCCCACAGAGAGGAGCGCAAAGGGATAGCTCGGATCGGGTGTGGGAACAGGATCCGGGCCGAGGGTGTCCAGGAAGCGGAACTTGCCCGATGGGGTGGGAAAACGTTTGTCAGCATAAGGGACCATGGGGGCATCAGGGATTCGAACCGGGCCCGCCATGAGCGATTCAAAAGCGATCCCATGCGACAGGAGCGGGGCGCAGATCCTTTTCAGCCAGAAGTCCTCGTCTCCCTGGAATTCGGACCCGAAGGGGAATCTTTGGGCCAGATCCTGGAAGATATGAAACTGGGAGCGGCACTGCCCGGGAGGGTCCATGACCCTGTTGACCGGCCCGACATAGTTGTGGCCGTAGGAAGCGACCACGTCCCGCTGCTCCAGAAACGTGGTGCAGGGCAGGAAGATGTCCGCATGGTCTGCGGTGTCGTCCAGGAAATGGCCGGCCAGGACCACGAACTCGGTGCGGTCCAGGGCCTGGGCCACCAGGCGGGAATTGGGGGCCATGCACACCGGATTGGCCGCTGTGATCAGGGCCATTTTGATCGGGGGATCGGCGTCGAGGATCTCCCGGCCGATCCGGCCCATCAGGAGTTTTCGCCGCGGGGGGTGCAGGTGCGTGCCCCACCAGCTCGGGTCATAGGGCCCGAATTCATCGAAGCCCTGGCTGACCCCGCCGCCGGGAAGGCCGACATTGCCGCTCAGCCCGCTCAGTCCGTCGATGGCCCGGACCGTGAGGTGGGCTCGGGTCCAGCGGTGCAGCCCCCAGCCGAGGAGGATTGCGGCCGGTCTGTCCAGCATGGTGTCGGCAAGGAGTTGGACGTCATTTCGGCTCACATCGCATTCTCCAGCGAGCCTGTCGCTGTCCAGTCCCTGAAGAAGTGCTCTATAAGCTTCAAATCCTTCGGCATTGTTCCGGCAGAAGCTTTGGTCCTCCATTTTTCTGTTCAGGATTTCTCTGGCAGCGGCCAGTGCCAGCCAGAGATCCGTGCCCGGGGCCGGGCGGATGTGAAGGTCGCTTTCCCGAGCGGTTTCAGAGGTCCGGGGATCGATACACAGGATCCTGGCGCCGTGCTTGCGGGCCCGGCGCAGCATGGGGATCATGGGAACCTGGGTTGCGGCGGGGTTGCGGCCCCAGAGGATGATGGACCGGCTGTTGGACAGATCAAGGGGGTCGTGGGAAATGCGTGTGCCGAAGTCCAGGTTTTGCGCAGCCTGACCAGTGCCGCTGCACAGAGTACCCTTCAGGGTCGTAACGCCCCCCAGCAGGGCGAAGAACCAGCTGTTCAGGAGCTTGAGCGCGGTGCGCTCGCCATACCCCTGGTAGTGGAGGATGGACTCGTTGCCGAAGCTGGTGGCGTATTCCTGGAGCCGCTGGGCAATCTCGTCCAGGGCCTCTTCCCAGGTTGTGCGCTGCCACTGCCCCCGGACCCGCCGCAGGGGATGCAGGACCCGATCGGGGTGCAGAGCCCGGTCCAGATAACGGCGGGTCTTTTTGCAGATCACCCCGCGGTTCACGGGATGGTCGGGGTTGCCCCGGAGCCGGACAGGGGACCCGTCCTTGACAGCGGCAAGAATGCCGCATCCCCCGGGACAGTCGCGGGTGCAGCTCGTTACGATTTCATGGGGTCGCACGGTTTATCTCCCTGTGATGGTTGGAGGAGGAACAAGCAAGAACAGCACCAGACGCCAATCCCCTTTTAGTTTCTACGACTTTTCTATAGACATTGGAGAAGCGCCAGTGGTGTCTTTGGTTTTTTAAAATTCTGAAAGCCGGGAACGCGTGAGGAGTCAAAAACGGCAATCCACGAGATACACGGATATGCCTGATATGGGGTGTTGGACTCTTTCATTTGGCGGCATGGGCCGGGACCGGCTTCAGTGCCGGATATCCACCGCCAGGCGCATAGGGTTGGCCAGTTCCGTGACCCGGTAGCGGTTGGGGGAAGAGACCGCCGCCACCCAGGTGACGATGTTTTCGAAATCGCAGGTGCTGACCAGTCTGAGAATGGTCGGCAGGCCGGGTCGCCGGTCCCGTTCCGTGATCGTGGACCGGCCCTCATCGTGCATCCGGGCGGGTTCGAACCGCATCATCAGCCAGCCGTCTCCAGGTAGAAACAGTGCCTGCCCTGATCCGCAGGAGCGAACCGGTTCGTCGATATACTCCAGATGATATCCAGGGATGACGTCCCCGGAAAACTCGAACACGACCCGGTCGTACCCGTCATGCCGGGCGGTGCGCACCGCAGCAAAACCTGCAGGCCGGGTGGAAGGCAGGGTGGAGTTTTGGGATATTATGCCCGCTGTCCACTCGGTTTCCATCCGGATGTTCCCCTTGGAAGGGGGCGCACTGTGATGCGCACAGGACGCCAAAGCGAAGATGACCCATGACACGAAGAACAATCGCATGACCATCCCTTTTTATACCACACTCTCGAGCCGATTGACCGGGGTCTCTTCCGGATTTTCAAACCACTGGAAATAGGTTTCCGCCCCCCTGATGCCCTCCTCGACCAGAGCCTGCTTTTTCTGCTCGGAAATGTCGAAATCCGTGGTCGCAACGTCCAGAGTATCGATGTACAGGGTGCGCTGCCAGTCGTCGCTGTGCAGGTGCTGGTTTTCCTGCACGCGCATGGCCGCGCTGAGTAGCGCCCGGGCAAAGGCGGTGAAGTTCTTCACGGGTTTTCCCCTGAGCGGTTCGTTGTAGCGGAACAGGCCGATTTCTTCGGTGGTGTCCAGCCGCATGCCCAGGGTCTGGCGGTTGTAGACGTAGGGGCTGCGGTCCGGAGCGTTGAGGAGGAAGCGCGCGTTTTCCCGGTTGTAGTACCCTGTTCGCCGGGCAGCAGTGGGCTCGGAAGACAGAATATACTTCTCCCGGTCAAAGAGCTTTACGGGATAGTTGACCATAACCCCGCCGTCCACAAAGACATCGTTACGGTCACCGTGGCGCACGGCCGCAAAGAACAGGGGAATGGACATGGAGATGCGCACCGCCCGGGCCAAAGGCATGGTGGGATGGCGCTCCACAGAGAAGACTTCGGAGTACCCGGTGCACAGATTGGTGCCGGTGACGTACAGGTCGGGTCTTCCGGCGTTTTTCAGCTCCGAAAAGGTGGCCTCGGCATGCCCAAGCTTCTTTTGGATGATTTTTCCGACCCAAGAGGAGAAGAAATCCCCCTGGTGCCAGCCGAAATGCTTGGCCAGCCTTCGAATATCGCGGATGACCCCGAAGGAGTCGTCCATAAACTCCTTGAAATTCGTGTGGTCCAGGATCTCATGCTGCTCCTGGATGGAGTATCCCAGGGCGAAGAGCAGGGCATTGATGGCCCCGGCACTGGTCCCGCCGACCCGCTGGATGTTTTCTGCATCCAGGTACCCGCGCTGGGCCATAACCTCCATGGCCCCGATGTAGGCGATGCCCTTCACGCCGCCGCCCTCAAAGACCAGATTGCGGAATTGAACGCTCATGGGATGTCTCCTTGTGGGGTGTCAGGCGTGCTTGAGGTCCTCTATGGTCCGTTCATTGCGAACGTTTCCGGTATTGAGGGTGCCGGCTGGCTCGAACAGGAGAACATGGACTTCCTGCTCGGCCACTGGTTGATGCTCGACTCCTCTGGGAACGATGAAGAATTCCCCTTCCCCAATGCGAATGTCCTGGTCTTTCAGGCGCATGAGCAAGCTGCCCTTGACGACGAGGAAGAGTTCGTCTTCCTGATCATGGTGGTGCCAGACGAATTCGCCCTGAAGCTTTGCCAGTTTGACGTATTGCCCGTTGAGCGCGCCAACTATTCTGGGACTCCAGTGCTCTGAAAACGTGGCGAATTTCTCCGCGAGATTGACCTTGTGCATCTGTGAACTCCTGTTTGGCCATAAAGGACAGGAAAGACCTGTCTGTCTCACCTGTGTTTCCTCGCCCCCCTCTTCCGTTCAAAACGATTTCCAGTGAAAAGTCCATCTCCCTACTTCCTCAAAATTTATGGGAATACCCAAAACAGTGGGGGAGTTCCTCCCGGTTTTTACGGTGAAAACGGTTCTGGATGGGATGGAGAGGAACGAAACGTTGAGCTGCCGGGAAAGAGCTGTTGCCTACAAAATTGTAGGGTTTACAGCCGGAATCGAACAATAGTGTAGAGGATCGATGTCTGGAAGAATAAGAAGAATAAGAATTTCAGTGGGTTTTGTATATGGTACGGGAATTGATGAAAGAGGGGAAAACCAATGACTCAAGGTCATCAAGGAGTCCTGATGCCGACACCGATTTTCGAAGAACGCAAAGACCAGATCCACAGGAAAGGGGATTCTCCTTTTACCATAGCCTGCAACCGGGAGAGCCTGGCCGGGGCGGTGAGCCAGCGGGCCTGCGTGTTCTGCGGTTCCCGAGTGGTGCTCTATCCCATTGCCGACGCCCTGCACCTGGTGCACGGGCCAATAGGCTGCGCCGTGTACACCTGGGATATCCGGGGGGCGCTTTCCTCCGGGCCGGAGCTGCACCGGCTTTCGTTTTCCACGGACCTCCGGGAAAAGGACGTGATCTTCGGCGGCGAGAAGAAGCTCTCCCAGGCTCTGGTGGAACTCATCGACCGGCACGCACCGAACGCGGCCTTTGTGTACTCCACCTGCATCGTGGGCATCATCGGCGACGATCTGGCCGCGGTGTGCAAGCGGGTGGAACAGGAAAAGGGCATTCCGGTCATCCCGGTGCAGTCGGAAGGGTTCAAGGGCAACAAGCGGGAAGGGTATTTGGCCGCGTGCAAGGCCATGTTCCGGCTCGTAGGAATCGGGGATGTTTCCGATGTCCCTCCGATTTCCGTCAATATCCTCGGCGATTTCAACCTGGCCGGAGAGATATGGATCATTCAGGAGTATTTCCGACGCATGGGCGTGGCCACGGTGGCCAACATCACCGGAGACGGGCGGGTCGCGGACCTGGCCCGAGCCCATGGCGCAGCCCTGAATGTGGTCCAGTGTTCCGGAGCCACCCTGGATTTGGCCACACTGATGAAGGAAAAGTACGGAACGCCGATTTTGCGGGTCTCCTACTTCGGGATCGAGGATATGGCCCAGGCGCTGTATGACATTGCCGATTTTTTCAAGGACCGGGACCCGGGCATTGTGGAGCGGACCAGAGCCCTGGTGCGGGAGGAGTTGACCGAGCTGCATCCCAAACTCAAGGCGCTTCGGGCCGACCTCGAGGGCAAGCGGGCGGCGATTTACGTGGGCGGGGCGTTCAAGGCGTTTTCCCTGGTCAAGGCCTTCCGCCACCTGGGCATGAAGGTGGTCATGGTGGGATCCCAGACCGGAACCCAGGAAGACTATCAGGAACTGGCCGCCATCACGGACCACGGCACGATCATCGTGGACGACACCAATCCCCTGGAGCTTGCCGCGTTCATCAAGGAAAAGGATGTGGACATCTTCGTGGGCGGGGTCAAGGAGCGGCCCATCGCCTACAAGCTGGGCATTGGATTTTGCGACCACAACCATGAGCGCAAGGAAGCTTTGGAGGGATTCGTGGGCATGTACAATTTCGCCCTGGAAGTCCACCGCACCGTGATGAGCCCGGTGTGGCGCTTCACGCCCCGCAGAGTCAAAACAGACTCCGGCGCAGAACCTTTGCAGGAGGCGTGCGGATCATGAAGAACCCCCCTTATGTTTCCACCACCAATGCCTGCAAGTTGTGCCGCCCCCTGGGCGCGGCAGTGGCCTTCAAGGGCATCGAAGGATGCGTGCCCTTTCTCCACGGTTCCCAGGGGTGCGCCACCTACATGCGCCGCTACATCATCAGCCATTTCCGCGAACCCGTGGACATCGCCTCCAGCAGCCTGGGCGAGAAGCAGGCGGTCTACGGGGGCGGCCCGAACCTGAAACGAGGGATCTTAAACGTCGTCCAGAAATACGGAGCCTCTGTCGTGGGCGTGGCCACCACCTGCCTGACAGAGACCATCGGCGACGATGTCAACGGCCTGATCCGGGAGTTCAAAAAAGAGTTCGGCGATCTGAACCTGCCGACCATCCTGGCCGTGAGCACGCCGTCCTTCGACGGGACCCACATGGAAGGGTTTCA
Organism: Desulfovibrionales bacterium; assembly: GCA_046542715.1. GTDB lineage: Bacteria > Desulfobacterota > Desulfovibrionia > Desulfovibrionales > JBKHAV01 > JBKHAV01. Next base: position 13,057 of record JBKHAV010000016.1, read on the forward strand.
TGGGGCGGTCAAGGCTGCCGTCACCACCCTGGCGGAGGAAGGCCGGACCACAAGTGCGGTGACCATATTTCCGGGATTCGTCTCTGCCGCGGACATCCGCTACCTGAAAGAAGTGGCTGCAGATTTCGGCATTCAGGCCACCATCCTGCCGGACTACTCCGAAACCCTGGATGGGCCGATCCTGGACGACTACGAAAAACTTCCCCAGGGCGGCACTCCGGTGGAGGATATCCGCGCAATGTCCGGGGCGCCGGCCACCATCGAACTGGGCAGCACTCTGGGGGACTTGTCGGCAGGGAACTATCTGAAGCAGACGTTCAAGGTGGACCTGCACTCCCTGGGCCTGCCCATCGGTCTTCGGGAAAGCGATGCGTTTTTTGCGGCCATGGAAGGGATCACAGGGACCCCCATTCCCCGGAAGCATGAACTGGAGCGGGGACGGCTGGTGGACGCCATGGTGGACGGGCACAAGTACATCGCGGGCAAACGGGCCATCGTCTACGGCGAGGAAGACATGGCCATCGGTCTCACCGCCTTTCTGGCCGAGATTGGAATCGTTCCGGTTCTGGTGGCCTCGGGCGGGGAATCCGGACGGATGGAGCAGGCGGTCTGTGCACTCACCCGCGACATCGTTGCCGAGCAACCCGAAATCGTAAGCGGGGTTGATTTCTTCGACATTGCGGACCGGGCCCGGGACCTCGCCCCCGATCTGGTCATCGGCAACAGCAAGGGGTACCGGGTGCTGGCCCGGGAGCTGGGCATCCCGCTCATCCGCACCGGGTTTCCCATCCATGACCGCATCGGAGCCCAGCGGGTCCTGCACCTGGGATACCGCGGGGCGCAGGAGCTTTTCGACCTGATTGTGAACGCGGTGCTGGAGAAGAAACAGGAGGACTCGGACGTGGGCTACGGCTATATCTAGCCGGATTTCGATCCGTACGGTCAGCGTTGGATTACCGGACTGACACAGGCATCTGCCATCCGACAATTTCGTCCCGAATTGAACGGGAAGATGGAGCACAACAATGAACAGCAAAGATAACACCTTGAGCTTACGTCCCTTTGTAGCGGTGGCCACGAAGGAAGGGATGCTGGTGAATCAGCATCTGGGTGAGGCGGCTGTTTTTCAGATCTGGGACCGGCGGCACGGAGGGTTCAGCATGGTTGAGGAACGCACCGCTCCCAGTCCGGGAGATCCTCGGCGGTGGCCGGATCTGGCCGAGCTTCTTTCCGACTGCCGGGCCGTACTGGTCTCGGCAGTCGGCGCGACGCCACAGGCGATCCTGGAGGAGCAAAACATCCAGCCGGTGGTCATGGACGGATTCATCGAAGAGGGGCTGAAAGCGGTCTACCACGCGGAAGATCTCTCCCGGCTCAGACCACGCCGGAAAAAGGCGTGCTGTAGTGCCGAAAAGTTTGGCAACGCAGGCGAAGGTTGCGGCTGATCGCGGGCCGTGTGCACTGCATCTGACTGCGTCGCCGATTCCTCGCAGTATGGAAGGATACAGCTTCGGAACCGGCTCCTTGCAGCTGCAGCACACACGGCCCGCGATGGGGAAGGGAAGAGCGGCACTGCATCTAACTGCGTCGCCGATTCCTCGCAGTATGGAAGAATACAGCTTTGGAACCGGCTCCTTGCAGCTGCAGCACGCTTTTTCCCCGGGCGGAAATACTTGATGATCGATTCGGTGAGGGCAGGAAAAACAGCATGAAATACCATTCTTACGAAGGAGCGATGATGAAAGAGACATGGGAAAAGACACTTGAATATGCCTCCATGCCCAAGCATGGGACCTTGTCCCGGAAGCTCAGGAAGGGGGTCAAGGTGCAGATCAATGAAGGCCGTATCTATGAGAGCGCAGTGATCTTTCTTGGAGAGAACTTTGTTCGGTTCACGGAAGAGGAAAGCGGCAGTGCCGTGAACACCTATTACGACTGGTCGCACATCGGCTCGGTTCGAACCTACAGCGCCAAGGAATAGGGTTTGACACTCCCTTCCTGTTCATAGAGTCACGAGGAATAGTGCTTTTCACATTCCCTTCCTTGTGAAACTCGAGCCACGCCCCTGGGCGTGGCATTTTTTTGGCCTTGTTTTTGAATTCCCTGCTGGAGATTCTTCACGGCCCAAATTCCGTGTGTTTTCCATCTGTTTGTATTTGCTTGACAAAGAATTCAACACCGAACATGTCCCCACCCTTTGCGCGTCCTCTTCTCGTCTGAGGGGCAGCAATTTTTGCCTGCTCAGACCGGGGAGCGAAAAATGGACAGGGACCAGGTTCTCATCAAGGAAGCACCATGAACGTTTTCAGCAGGCTCAATTTCAACAAAAAGATGATTTTGGGGTGTATGGCCATTGTCTTGGCCGTCATCCTCGTCATGAGCGTCGTTAATTATCGCCAGTCCACGTCTTCTCTGACGTTCATGGGGGAGGCCTTTCTCGAGAATACGGTCAGCGATCTCTTTCATGCCGCCACCATGCAAAACGGAATTACCCAGGAAAAAATCAACAGCGATCTGGCGTTGATGGCCGATGTCACAGGACGGCGGGGGGATTTCGTTCTTGATCGGTTAGATTCCGTGGATATGACCATTACCAATCAGGTGACCAAAGAGCAGCAGACCGTCAGGGTGCCCAAACTGAAGCTCAGAGGGGACGAGGAGCACACCGTGTCCATGGATTTCGAGATCGTGGATGGAGTGCAGAATATGGTCGGGGGCACAGCCACCATTTTTCAGGTCCTGCCGGGCAAACTGCTGCGGGTCTCCACCAATGTGCTCACACTCGACGGAAACAGGGCGGTCGGAACCTATATTCCGGAGGACAGCCCGGTCTATCAGACGGTCATGCGGGGGGAGACCTTCCGGGGCAAGGCCTTTGTGGTCAATGACTGGTATCTGACAGCCTACCGGCCCATGCGCGACCCCCAGGGAAAAATCGTGGCCGTGGTCTACGTGGGCCGCAAGATCATGACCCCGCAGATCCGGGAGTATTTCAAGGACGTGAACATCGCTGGAAGGGGGTTTGCCTATGTGTTCAACTCCAAGGGGGAGTTTCTCCTCCACCCCCACCTGGAAGGCCGAAACTTCAAGGACGAGTCCGCAGAGCTCTTCTCCACCGTGACGGCGCAAAAGGAAGGGCTGGTCCGCTACACCTCCCAGGGAGAGGAGAGGGTCGCGTACGTCAAGTATTTCGAGCCGTGGGACTGGTACATTGCCATGAACCTGACCAGGGATGAGATGCTCCTCGGTACGGACAAAAAAGTGCTCGTGCAGAGCGCTTCCGTGGCCCTTGGCGGAGTCGCGCTGGCTGCAGTCCTGCTCGTGGTCATGCTCAGACGGTTTCTGCGGCCCCTGGACGATCTTTCCGCGGTCACCCAGAAGATCGCTGCAGGGGATCTGAACGCCCGGGCAAAATATGACGGCGATGATGCCATCGGCAGGACCATTGCCTCGGTCAATGCCATGGTGGCGGAGCTCAAGAACAAACTCGGGTTTTCCCAGGGCATTCTCAATGGAATGACCACGGCCTGTGTGGTCACGGACACCGAGGAGCGGACCACGTTTTTGAACCAGCCCTTTGCAGAGTTCATCGGCCTGGATGGTCCTCCAGAGTCCCATCTTGGGACAAAGGTGGGCAAGCTCTTCTACAACGATGCCAGCCGGGTGACAGTGACAGGACGGGCGCTGCGGGAAAAGCAGGCTGTCACAAACGTGCAGGCCGAAATCGTGAACCGGAAGGGAAAAAAGCTGTTCACCAGGATCGATGCTGCTCCCCTGTACAATCTTGACGGCGAACTCATCGGCGCCTTCAGCATGTTCAGCGATCTCACCGACCTGAAAGAGCAGCAGGACAAGATCGCGCAGCAGAACCTCAAAATCGCGGAGGCGGCTCAGAAGGCCACGGCGGTTCCCGAACAGGTTTCCTCGGCATCAGAAGAGATCGCCGCCCAGATCGAGCAGTCCAGCCGGGGGGCGGAGGAGCAGAGCAATATGGCTGCGGAAACAGCCACGGCAATGGAAGAGATGAACGCGTCAGTGCTCGAAGTGGCCAGGAATGCTTCCGGCGCATCAGAGCTGGCCGAGGCCACCAAAGAGAAGGCCAGGGAGGGTCTGGCCGTTGTGGAAGAGGTGATCTCGGTCATCCACGCGATCTACGAACGGGCTCAGGAACTGGAAAGGGACATGGCTGACCTTGGAACGCACGCCGAAGGGATCGGCACCATCATGGGGGTCATCACGGACATTGCCGACCAGACCAACCTGCTGGCCCTGAACGCCGCCATTGAGGCGGCCCGGGCGGGGGACGCAGGTCGCGGGTTTGCCGTGGTTGCAGACGAGGTCCGCAAGCTGGCGGAAAAAACCATGGTGGCGACCAAGGAGGTGAGCGGATACATCACCACGATTCAGGAGAGCACGAAAAAGAACATCATGAGCACCCGGGAAGCCTCCACAGCGATCAATCAGAGCACGGAAATGGCTGCCCGGTCCGGAGAGGCTCTGAAGGAGATCTCCCTGATGATCGATGAAACCGCGGACCAGGTCCGCAATATCGCCACCGCTTCCGAACAGCAGTCCGCTGCCAGCGAAGAGATCTCCCAGTCCACAGAGCGGGTGAACCGCATTGCCACGGAAACCGCGGACGCCATGAACCAGTCCGCCCAGGCGGTCACCGAACTGTCCAGAATCGCCCATGAGCTGATGCGCGTCATCCAGGAGATGCAGGAATGAGAAGAAGGCGATGGGCGATGGGCGATCGGCAAGAGCGGGCTGACCGGTTTTGAGACCAGTCGTCGGAAGTTGGTCTGAGCTGATTTGTTGAGTTCGCTTCGGGCTGAAGCCAACAGGCCGGGTGCTTGCGTGCCCGGCCTGTTGTTTTGTGTTTTTGCAGGTCCGTTCGCTTCAGGGCTGCCCGGTGAACTCGAAGAGCGTCAGATAGGTGTATTGTCCTGTTTCCACGGTCTTCAGGGGAGTGAACCCGTAGGGAGCGACATGGTTCTCCGTCTCCTCAGGGGTGAGACGGATGCTGATGGGCGGTCCGGGGCGGCCCACGATCTTTTTGAACTCCAGCACGGCGAGGCGCCCGCCGGGCTTGAGGACGCGCACGACTTCGGTGAGAGCCTGACGGGCAATCCCGGCCTCCAGGAGATCGTGCAGGACCGTAGCCATAAGGCAGACATCCACGGTATTGTCGGCCAGGGGGAGTTTTGCGCCCACATCACTGACAAAGGATTTGATGTTGGTGATTCCCCGCTCCTCCATGGCCTGGTTCAAGGCGGCGATTCCGGCCTCCCAGAGATCCACTGCATAGACCAGTCCTTTGGGGCCGATCCGCTTTGCCGCCTCCAGGGAGTACTCCCCCCGGCCGCAGGCCAGATCGAGGAACACTGTTTCCGGGACGAAACCGAGGTTCTGAAACACCGCGTTCTGATCCACGATGGCATAACTGCTTTTCCCGGCAGCTATCGGTTCGTTTTTCTCACCCATGCGATGTCTCCAATCCTGTCTGCTGCATCTTGCGTTCGCTGTCCATCCGCAATGCAATCCCCCCTATCTCTCTCCTTTGAACGCGAGGTCCCCTAGGAAAGGTGAGTATGGTCCAGTTCAGCTCATTCTTCTTTTTCATGGGCCAGAAAATCCCACCAGGATTTGATCTCCTGGACGAGTTCCGCCTGGTCGCGGGTCTGGCACTGGACCAGCATGGCTCTGAACCCTTCCTCCCACTCCAAAGGGCTGAAGGAAAGAGACTCCCTGGCGAGAATCTGTTCGCGTTCTGCCTGGGTTCCCGCTTTGTTCAGCCTGGTGCGGAGGTCCTGGTTGGTCATCGCCTGTCGGATGAACCGTTTGGCATTGGCCATGGTCATTGGATGTTTTCCTCTTCATCCTGTTGAAAAAAGCGGAGGGTGATCTCCTCTTCCAGTGATTGCTCCATGGCGTACCACCCCTTGCGCTGGAGGGTCACACCGCGGGAACCGGCCTCGTTTTGAAGGGTTTTTTCCAGCAGATCCGCGTCTTCGGGAGGACATTGCCGGTTGAAATAGAGTCCCAGTGGAGCACCGAACTGAAGCAGAAAGGGATTGTGGGAAACAAAAACCAGATCATCGTAAGCATAGGTTATTTCGAGCCCGAGTGCTTCGACAATTTCGCGAAGGACGCCCAAGTGGCGTGAATGGTCGGTCATGTCGTCTCCATTGCTTGTGAAAAAGAGGTGGGCAGTTGAACGCTGCCTTTTCCGATCAGATAGAATCAGTAGATCACCAGGCCGTAGAGGTCAAACGCATGAGCATGCTGATTTCCCCATGACAGGCAGTGTTTTTACCCTTGGGTGGGGAGAGAAAAAAGAGTAACGCGTCTCATTGTTGTATCGAAGGATTTCATGTATCGTTTGGTATCATATAGAATTTGCAGCAGGAGAACAATGATGCGGCTTATGTCGACCATTTTCATGCTTGTCGCGGTAATCGCTCTGAGTGCCCCGGCTGTGGCGCAACAGGAATCCAAAGGAGCGGGAGACCTGATGATGTCCGGGAAGGGCTCGGAAATGTTCCCCAGCGGCCCCGTAAGGGTCAGCCTTCCCGAGAATGCGAAAAAAACCGTATCCCCGGTCCTCTTCGATCATGAAACCCACGAGAATATGCTGTGCGGTCATTGCCATCATGCGTTTTTCATCGGGGACACCGTCAAGGTCAGAAGGACGTATTTCGAGATGCAGATCCACGGGTATGACCGGACCGATATCGGCCTGGTCGTCCCGCACAAGGGGAGTTACTCCTGCTCTCAGAAAGGGTGCCACACCAGCATGAAGAAAAAGAGCGGGAAGGGGTCCTTTTACGCGGCCTTTCATGCCGAGGAGGGCGGGTCCTGCTACAACTGCCACGTCGAAGAGATCGAGGCGGGGGGCAATCAGAACTGTCCCACAAAATGCCAGGATTGCCACGGGACGCCTTGAACTTTTTTCAACGACAGGCGGCATGAGGATTGCCAATGCGGCCTGTTGCAGTCCCCCCCGACTTCAATCGTCGGTCGCTTTCTTCTTTGTCTTCCTGAACCGCACCTTGGGAAACGGGGGGCGGTTTTCCGGCCTGCTTGCCCTGCTGTGCAGGGCATGCCATTGTCCCCTCGTGTCGCCGGACGCACCTGGGCGGCCAATCCATCCTAAGAAACCGCTTGCGAGGAAGAAATGACAAGTCCATGGATAGAACTCATCGGCTATCTGGCCGGAGCCATGACCACGGTCTCCTTCCTGCCCCAGGCGATCAAGGCCTTTACGACTAGGCAGACACGGGATATCTCCCTGGGCATGTACGCCATCCTGACCGCCGGAGTTTTCGCCTGGATCGTCTACGGGCTGGCAATCCGCTCCTGGCCGGTGATCATTGCCAACTGCATCACGCTGATCCTGGTCGTCTCGATCCTGATCCTGAAGCTTTCAGGACCCGGCACGGGTCGAAAGTACAAACGGGAAGCAGTGTAACCCGTTCCGGAGCGCACTTTGTCAGACCAGCCCTGAGTGTCTACTCATAGTCATGAGAACCTGCAGATGAAACTTCGTGGCATCTTATTAGTCCTTTCCCTTCTGGTCATCCTGACCACGGTCACAGGCGGGGTTTTCTATTACTTTTCCCTCAATGATGCCGCCCTGCACGAGGCGCACAGTCAGGCCTTTGCGCGCACAAAGATGATCGTCGGACAGGTGGACTCCTATCTGTCGGAAAACATGAAGCCTGTCAGGGCATTGGCCGGACTTGAGGAAGTGCGGCTGGCGCTTGCCTCCCCGGATGAGCGTTCTCTTGAAGAGGCAAACGGTATTTTGGATCATTTCCAGGAGGCCTTGGATGTCGAGGTCTGTTATCTCATGGACAGTAACGGCGTCACCGTGGCATCGAGCAACAGGCGGGCACCTGACAGCTTTCTGGGTCAGGACTTTTCGTTCAGGCCGTATTTCCAGGATGCCATGGGAAGAATCCCGGCGATCTATATGGCCCTGGGGACCACATCACAAAAAAGAGGGGTTTACTACAGTCATCCGGTCACAGGCGGCGCGGACCATCAGACCCTGGGGGTTGTGGTCATCAAGGCACCGATCAGCGTCATCGAGACCAAGTACATCCAGGCCACGGATGGAGAGGTTCTGCTCACCGATCCCCACGGAGTCGTCTTCAGCGCGAGCCGTCCGCAGTGGCTGTTTTCCACCTTGTCCCCTCTGAGCCCGGAACAGGTTGTTGCCGTGCAGGCTTCGCGGCAATTCGGATCAGGCCCCTTGCAGTGGGCCGGCTTCGAACCGGTCCAGCCCAATATGCTCGAAGACGCAGACGGCCGGGAGTACCTGATGTATTCCATGGAGCTTGAGACCTATCCAAAATGGCGAATCACCTACCTTCGAAACCTTGACGCCGTGTCCCATGGCGTGTTCGCGCCGTTTTTCCAGCGCACCGGAGTTGTGATCTTCGCCCTGTTTCTTTTGACCGGAAGTTCGGTCTTTTATCTCTACCGGAAAGCAAGCTTTGATATCGTCAAGCGCAGGGAAGTGGAAGAACAGCTTCGACAGAGCAAGGAGCAGTACCGGCGGCTGTACCATCATACCCCGGCGATGCTGCATTCCATTGATCATTCCAATCGATTCGTGAGCGTGAGCGATTACTGGCTGGAAGCTTTGGGGTATGGACGCGATGAAGTGGTGGGCCGTGAATTGACTGATTTCATGACAGACGAATCGCGGCGGCACGCCATTGAAAACGTTCTGCCCGGCTTTTTTGCCACAGGCTTCTGCAAGGATGTGCCCTACCAGTTCGTGAAAAAAAACGGGGAACGCATGGATGTGCTCCTGTCAGCCATATTGGAGAAGGAGCCAAACAGCAGAAGCAACAGATCGCTGGCCGTTTTGGTGGACATCACCCAGCGCAAACGGGCTGAGGAGGAACTCAGGCAGGCCAAGGAACAGCTGAGCTACTACTCCAAGGATCTGGAACGCCAGGTGGAAGCTCGAACCCGGGAAATCACAAGCATCCTCATGCACACTCCGGCCGTGGTCTACATGAAGGACAGGAAGGGCCGATACCTGATGGTCAACTCCCGGTTCGAGGAAGTTTTTCATGTCCGAGGCGAGGAGATCCTTGGAAAGACCGTGTACGACCTGTTCTCCGGGGAAACAGCGGAGCGGCTCAAAGACAACGAACAGCGGGCGATTCAGAACGGGACTTCGACCCAGGTGGAGGAACATATTCTTCACGGCGAGGAACCCCATAGCTACCTGACGGTCATTTTCCCCATTCGGATCGAAAAGGGTCGGGTGGAAAAGATTTGCGGCATTGCCGTGGACATTACCGACCTGAAAAAAGCCCAGGATCAGCTCAGGCGGTTGTCCGGAAACATCATGTCCAGCTACGAACAGGAGCGGGCGGCCATCGCCCGGGAACTGCACGATGAACTGGGGCAGGTGCTCACAGCTCTGCGCATGGATGCCGTCTGGCTGAAGTCCCGCGTCGGGGAGGGCGACCACAAGAGCATGAAGCGGGTCGAGGCCATGTGCAGTCTGATCGACAATACCATAAGCGACGTCAGAAATATCGCCACCAGACTCAGGCCGGTCATTCTCGATGATCTCGGACTGTTTGATGCCCTGGAGTGGTATACCACGGATTTTGAGAAACGGACCGGGATTGCCTGCAGTTTTACGACAGACGGCGTTCCGGACAAAATGGACCAGCTCATTTCCACGGCAGCATATCGTATTGCGCAGGAAGCCTTGACCAATGTGGCCAGGCACGCCCGGGCTTCCCAGGTCGATGTGAGCCTGAGCCTGAACAGCGACAGCCTGGTTCTGATCGTCAGGGATGATGGCCAGGGGTTCAGTCCCTCAGAGGACATGGGCCCGGGAGGGCTTGGGCTCCTGGGTATGCGGGAACGGGCCGGCCTTTTGGGGGGGGTGCTCGTGATTGCATCCGTTCCGGGACGGGGAGCAGAAGTGCGCTGCACCTTTCCATTTTTACATCCACATACAGAGAACCCGGGAAGAGCATGATCAGGATACTGCTTGCAGATGACCACAGCATCGTCCGGGCAGGACTGAGGACGATTATCGAAGAAAGCGGAGAAATGGCTGTCCAGGCTGAGGCCGCCAACGGGTATGAGGCCCTGGAGAGGGTCAAGCAAGAGCGGCCCGATGTTGCGGTCATCGACATCTCCATGCCGGGAATAGACGGGCTGGAGGTCATATCAAGGCTTCACTCCAGCCACCCTGATCTGCCGATCCTCGTGTTGACCATGCATGAAGAGGAACAGTACGTTGTCAGGTCCATCACGGCAGGGGCCATGGGGTACATCACCAAGCGGTCCGCCCCGGAACAGCTGGTTGCGGCCATTCGGAAGGTCCATTCCGGGGGGCGTTTTCTCAGTGACGAAGTCGCTGAGTTGCTGGCTTTGCGGGTGGCCCGCAGCGGGAACAGCGCCACTCCCCTGGATATGCTCTCCAACAGGGAGCTTCAGGTCCTCAAGGCCCTGGCCATGGGCCGGACCAACAAGGAAGTTGCCGAAAACTACAATATCAGCGTCAAAACAGTGGACACCTACAGGTTCAGGCTGCTCAAAAAACTCGGGCTGCGGAACAACGCAGAACTCTCCCGGTTCGCCATCCAGCATGGATTGGTCAGCCCCTAGAACCGCATTTTTCGTTCCACAACGCCGCTTCGCAGGACCCCGAAGTCGTAAGCCCACTTGATGTAAGAGTTTTTCTTACAAGAAGATCAGTGCCTCTCTCATTTACCACTCCGTCCACTTTCCGTATACATGTATAGCTTGGTCGTATCAGTGTTACCACTTTTGGTTGCGGAAATGACCAAACTTCCCTTTTTCGGACGCCTTCCGGCGGAGGATTCCAGGAACTCCGGACCTGTCAAGTTTCACAGCACGTGCAGAACCGGTCCAATTCGAAGAGCTTTGGGTCCCGAAGCGATCTCCAGGAAGGCGTGCGTTACACCATTTCGAAAGGAGGTCATCATGAGAAGAGGGTGGAAGGTATTTGCAGGGGTCTTTGTCTGTCTGGCGGTGCTCGTCACGTTTTCCACGGATTCGTTCGCCAAAAAACGGTACGTCTTCGGCGGCGGCCCGTCCGGCGGAACGTTTCAGGTCGTGGCCAATGCCATACAGACCTTTGATCCCATAAAAGACAGCGACATGTACAGGATACAGGCCCAGTCCTCCGGTGGGTCGGTCGAAAATCTGCGTACGGTCAACTCGGGCCGGGTTTCGTTCGGCACCGTGTATGCCGGTCACCTCTTTCTGGGTCGAAATGGCAAGATGAAGAACGACCCCAACAAGTACACGGACGTTCTCGCTGTTTCCTATCTCTATGGTGCTCCTGCCCAGTTGGTGGTGCGCAAGGGGTCCGGAATCGAAAAGCCCCAGGACCTGGTCGGCAAGAAGGTCGGTGTGGGCAATGCCGGATCCGGCGCGTTTGCCAATGCCGAGCTGTTCTTCACCCATATGGGCATCTGGGACAAAATGGAACGCAACGCCATGGGCTACAATGATGCAGCGCAGGCGTTCGGCAACGAACAGCTGGACGCCTTCTGGCTCTTCACGGCCTATCCCAGCGGCGCCGTGATTCAGGCCGCCACCACAAACAACATCGATCTCGTTGATCTGTATGGACCGGCGGAAGAAGCCGAATACTTCAAAGAGTACCCCTATTTCTCCAAGCTTGTCATTCCTGGCGGCGTGTACCGTGGTGTAACAGAAGACACACCTTCCTTTCAGGATTCCACCCTGCTGGTCGCCAACAAGGACGTGCCGGAAGATGTTATCTACGACCTGCTGAGCAAGGTCTACAGCGAAGAAGGGTTGAAATGGATGGTCTCGCAGAAGAAGACCTTCCGGGAAATGTCCGTTGAAAGCGGTGTGAACGGCATCAATCCGGAAATCATTCCCTTGCATCCCGGAGCAGAGAAGTTCTGGAGGGAAAAAGGTGTCCTCAACTAGGACTTCCAAAAAGAGGAAGTGAGTGACAACACGAGAACGGGCAGGGCCTCTTCGGAGCTTGCCCGTTCTTCTTCAGATCAACTAGGCTTGCAATCGTTCCGCTGTTCATCCGCGATCAGACGAGCGTAAGGCCCGGGTTTGCGGGTCCACAGCTTCTTCCGCAACAATTCGAAGGAAATTTAGGTAGTCGCAGTGTACGAAAAACTTCACCGATTTGAACAAATCTTTTTCGATTTCCTTGCCGTATCCCTGGTCCTGTTCTACTCGTGGTCGGCCGTGTTCGAGCCCGCGTCCACCGAGTTCCACCGCGGCATCTACGTCATGATCACCTACATTTTGATTTTTCTGCTCTATAAATCAAAAAGTACCCTGTTCAGGATCGGGGATTACCTTCTCATTCTCCTCTCGATCCTTTCAATCGGTTACTGGATCTACAATTTCGAGGCCATCAACTACCGGGTGGGCATCGAAACTCCATTGGACAGGACCATGGCCGTGATAGGGGTGCTCATCAGCATCGAACTGGCCAGAAGGGTGGTCGGGACCGTGTTCGTCCTCATCGGCGTCCTCATGCTGGGCTTTGGCGTGTACGGCAACTATATGCCTGATATGATCGCCCACGCCGGGGACACCTTTCCCGGGCTTGCCACCAGCATTTTCTATCGCAGTGACGGGATCTTCGGCATCATGGCCAATGTGCTGGCCACCTACATCATTCTTTTTGTCCTGTTCGGGGCATTCCTGGAAAAATGCGGGGCCCAGAAGTTCTTCATCGATTTTCCCCTGGCGGCCGTGGGCCACAAGGTGGGCGGGCCGGCCAAGGTCGCGGTCGTAGCCAGCGGTCTGTTCGGGTCCATATCCGGAAGCGCCATCGCCAACACCGTGTCCACCGGATCATTCACCATCCCCATGATGAAAAGAGGGGGATTCAAGCCGCATGTGGCCGGCGCAGTAGCTCCGGCAGCCTCCATCGGCGGCATGTTCATGCCGCCCATCATGGGGGCGGGCGGGTTCATCATGGCCGAAATGACCGGACTTCCGTACTCCTGGATCATGCTCGTCTCTCTTTTCCCGGCAATCATGTATTTCTTCAGCGTGTTCGTCATGGTCCACTACGAGGCCAAAATGTACGGAGTGGCAGGGGAGCGCTTCAAATATTCGGCCATGCAGATCCTCAAAAAAGAGTGGGAGTACATCATGCCGCTGGTCGTGATCACGTTTTTTCTGCTCACCGGATTCTCCCCGGGATATGCGGCCATTGTGGGACTGGCTACCTGCATCGCGTTGAGCTTCAAGGATGAGGCGGGAAACAACCGGATCGATCCGACCCTGCTTATCATCATGGCCTTTATCGTGATCTTTCCCTGGCTGGTCAAGGGGATCAGACTCGTTTTAGGGCCGGATGCAGCCTTAGCCGTAAGGCCCTTCATGACCGGCAGAATCCTCCTGGTGTACGGCATCATCGCGACCGTTGTGGTGTTTTTCATCCGCAGACAGACCATGGCCGGACTGAAAAAGGAACTGGGCAATTTCGTGGAAGCTTCCCGCAGCGGCGCTGAAAACAGCCTGAAGATAGGCGCCACCCTGGGGGTCATCGGGATCATCGTGGGGACGCTGACGTACAGCGGCCTGATCCTCACCTTTGCAGACATCGTCATCGAACTGGCCGGGGGCAATCTCATATTGACCATCCTGTTCATCGCTCTGGCCTCCCTGATCCTGGGCATGGGTGTGCCGGTCACCGCGGCCTATCTGATCACAGCCGTGGTAGCGGTGCCCGCCCTGACCCATCTCGGGGTGAACGAACTTGCCGCGCACATGATCGTCTACTGGCTGTCCCAGGATTCGAACATTACGCCACCAGTGTGCATTGCCGCGTTTGCCGGGGCTGCCATTGCCAAGGCCAATATGTGGAAGACGGCGTTCACGTCGTTCAAGTTCGCCAAATTCCTCTACCTTGGGCCTTTTCTCTTTGCCTATGTACCGGCCTTCACCCTGAACGGCAGCTTCTGGGAGATCACCCTCTGGTTCGCGGGCATTACAGTCCTGGTATACCTCTACTCCTGGCTCTTGAGCGGCATCTGGTTCCGACCCCTTTGGGGCCTGTTCAGCAAAAACGCCGGTGCCCAATCCTCCTAAATGCAAGCGGGGACGATCATGAATGTTGTTGATATTCACCCAGTTTCGATTTCGAAAATTCTGTACGCCACAGACCTCTCGGAAAATGCGGGATATGCCTTGAATTACGCCGTGGACCTGGCAGAGCATTATGGGGCGCAGATGGTCTTTCTCCATGTCCTGGACGAGGTTCCGGACACGGTGGACAAATGGGTCGTCGGCTATCTCCCGGCGGACCGTTGGGAGACCATCAAGAAGGAGTATGAAGAGGAAACCCTCAGCAAACTGTCTGGAAAAAAAGGGGCCAGAAAGGTTTTCCACGAGATGCTCGACTCGCTTCGTGAACAGATCCGGCCGGCCGGGCAAATAGCCGCGGGAAAAGAGGATGTCGTCCGCGTCAGACGGGGGAATCCTGTGTCCAAAATTCTGGAGACGGCCAAGGAGGAATCCTGTGACCTGATCATCATGGGAACCCACGGACACGGCACGTTTCTGGACTCTATGATGGGCAGCACGGCCAATAGGGTGTCCAAGCGGGCCAAGGTCCCGGTGATGATTATCCCCCTGCCCAAGAGTTAGGGATTGTCTCCGGAATTGACGCCGCTGGAAAACCTCTATAGACAAAGAGACATACGTAAAGGAAAAGTATCTATGTATCGCGACCGTGTTTCCTCCATTCTATCCGTCATCTGCGCGCTGGTAAGCGTGGTAGTCGTCGTACGCGAGGAAACAGGGGTCGCGCCGCAAACGGGATAGGATCAGGACGAACAATACTCTATCAATCCCCCGCCGGTGCGCACCGGCGGGGGATTTCTTTTTCTCCGCCGGGACCGGAAGGTAACCCCAAAGGAGAGAAAAACCATGTACGAAATGACAGGTGCCGAACTCGTCATCCAACTGCTGGAACGCCAGGGAATCCGAATCATCACCGGTATCCCAGGGGGCGCCAACCTGCCGCTTTATGATGCGCTTGCCCGAAGAGGACGCATTCGGCACGTGCTTGCCCGGCATGAGCAGGGTGCCGGGTTCATGGCTCAGGGCATGGCCAGGACTTCCGGGCGGCCACAGGTCTGTTTCGCCACTTCCGGACCCGGTGCGACAAATCTGCTGACGGCCATAGCCGATGCCAAGCTGGACTCCGTGCCCATCGTCTGCATCACCGGTCAGGTTCCCAGTGCCCTGATCGGCACAGACGCCTTCCAGGAAGTGGACATGTACGGCCTGACCGTCCCCATTACCAAGCACAACTTTCTGGTCCGCAGGGCGAAAGAGTTGCTGCAGGTCATTCCGCAGGCGTTTCAAATTGCCATTTCAGGCCGCCCCGGACCTGTTGTGGTGGATATCCCCAAGGATGTGCAGTGCGAAACCGTGCAGTTTGAGACCTGGCCGGAGCCGGGCCAGAGAGAGCGCGTGATGAAAATCGACCCCCGGGACCTCAGCCGCGCCGCTTCCATGATCAATGCTTCGAAACGGCCCATGCTCTACCTCGGGGGTGGGGTCATCGGGGCGGGAGCAGGGGAAGCGGCCCTGAGGCTCGCTGAAAAGGGGGCCATCCCCGTGGCCATGACGCTTCTTGGACTCGGGGCCGTGCCTTCCGACCACCCCCTGGCCCTGGGCATGCTCGGGATGCATGCTGCCAGATTCACCAATATGGCTCTGGAGGAATGCGATCTGCTCCTTGCCGCGGGAGTCAGGTTCGACGATCGGGCCACCGGCAAGGTGGAGGCATTTTGTCCCGGTGCACAGATTATTCATGTGGATATCGACCAGAGCGAACTGGACAAGATCAAAGCCGTGCACT
Source organism: Desulfovibrionales bacterium (assembly GCA_046542715.1). GTDB lineage: Bacteria > Desulfobacterota > Desulfovibrionia > Desulfovibrionales > JBKHAV01 > JBKHAV01. The sequence goes on from JBKHAV010000016.1 coordinate 28,949, forward strand.
TGGGCATCGTGGGAGACGTTCAGGAAGCATTGGCAGGTATTTTGGAAAATGTGGAGTCCCGCCCCGGTCGGAAGTGGCTTGGGCGGATTTCCCGGCTCAAAAAACAGTTTCCCCTGCTTCTTCCCGGCGAGAACGACCCGACAACCGGATACGGTCTGGTCAGGCAGGCTGCGAAACATTGCGACCCATCCACCATAATCGCCACGGACGTGGGACAACATCAGATGCGCACGGCCCAGGCCTATCCCTTTACCGCGCCCCGGCAGTGGTTGACCTCAGGGGGGCTCGGAACCATGGGGTTCGGCATTCCCGCGGCCATTGGCGCTGCTCTGGCCAATCCGGACAGGAAGGTGGTCTGTTTCACCGGTGACGGGAGCATGCTCATGAACATCCAGGAACTGGCCACCGCTGTGGAGCAGCAGGTGAACCTGACCATCGTGCTCATGAACAACCAGGCGCTCGGGCTGGTCAGGCAGCAGCAGGATCTGTTTTACGGGAGACGGCACTTTGCCTCGGAATACGGGCACGCAGTGGATTTTGTGGCCATCGCCGCAGGGTTCGGCCTGAAAACCTTTGATTTGGCCACATCTGACGATCCCGCCGAGACCCTGATGCAGGGTCTGAGGGAGCGTGGACCCTGTCTCATCCATGCTCTGGTGGATGTTGAGGAGGCGGTTTATCCCATGGTGCCTCCGGGTGCTGCAAACAAGGACATGATAGGAGGTGCGTCAGATGCAGCCTGTGCGTAAGACGGAACCGGAATCCAACTCCATAATCCTGGACCTTACCGTGAGAAACCATCCCGGCGTGATGTCCCACATCTGCGGGCTCTTCTCCCGCCGGGCCTTCAATGTGGAAGGGATTTTCTGCATGCCCGTGGCGGACGGCTCCTTCAGCCGCATCTGGTTGCTGGTCAACAGCGATCAGCGACTGGATCAGGTGGTCAAACAGGTGCGAAAGCTCCATGACGTTTTGCAGGTGGACATGCACGCGGGCGGGGATGCCCGGTTTGCCCGACTCGAGGAAGTGTTCGCCCTCGAGGACGGGTTTCATGAGACAGGGTGACCGGGAACAGGTCCGTTTGCATCATGGCGCGGATAAGTGGGCATCCATCTCGATCACCAGCTTTCCGGGAACATGGCCCTCCCGGTTCACCTTATGCGCCTCGGCCGTGCGTTCCAGAGGAAACGTCCGAGAGACCCTCGCCTGGAGGGCGCCGGAGGTACACCAGGCGGCGAGTGTGTCGAGATCTCTTGAGTTCACCCGGACGAGCATGAACGCAATGCGTCTGGGCTGGAGCGGGGACAAGAGCATGCCCAGGAAGTGGCCGGGGCCGGGTACGGTGGTGACATAGCGGCCTGTTGGAAGGATCGATCGGATCTGCCGCCAGCTGAGCCTGGCCGCGGCGTCAAAGACCGCGTCGTAGGTCCGGCCGAGATGCTCGCCCCTGGTGTAGTCCAAAACGGTGTCCACACCGAGGTCCCGAACAAAGTCCCGGTTGTCCGGGCTGCAGGTTCCATAGACCTCTGCGCCGATGAGCCGGGCGATCTGGACCGCGAAGTGGCCCACACCGCCGGAAGCGCCGTTGACGAGCAGGGATTGTCCAGGGCGGACGCGCAGCCGGTCCCGGATGGCCTGCAGGGCTGTGCACCCGGCAATGGGCAATGAGGCTCCGGTCGCAAAATCGAGCTGGTCAGGGAGTCGGGCCAGGCGGTTGCGGCCGAGAGAGGCTCGTTCGGCGCAGCTTCCATACCTGGTCCGGGACGGGTCAATGGAGCCGAAGACACGGTCTCCCTGTTTGAACCCCTCGACCTTGGGACCAAGGGATTCGACCACCCCGGCCAGGTCGCTTCCCGGGATTCGGGGCAAACGGCGGGGAAGCAGCGGTTTCAAGTTTCCGCTTCGTATCTTCCAGTCCAGCGGGTTGATGCCGGCAGCTCTGACCCGGACCTCGATTGTGCCACTGTTCAGTGGAGGCTCGGGGAACCGGCCTGTTTCGAGAACGTCCTCGTTGCCGCAGGATCTGTAGAACACCGCGCGCATCATGCCCTGTTCTTGAAGGGTGCGTGGTTCGATCATGGATTTTTCCTCCAGTTCCAGAGTATAGAAGAATACACCGGGGGTTCAAGAATTTCTCTGAAGGGGCTGGAAACGATTTTGACGTCGGCGCCCCAGGTGTGTCAGGAAGAGCCGTTCGATCAACCGGCAGCAGAAGGAAAAGGCATGGACTGCATTCTGATCAGCGCCTGTTTGCTGGGTGAACCCACCCGCTTCGACGGGCGGAGCTTTGATCCGGATCCGCTGGTCCTTGAGTGGAAAAGGCAGGGCATTGTGATCCCCTGCTGTCCGGAAATGGCTGGGGGGCTTCCAGTACCGCGCCCACAGGCTGAGATCCGTGGAGGAAGTGGTCCGGACGTGCTTGCAGGCCGGGCGGCCGTGAGAAGCCTCACTGGGGAGGATCTGAGCGAACCCTTTCGAGCCGGAGCCCGGGTTTGCCTGGAGATCGCCAGAACCCGGCGTGTTTCCTTTGCTCTTTTGAAAGAGGGCAGCCCGTCCTGCGGGAGCGGGGTTATTTCTGACGGCAGCTTTTCCGGCAGCAAACGGGCCGGCTCCGGAGTGACGGCTGCGCTGCTCGGACAAAATAACGTCCGGGTGTTCAGCGAGCTGGAACTTCCCCGGCTTGCCAAGGCCATGGAGCTTAAAAAGCAGGCAGTCAAAGACCTGTGCCGTCTCGACGGCATCGGGGCGCGCCTGTCCCGGGATCTTTGGGATCTCGGAATCGAGGGGGTGGCTGATCTCAGAGGCAGGGATCCGCAGCACCTCTACAGCCGGCTTGAACGGATGCGGGGAAAACACCTCGATCGGTGCGTGCTCTATGTTTTTCGCTGCGCCGTGTACCAGGCGGAAAACGATCTTCCCGAGGCCGGACTGACGAAGTGGTGGAACTGGTCGGATGATAATCTCGAGCGCAACAACCGCAAACAGAAAGGAAAGGATAATGGCCAGACATACGCATGAATTCGTCAATACCTATGAGGGGCTGGTGGGATTCGGCATGGACCGGGAAACTGACGAGGCCACGGTGCAGGTCTATCTGCAAAAGTTCAGTGACGACGCTATACTGCAACGTATTCTGCCGCGGATGTCCGACAAGGAACTGGAGGAAATCTTCAATTTCGTAAACGCAGTGATGCGTCGGCACTTCAAGGAAGAGGAGTATCACGAGCTGTTTTTGCAGGACCGAGATCTTTCATAACCATCCTTTATCCCTCTCTTCTGGGGGTGGAAATTCCACAAATCTTGCAGTACATCCTCCGGCTGCTGCAAAAACAGGGGCGCTGATGGGCATGGAACCGAAAACAGAACCGGAAAAACGGACCTGGTCGGGCGGGGTGAAACTGACCGCGCCCATCGTGCTCGGGTACATCCCGGTAGGGTTTGCCTACGGTGTCCTGGCCCGGGAGGCAGGAATTTCGTCCGTCAACACGGTACTCATGTCCCTGCTGGTTTTTGCCGGATCGGCTCAGTTCATTGCGGCCGGGCTCATCGGGGCCGGCGCCTCCCCGTTTTCCGTGATCCTGACGACTTTTGTGGTCAACCTGCGCCATCTGCTCATGGCTGCGGCTCTGGTTCCCTTTCTCAGGCAGTGGCGCAGGCGGGAACTGAGCCTGTTCGGGTTCCAGTTGACGGACGAGACCTTTGCTCTGCATTCCTCGCGGCTCTACGCGGTCGACCCGGACAAAAGCGAAATGTTTGCAACCAACATGACCGCCCAGACCTCCTGGGTCCTGGGGACCATGCTCGGAGTTTCGGCCAGCACCCTGATCACGGATGTTCGCCCCATCGGCCTTGACTTCGCGCTTCCAGCCATGTTCATCGCCCTGCTCGTGGTTCAGTTCAAATCCCGAACCCATGTTCTGGTCGCGGTGGCCGCAGGATGCGTTTCCGTTTTCCTGCAGCATGCCGGCATGGAGCAGTTTCACGTCATCGCAGCCACAGTGGCTGCGGCAACCCTGGGCGTCGTGCTGCAGTCATGGACCAGGAGCTGATCTTTGCCACCATCCTGGGCATGGCTGTGGTGACGGCCGGTCCCCGGATCATCCCCCTGCTAGCGCTCAAGTCGAGATCCCTTTCCCCCCTGCTGACCCGCTGGCTGGGGTTTGTTCCAGCTGCCGTGCTTGCGGCCATGCTCGCCCCGGCTCTTCTCCTGAACGAAGCCGGATTCGATTTCTCCTTTGCAAATCTCTTCTTCTGGGCTTCCCTCCCGGTCTTTGCCCTGGCGCTGCGGACAAAAAGCCTGTTCGGCTCGGTTCTGCTGGGCATGGGGCTGGTTGCGGCGGGGCGGTATTTTCTCGGGTGAGGCATTTTTGTGCACCGCCGCTCCGCTCCCTCTGAATGCTCTGCCCAGGCTTGACTCTTTTGGGCCACAGCACCTATCACCGTAATACGCTGAAATCCAAATCATGGATCGATTCCGATGAACCCAGGTCCTCTGAAACCAGGAGAGCGGATGGGGGAGAAGGGTAACAAGCCTGACCTGACGGTCATTCGGGGCGGCAGTGGAGAGCCGGCGCAGCACCCCGTGGTGCTGGTCGGCCTTGAAGGGACTCCGCCGCGGTCGCTGTGCGCAAGGGTCGTTGAAGAGGACACCCATCTTGTGTTGAGTGCTTCACCCGAGATTCGAGACCCGAAAGAGTCCAAAGAGCGAATCATGATCAGGGCCATGAACGCACGGCCAGAACCCCCGGGATCCGTGCTGGTGAGAACCGGTCCCCCCCTGCAGATGTTGGCCGTGGTCCGCGACCTCAACCGTGATCCCACCTGGAAGGAGGAATGGGTGGAGCAGGCTCTGAAGACCGTGTTCGATCTGGCCGAACGGCTGAAAATCCGTTCCCTGGGCATTCCCCTTCTGGGAACCAGATATGGGGGCATGTCGGTTGAGCGGTTTTTTGACCTCTTCTTCCACATCCTTGACCGGCAGCAGAGGGAATCCGTCTATCCTGCAAGGGTCTGGCTTCTGGTTTCCGAGTCCGAAGTCACTTTGGCCAGCACGAGAATCGATCAATGGCGGAACTGCTGAAGCTGTCACCCCGACAGGGAATATGCTAGAGTTGTGCTCCGTGGATCTGCACCTGGAACGAAGAGGAGCCATGAGTATGAATATTTCGGTAGTGCTGCTGAGCGGCATCATTGTTATCGGCATGGTTGCGCCATCCGCCGGCAGAGAAGAGGGTGATGACCTGGTCGAGGCGACGCTCGCCGGGGGGTGTTTCTGGTGCATGGAGCCCCCGTTCGACAAGGTTGAAGGGGTGAAGCGGACAACCGTCGGGTACACCGGCGGGGAAACGGTCGATCCCACCTATGAGGAGGTTTCCAGCGGGAGCACAGGCCAT
>JBKHAV010000114.1:0-7721 GCA_046542715.1 Desulfovibrionales bacterium
TGCATGACCTTCTGCATGCATTCCAGATTGGCGACCGAGGTTCCGCCGAATTTTTGTACACAAATGCGCATGGATGCTCTTACTCCGTGAATTCGGCGTTGATGCCGGGTTTCAGAATATGCATCAGCCGCTCGGATTTCTCACCCCTGGTTTTGAGGAAGACCTCCCGGCCCTGCTTTTTCGTGCGCCAGACAAGGATGAGAAAGTCATCCGGCCAGTATGGTTCAGGGAGATACTCGATCCACTCGACAATCACAAGATGGTCCGGGGAGGCGAAATATTCGAGGAGATTTTCCTCGGGTTCGGCGTGTTCCAGACGATACAAGTCAAAATGGACTGTTTCCGGAAAGGTCGGGTACACGTTGAAGATATTGAAGCTGGGGCTGCTCACTTCGGCATCATCCCCACCTGGGAGAGCGGCCACCACCCCGCGGGTGAACGTGGTCTTTCCGCTTCCCAGGTCTCCCTGAAGAAGGATGGGTTGGTTCCTGCTTCCTGACTTCAGTATTGCTTCGGCAATCAATCGGCCGAATTTGAGTGTTGCTTCCGTGGTGTCCAAATATACGAGCATATGAGCGTATTGCCGCTGTCAGCGGTATGTTGTGTGGTATTCTCGAAAATGGCCCAAACTGGGTGGAGTGTTCGTGAGGTTATTCGGATTTTTTGCTCTCGATCAAGGTTCGAAGGACATCTTCCTTGCCGATGACGCCGACCAGCATTCCCTTTTTGACCACCGGGAGGGTGTGGAATTTGCGGTCGACCATCATGCTGGCGATATTTTCAAGGGATTCGTCCGGTCCGACAGAGACCACGTCCGTAGTCATTGACTGGGATACTTTCACGGCGCTCAGCTTTTCCATTTCCCGCTCATACTGGTGGGAAGAAAAGGAAACCACGCTGTCCAGGATCGTGAAAAGCGAGGGCAGGGGGATCCGTTTCTGAGCCGTGATCAGGTCGCTTTGGCAGATGATACCCAGGAGCTTGCCGGTCTTGTCAACCACTGGAAGGCCGTTGATACGATTTTCCAGGAGCAATTTTGCCGCCTCGGTGATGTCTGTGTCCGGCGTGACGGTGATGGTTTCTTTGGTCATGATGTCTTGGGCTGTGAGCATATACTGAACTCCTTCAAGGTATGGGGAAGTGCATGGGCGATCTCCTGGGCGAGATTGCCCCGGAGAGGATACGTTTTTTCCAGGTTGAGGCCGCAGAGTCCGTGCCAGTATACGCCCAGGCAGGCGGCATGGACCGGATCGAGTCCTCTGGCAAGCAGGCTTCCAAGGATTCCGGAGAGCACGTCCCCGGATCCGCCCACGGCAAGTGCCGGAGAGGAGATCGGGGAAATGTACACCGGGTGCTCCCTGTGGGCGATCACGGTTCCGGCGCCTTTGAGCACCACAACCAGGTCGCCCTGGGAGGCGACGTGCCGGGCCGAACCGATTCTGTCCTGCTGCACGGAAGGGATCGGCATATCCAAAAGCCGGCCCATTTCTCCAGGGTGCGGCGTCAGGATCGTTTTGCCCGGGAGGGCCTCGAAAGATTGCTGTTCCCTGCCGAGCCAGTAGAGTCCGTCCGCATCCACGACCAGCCCCGGAGAAACATTGGCCAGGAAGGCCTGCATGAAACCGGAGACGGAATCCTGTCGGCCCAGTCCGGGACCGAGCACGCAGGCGTCGAAACGGTCGAGATGATTTTCGAGCTCGGAAAAGCAGCCCTGGTCCCAAATGTCGCCATCGCCGAGAGGAATGGTCATGATGTCCGGGAAGGCGGACTTGATTTCGGCACTGATCTTTCCGGGACAGGCGATGCTGACAAGTCCGCTTCCGGCGCGCAGAGCACCCAGCCCGGCGAGCACCGGCGCTCCGGTCAGCCCCCGGGAGCCCCCAACGATCAGAAGGTGGCCCGCGGTTCCCTTGTGCATGTCCCGTTCCGGCCGGGGATAGAGGTTGAGAACGCTTCGAGTCAGGCCAAGGTGGGCAGGGGGAAGGTCCTGCTTGAGGATTCGGGGGATGCCGATTTGCCGGACCTCGATTCTGCCTGTAAAATTGCCGGTTTCTTCAAGGATAAGCCCAAGCTTGGCCTCCTCGAAGGTGACGGTGCAGTCCGCCCGGACCGCGATGGGGGAGGGGCGCCCTGTCAAGCCGTTCAATCCGGAAGGAATGTCCAGCGCCAGAACAAAGCATTTCGTTCCAAGGGTGTTTATGGCCTCGATCCATTCCTGATAATTTTCGCGCAACTCGCCGGAAAACCCGGTGCCCAGAAGTCCGTCCACAACAACAGAGTGCCGGGGAAGGAAATCAAGGTTATACTGCTTGAGGGGGACCATATGCACACCGGCAGCACGGGCCAGGGAGAGGTGGTAGGCGGCACTTCCGGTGTAGGCGGCTCGTGGTTTGGCGTGCAGGACCAGGGGCTTGGCGCCGCGGTCATGGAGGTGTCGTGCAAGGGCGAAGGCGTCTCCGCCGTTGTTTCCCGACCCGGCAAAAAGGACCACGTCCAGTCCGAAGAGGGATTTCTCCCGCTCCAGGACGTCCAGCGCCTCCCTGGCGGCATTTTCCATGAGGATTTCCGGGAGAATCCCGTATTCCTCAATGCTTTGGCGGTCCCACAAGGCCATTTCCTCAGGGGTGGGAAGGGGCTGATACACGCTTATCCCTCCTTTTCCAGCACCACGACTGCAACGGCGGCGTCCCGGCCGTGGGTAATACTCAGGTGTGCCGACACGACCCCCATGCTGCGGGCGAGGTCCCGGGCTGCAGCGTGCAAACGGAGTTCCGGTTTCCCCTCAGCCGTGGCGACAACCTCCAGAGAGTGAAAGGAAACACCCAGGGCCAAACCGGTGCCAAGGGCCTTGGATGCGGCTTCTTTGGCGGCAAAGCGGCCGGCCAGGAAAGGGACGGCGTTTCGAGGCATATCCTCCTGTTCGCGAAGGGTAAGGATCCGGTCGGTAAATCGTGTTCCGAATCGATCCACTATGCGCTCGATACGATCAAGTTCCACGATATCGATGCCCAGTCCGACGATCATCAATTCTCCAAAAAATATGTTCACGATATCGTGGAACCCAAGCATCCAACGGGGATAGCTCGGGATCGCTCTGGAGCGCGTCCGCGTTCGGTAAAACGACACGCTACGGAATACTAGAGAAAAATTCCGCAAAGGAAAAGGAGCAAGCGTTCCCCGGCAGGACGTCAGTTGACAAAAGTTCTGATAATCGCGGCCATCTGCTCCACAGCACGTTCGATCCCGGAATAGACGGATCTGGATATGATGCTGTGTCCGATGGAATACTCGCTGATCCCCGGGGTGCGAGAGAACGCAGTGATATTGGTGTAGTTGAGTCCGTGCCCGAGATTGACCTTCAGGCCGATTTTGCGGGCATATTCTATGGCGTGAAAAATTTTGGCGAGTTCCTGCTCGCGTTCAGCATGACCTGTGGCATCGGCAAAGTGGCCGGTGTGGATTTCAATGTACCCGGCACCGGTTTCACGTGCGGCCTCGACCTGTTTCGGATCTGCGTCGATGAACAGGCTGGATAGAATGCCTGCAGCATGAATCGGGGCGAGATATTCCCGAATTTCGGGTTCGCGCCCGATGACATTGAGCCCCCCTTCCGTGGTCAGCTCCTCTCGTTTTTCCGGAACCAGGCAGACCATGTAGGGTGCGGTTTCCAGGGCGATGGACTGCATCTCCTCGGTAGCGGCCATTTCCAGGTGCAGCCGGGTTTGAACGGTTTCCTTGAGCAGGCGCAGGTCGCGGTCCTGGATGTGCCTCCGGTCTTCCCGCAGGTGCACGATAATGCCGTGGGCTCCACCGGTTTCAGCCATGTGCGCAGCAGTGACCGGGTCCGGTTCCGTTCCTCTTCTGGCCTGGCGTATGGTTGCAACATGGTCCACGTTGACGACGAGTACGGGCATAAGGGCTCCTTCTCAAGAAATTTGAATCAATTTGGTTTGTTGGCTGGCGAAAGTCAAGAAGTCCATTTTCGGAACCAGGTTTGCATCAGGCAATAGAACAACGCGCTGGAATTCGTGTCTTTTCCGGAAACGTATTTCACCTTAAGTGTTTTCAACAGGTCGCAATACTTCACCTTCTTACTCATACTACCCAAGCGAGCCATGCGAATGCGATCCCTTCTCTTTCGTCCTCTTGGACTTCGGACCGAGATCATCACGAACCTCTTCATCCTAGTGGCTGCATCTATTCTGCTCGTGGGGCTGCTTCTGCTTAAACTGGCGGAACGGGAGCTTGTCACGGAACGGGTTGCGAGAATCCGGGATGTCATGGAACTCATGCCTGAAACCCCGTCCGGTTTTGCCCCGTCGGACATTGCCTGGTTCATGCAGGGAATCCCCCGGGATCTTGGGCTGCAGTCCTATGCCTGTGTGGACCGGGACCTTCGAACTGTTTGCAATGCGATGGACGACAATGGGGCTGAAATTTCCAATTTTCGTCTGACCAGGTCAAGTATGTCCACGGAAATGCGGGTCAATTACCATGGGTGGGTTCCATTGGGGGAACCGGGACAAAGCGATGTTTTGATCACCGTTCCCCTGGTTGACCGACAGCAGCGGTTTACGGGTGCGGTGCAGGCCCTGTTTTCCCTGTCTGATATTCAGGCGCGAATCCTGAGCGCACAGCAGTACATCCTCATATACGTCGTCCTTGTCGGGCTGGTGCTGGTCCTTTTCGGCCTGATTCTGCTGAGCCGCAGCGTCATCAGCCCGATCCGCAGACTCATGGGGGCCACCCGAACAATTGCCGCAGGGGATCTCGACCACACAGTCCCGGAACGTGGACCAGGGGAAATCGCTTCGCTTTCGCACTCCTTCAATACAATGGTCCAGGCTTTGAAGCAGAGCAGGGATGAAGCTGAGCAGCATATCCAGTCCCTGCAGGAAGCCAACAAAGAACTCATTGAGACCAGAAAGGAACTCATCCTGTCCGAGAGAATGGCTTCTGTCGGTCATCTTGCTGCAGGCATGGCCCACGAGGTGGGCAATCCTCTGAGTTCCGCCGTGGGCTATATGGAAATTTTGAAGATGCGCCTGGACGACCCGAGTCAGGCGGACCTGGTATCCCGGGCATTGGCTGAAATGCAGCGTATCGACCGTCTGGTCCGGGATCTGCTTGACTATGCGGCCCCGGGAAACGGGAAACAGGAACCCCTGGATCCGATAAGCGTCATGAAGGAAGCCCTGGACCTTCTCCGGCATCAGGGGGCATTTGACGGCATGGGGCTGCAAAAGGACCTTCCGGATTCCCTTCCCCTGATCAGCATGGAACGCAACAAGCTCATGCAGGTCTTTGTGAACCTCCTGCTCAACGCCAGGGACGCTTCCGCAGGGGGAACCGTCCGCCTGGCCGCGGAAAAGAACGGCCGCTGGGTAAAGATTCAGGTTGCGGATGACGGGGTAGGCATGAACGACGAGGTGCTTGCCCATATTTTCGATCCCTTCTACACCACAAAGGAGCCGGGAAAGGGCAGGGGGCTCGGCCTTTCCGTCTGCCACCGGGTCGTGGAAGAAGCAGGTGGGGCGATCGAAGTCGAATCGGAACTGGGCATGGGCAGCGTATTTACGCTCAAATTCCCGCTGGTGGAACAGCAATTTTCAGAAGGGACGCAACTTCATGGGTGAGATGAAAAAAGTTCTGATCGTCGATGACGAAGCCTCGCTTCGGCATATGCTCCGGCTGGTTCTGACCGAGGAAGGGTATTCGGTCCTGGAGGCGGAAAACGGTACCCGTGCCCTGGAGGTCATCAGCAAGAGTCATATCCATCTTGTCCTTTGCGACATCCGCATGCCCGGTATGGACGGCATTACCTTCCTCAACAAGGCGAGACATCTGAAGCGATGTCCCACCATCATCATGATGAGCGCGTACGGAACAATCGATACGGCCATCGAGTGCATGAAACAGGGAGCGTATGACTATATTTCCAAACCCTTCAAGCCCGATGAGGTCATCCTGACCATCAAAAAGGCAGAAGAACGCCTTCAGCTGGCAACAGAAAACGAGTTTTTGAGGCAGGAACTGTCCGGAAAGAAGAATGGCAAGAAGATCGTCTACCGCAGCAAAGCCATGGAACATATCCTGGAACTGGTCGAAAAAGTGGCGGCCTCCAGTTCAACGGTGCTGGTCACGGGTGAGACCGGCACGGGCAAGGAACTGGTCGCCAGGGCGTTGCATGCCGGTGGAGGCAGAAACAAAGGGCCGTTTGTACCGCTGAACTGCGGTGCAATTTCCCCCGGACTGATGGAAAGCGAACTCTTCGGCCATGTCCGGGGAGCTTTTACCGGCGCAGACAGGGACAAGCAGGGACTCTTCGCGGCAGCAGACAAAGGCACACTTTTTCTGGACGAAATCGGTGAACTTCCCATGGAACTGCAGCCGAAGCTGCTTCGGGCTCTCCAGGACGGGGAGATCATGCAGGTCGGAGGGACAAAGACCAGGAAAGCAGACGTGCGCGTTCTTGCGGCCACAGCGCGGGATTTAAAAGAGGAACTCGAAAAAGGCCGCTTCCGGGATGATTTTTACTACCGCCTTGCTGTGGTTGAAATTCACATTCCGCCGCTTCGGGAACGAAAGGAGGACATTCAGGTTCTTGCCGAGCACTTCATCAAAAAAATCGCGGCCCGGGAACAGCGCCCGGTCCCAACGCTTGCTGAAGATGCTCTTGATGTCCTTCACAGCTACCATTGGCCCGGAAACGTGCGGGAACTGGAAAACCTCATGGAAAAGACCATGATCTTCTGCCGTGAAGAAACTATCGACAGTTCGAGCCTGCCCTGGGAAACGCGGCGCAAACGGCGGGTGGGGGAGGAAAGTTATTCCCTCAAACAGGCCACAAAGCGCATTGAAAAGGAATTCATCCACAAGGCCTTGGCTGCCACCGAGGGCAACCGCACCCAGGCGGCCGGGCTCCTGGAAATAAGCCTTCGCTCCCTTCTGTACAAGCTGAAAGAGTACAACATCTCCTGACCTCCACCGAGTGTGCGAAGCTGCACATGAGGTCTCACCGGCAATCTCTAAAATAACGCACACATGGACCTACAGCCCCTGGATGCACTTGCAACAATAGACCTGCTTGAGCTTCGAGCGTGAAGGGTTATCTCCGATAATTGGGTGTAGTCATTCTCAAGGTGTATTCAAGCTCTACCGGCGGTTCCAAGCGGCATGCAAAAAATTGCACTCTAGCTACGCAGATTTTTTCACAAGTCCTCTCGCGTATTACAAATACTATAGTGATATCGAAGTGTTGTCAAAGGGAATAGTTTTTGCTGGGCCTGAAACGAATGGTGTCCCAGCCTTAGTCGTTGTGCCAGAAACTAACCGTATAATCCAGGCAGTGATTCCGTGAAGAGAGACCCCCGAAACTGCAGAGGCGTGACTGTTCTCGAGATCATGATTGTCGTTGTCATGGTTTCCATCCTGTCCGTCATTGCCATTCCGTCCTTTCAGCAGCTCCTTTCAAACAACAGGACATCCACCCAGGTCAATGAGTTTGTGACCGATTTGAACCTTGCCCGAAGCGAAGCCATCAAACGCGGTGAACGCGTCACCGTGTGCAAGAGCGACGATCAAGAGACCTGTACAAACGGAACGTGGGCCGACGGCTGGATTGTATTTGTCGAAAGCGACACGGCCAATGCAGCGGTCGATGCAGGTGAGGAAATCCTTCGTGTTCGGACAGGACTTCATTCCGGAGCAACCATGACAGG
>JBKHAV010000017.1:0-33815 GCA_046542715.1 Desulfovibrionales bacterium
AACCTGGGACCTTCCGGTTATGAGCCGGTGGCTCTGCCAACTGAGCTATAGGCCCCGCCGGTACGAGGTAGAGCAGGGCTACATAAAAAAAATACCCCCTGTTGTCAAGGCAAGGTCAGCGGCACAGTTTTTTGACATGGCCGATGGCGGATTTTCCAGCAATGGCGCCCTCACCAACAGCAACCCCGATCTGAAGAAAACGGCCCACACAATCACCCGCGGCAAACACCCCGGGGACATTGGTTTTTTGTTCGTGGTCCGCTTCGATAAAGACGCCCTTGCGGGTCACTCCCAGGGAGTAGGAAAAATCCATGGACGAGGCCTCGCCCATGGCGATGAACAGCCCGTCGATGCCCAGAGATTCCCCATCCTCGAAGTGCACCGACTCGAGCCCGTTTTCCCCCCCCAGAGTCTGGATCTTCTTTTCCAGGAGGGGAATTTCCGCCTTGGCGATCCTGGCCAGGTAATCGTCAGTCATGGCCAGGGGTTTACCCTGGGTGCAGATCCGGACGTGGGGAGTGTATTCCTGAAGCTCCAAAGCCTGATTGGCTGCATAATTCCCTTCTCCAAGGACAAGAACCGTTTTTCCCCGATAGAAGAACCCGTCGCAGCTCACGCAATAGGAGACCCCCTTGCCCTCGTAATCGCTCAGATTGGAAATCCCCGGGCGAATCCGGGAAACCCCGGTTGCCAGAATGACGGAGCATGCCCGGATCTCCCGATCTTCCGTCTTTACGGTGAATTTTTCGTCATCGTCAGGGTGAATGCCAAGGACCCGTTCGCATTGGATTTCCGCCCCGAACCTGCGGGCCTGTTCCTGGCCGCGTTCGTGAAGTTCGCGCCCTGTGATCGTCTGGGGGAACCCGAAGTAGTTGTCTATATCGTAATCTCCCGCCACTTTCGGACTGCACCCCAATACCAGTGTCGTCATGCCCGCCCTGGCCGTGTAAATGGCGGCTGAAAGACCTGCGGGGCCGGCGCCGATTATTACCACTTCATACCCTTGCATTCGTGCCTCCAATCCTGCGTGTACAAAAAGCAAATTTTGCAATTGCTTGCATGTAATCGTATTCTCAAAGAAATAAAAGAAAGCAAGGCCTGTGGCAAGGCCGAAACAGAAAGGGCACGCTTCCGGGAATTGCGTTCAGCAGTTCACTTCGCGGGGAGACTCCGGGGCGGAAGAACAGACCATGTTTCGGCCTCCGGACTTGGCCATGTACAGCGCGGAATCAGCCATTCTGATCAACTCACTCGGGGGCTGGAGAGAACTGGGCGCCACAGAAGCGATCCCGATGCTGGTGGTGACCTGAAAGTTTTTTCCTCTGTACTCGAAGGTCATGGAGGCCAGTTTCCGTCGGATCCGCTGAGCCAGGTGCCAGGCCTGCTCTTCATTGGTATGGGGCAGGATGACGACGAATTCTTCCCCGCCATACCGGGCCGGATAGTCGGACTCCCGCAGGGTGGAGGTCAAAAGCCTGCCGACTTCCCGAAGGACCATATCGCCGGCCTGATGGCCGTAGGTGTCGTTGATGGTTTTGAAATGATCGAGATCGAGCATGAGCACCGTGAGGGTCTCGCCCTGGCGCTGATGGCGCTTCAATTCCACGAGCATGGTTTGGTCAAAATGTTGACGATTGTGGATTCTGGTCAATCCGTCATGGTCCGCCAGGGTTTTCATTCTGCAGAAGAGCAGTCCGTTTTTCAGGGCCAAAGCCAGGTGCCGGGCTGCGGTCTGAAGGATTCCCATCCGGTCCCGGCCAAGAGTGGAAACGTCATCAGAAACAAGGGTCATCAGTCCAAAGGTTTCCCCTTCAACCGTCAGAGGAAGCAGAATCGACGTTTCCGGGTCGGGAAGCGAACACCAGCCACTGGAAGCGCTTGGCACGAAATTGATCGTGTAGCAGGATACGGTTTTGCCGGAAAGCCGCGTTGCGCCGCTTAGAAGGTGCTCGATCCAGGTGTCCTGGATCGTTCTGTCGCATCCGGACGGCAGGAACAGGTCGGCTTCGGCCTGATGGCGGTGAACTTTTTTCCAGAACACGACGCCGATCTCCCGAACGTCGAGCAATCTGCCGAGATCCTCTCTTGCCCTGGAAAGGATGCAGTTGATGTCCAGGCTTTGTGCGGTCCTGGTCATGAATCTGGAGAGGAACTCGAGCTGGGCGTTTTTTCTGCTCAAAAGTTCACGCTCCAGGTTGATTTCATTGGTCATGTTCAGGATGTCCGCGTACAGGGACCGCGTTTCCCCTGCCATGAGCACGATCTCGTGTATCCGGTCACGGTCATAGGGTTCGGTGAGCACGGCGAGAAACCCTGCGGAGCAGATGTCCACCACCTCGGATGAGTCGAGCCGTTCAGATTGCCGGAGCAGGAGGACGCACTGCGAAGAATGGGAATTTTTCAAAAACTGTTTGTACGTGGCGGGAAAATTTTTCCACTGCTCCCAGCCGACAACCAGGAGCAGAGGAGGAGAATGGTCCTGCTGTCCTGAGTCCGGCAGGGAATCAACGTCCCAGTTGCGGAAGCAATAGTCAGTCTGGAGAGTTTCCTCCAGAATGCGTGCGGGCTCTTGCTCGAGAGCCAATCCCCAGATCATTTCCATGAAGAGGCCTTTGTTCGCATGAAGTGTTGAGCGTGCAGTTTGGGTAGAAAACGTGTTTCTCGATGCCGGGGCACTTGGTATTGTAGAGGAAATTGAGCAAAAACGGGGCCAACACGACAAAAAGAGGAGTGTTCTGATGCGAATAACTGCGTTTGCTGTTTTCGCATCGGCTCAGCATAGACGAGGGCACGTAGCGTATCCAAGGGGGAGTGGGTCTGATCAAGGGATGGAGCTCCGCACCGTGTTCCGGGCGTATCCTTCAGACTGTGTCAACGTTCCGGCAGGACCGGAGGGGAATTGTTACGGGTGTCTGCCCGCTAATGATGGTACGGCAGGTTATGGAGTATGGCTGCGGCCCGATAGAGCTGTTCGAGCAAGACGACCTGGGCCATCTCGTGGGGGAAGGTCAGGGGGCCGAGGCTGAACAGAAGGTCGCAGGAGGACTTGAACTGCGGGGAAAACCCGTAGGCACCGCCCACCAGAAAGCACGGGATCTTCTGGGGGTCTTCGATCCAGCCGCTCAGGGCCCGGGAAAATCCGGTCGAGGAAAAGGTCCTGCCCTCCAGGTCCAGGCCGATGGTTAAGTCCTGCGGGGTGAGTCTGGTGCGGACAGCGTCGGATTCGGTCTGCATGCGCTGCTCGATGGAGACATGCGCAGGGGCATCCTTTACCGCGGTTCGCTCCAGCCGGTAAAACCGGGAAAGTGAAGCCGCGTAATGATCGGCGGCCATACTCCAATACTTTTTTTTGAGTTTGCCCACCGAGATGATCCTGATCGATTTCATACAGCTGAAATCAGGCTAGAGAACAGCGCCGATCCTGCGGGGGATGGAGTCCAGATCCGGGCACAGCGTGCATCCGGCCACCCGCAGGGTCTCCAGCTTGGTCTGAAGATCCTGTTCGCCTCCCTCGAGGATGGCCCCGGCATGTCCCAGACGTTTCCCCGGGGGAGCGGTCTGGCCGGCCACAAAGGCAAAGACCGGTTTGGGAAAATTCGAATCCAGTATGGACATGGCGAGTTCCTCCTCTGCAGAACCACCGATTTCCCCAAGCACGAGTACGGCTTCGGTCTGGGCGTCCTCCCGCAGAAGATCGCAGAGTTCGGCAAAAGAACTGCCCACAAAGGGGTCTCCACCGATTCCTGCGCAGAAGGACTGTCCGATGCCGGCGCTGGAGAGGCGATCGACGGCCTCGTAGGTCAGGGTTCCGCTTCGGGACAGGACGGCAACAGGCCCGGGCTGAAAGATCTCCCCAGGCATGATTCCCAGTTTGATCTGACCGGGGACGATCAACCCGGGGGTATTGGGTCCCAGCAGACGGCTTCGACCTCCCTTGAGCTGTTCGACGACACGGAGCATGTCCCGTTGGGGAATCCCCTCGGTGATGCATACGATCCAGGGAATCTGCTCTGCGGCGGCTTCCAGGATGGCGTCCGGAGCAAACGGGGCCGGTACGAAAATGACACTTGCCCCGATTTCGTGCCTTTGGCAGGCCTGGTGCACGCTGTCATAGACGGGGACGGACTGGATTTGCGTGCCGCCTTTGAAGGGGGTGACTCCGGCGGCGATCCTCGTTCCCATGGCCTGCATGAGCGTGGAGTGGAACTGCCCCTCTTTCCCGGTGATGCCCTGGACCAGGACCTGGGTCCGGGAGGAGAGTCCCAGGACGGGCCGCAGCGTATCCAGGTGGCTGATGCGCTGGTGAAGACGGGGGAATCCGGCCTTTTTCTCAGGCGCAGGAAGGTCGGTCACCATATTGGATGGAGCCATTTCTCCGAGGATGGCCAGGGCTTCCTGCAGGTCAGAGGCCACATAAACGTCCGGGAGGTTCAGCTCTTTGATGATGGCGTACCCCTCATTTGCACCGTGCCCGGAGAGCCGCAGAACAATCGGTTTGGGAGGAGGGCCGGCCTGCAGGAGTCTGGTCAGCCCGCGGGCCACCTTTTCGCAGGAGAGAATGCCTCCGAATATGTTGACCAGAACGGCGTGAACCGAGGAATCCGTAAACAGGAGGTTCAGGGCCAGTGAGATTCTGGTTTCATCCGCCGCCCCTCCAAGATCCAGAAAATTGGCCGCCTTGAGGCCGGCGAAATTGAGCTGGTCCATGGTGGCCATGGCCAGCCCGGCGCCGTTGGCCACCAGCCCGACCCAGCCGTCGAGCTTGTGAAAGCTGAGGCCATGCTGTCTGGCCCGCTCTTCCTGGGGCGTGACGTACTCGGACATGTAGAACCGGTCGAATTCTTCGTTCAGCGCCACGACATTGTCATCGATGTCCACCTTGGCGTCCAGAGCCATCCACTGCTGGTCGGGCGTGAGGACAAGGGGGTTGATTTCCGCCAGGAGCAGCCCGTAACGTTCCACGGCCAGAAAGAGGCTGTGCACGATTTTCCGAAACTCTCCCCAAAGGGACTTGTCCACGCCCAGGTGGAAAAAGGCGGCCCGAATCTGGTACTCTTCGTGGCTGCGCAACGGATGGACAGTCTGAATGAGCAGGGTTTCAGGATCGGCGGCCTCTATGTCAACGCCTCCGGTGTTCCCGACGGTGAGCACAAAGCATTTTCTGGACCGGACCAGGGCCAGGGAGATGTAGAACTCCCGTTGGATCGCCATCTTCGGTTCAACCCGAAGGCAGGGGACCCGCTGTCCGGAGAGTTCCAGACAGAAGAGTTCTTCGGCCGCAGGAATGAATTCATCTTTGGATTGGACGGTTCTGATGCCGCCCTGTTTCCCCCGTCCTCCGGACAACGTCTGGGCCTTGAGCATCCACGGCAGTGGAAAGGAAGGCAGGGTCGTCCCGAGTTTTTCCGGACGGATGAGCTGCCCGGGGGGGAGTGGAATCCCGACTTCGGAAAAGAGTCGTTTGCTCTGGTGTTCATTGAGCTTCATGGCTGTTGGCTAATCGAAACCGGATGGAGTTGTCAAAGCCCTGACCTTTGATTACTCCATGAGTACATGTTCTGATCGGGAAACATTTGAAGACGCGAAGAGGTAGACTCCCATTGCCGGTGAACGAACACTATTTTCAGGGATGCTCCAGCCTGTGACCTCACTAAAGACGATGCCTGTCCGGCGCATGGGGACCGCTGCGATCATCTCGGTTGTTCTGTGGTGTTGCTCTGCAGTCGGGTGGGCGCAGACCATGGCCTTGAACGAAATGGTGCTGCACAACAGGGCCGGCGAGGTCAACCTGCGCTTCGGTGTCGACATCCTGGAGGAGCAGGGGCTCGAGGAGGTGCTCCACAACGGCGGAATCGTCGAACTCAGGTGCCGGGCTTCCCTGTTGCGAAAGCGGGGTTTGATCTGGGACAAGGAACTGGCCGAATATGAATTCGTCAGTCAGATTGATGCCAACGCGTTGACGCAAGACTACATCGTAAGAACCGAAGGGTCGGACAAAGTCTATCAGGGCAAGGGCTTGCCCAAAATTTTGCAGGAAGCATGGGGAATGATCGATATCGGTCTGGGACCCTGGAGCAGGTTGGAACGGGGCAGAGAGTACCGGATCGTTTTGAACCTCGGCATGGAACGGGTCGACATCCCCATCTGGCTGAAGCGTTCCCTTTTTTTCTGGTCGTGGGATGTGGCCCCGGAAGCGGTATATGAGCTCGAGTTCACCTACTGATCCTTCCTCGATCAAAGTCGGCCTGGCCAATGTCCGGGAACGGAAGCGAAGGAAGTACGAACTTATCTTCGCCCTGGGCGCCCTCGTTCTGGTGGTCGTGCTGTCCTGGCTCGAGCTGAGATTTTTCGGGGTCAATTCGTTTCTCTTTCTGGCCCTGTTCAATATCAATCTCATTCTCCTTCTGCTCATTCTCTTTCTGGTCCTGAGAAACGGCGTGAAGCTCGTCCTGGAGCGCAAGCGGCGGGTGCTCGGGTCTCAACTCAGAAGCCGGCTCGTGCTGGCGTTCATCTCCCTTTCGCTGCTCCCGACCATCCCCATGTTTCTCGTCTCGGTCAAATTCGTCCAGACCTCGGTGGACTACTGGTTCAAGTCCCAGCTGGAAAGTTCCATGGAGCAGGCTCTGGAGGTCGGGCAGGCCTACTACAACAACGCTCTTGAAGGACTCGAACACCAGGGCGGCCATATCATCGGGGAGATCAGGGAGAGGAGGTTTGCCTGGGGGGGGCGGGCCATGGACGAGTATCTGGTGGGAAAGCAGCGGGAATACGGCCTCAAAGCCCTGGGGGTGCTCAACGCCTCACGCAGGGAGCAGAACTGGCACAGCACGCCGGAGTGGGAAGAGATCTGGCCTGAGATCAAGCAGAAGGTCGACTGGAACACTCTCTCCGACAATGTCCGGTTCTGGTCCACGCTGTGGGCCGGAACACACGGCGACATGGTGGTTGGCCTCATGCCGGTGGACAACGGCAGAACCGGGTTTCTGGTCATGGCCGGCGGAATAGAACAGGGGATCTTTGCCAAGCTCGATCAAATCGTCCAGGGGGTGGAGGAATACAAGACCCTCAACACGCTCAAGTATCCCCTGAAAATGGTCCTGTACCTCTTTTTGGGCGTCATGACGCTGTTGATCATTTTCGGAGCCATGTGGTTCGGGTTCAGGCTGGCCAAGGAAATCTCCGCTCCGGTGCAGGCGCTGGCCATCGGCACGCAACGCATTGCCAGCGGTGATCTCAGTGTGCGCCTCGAGGATGCGTCCGTGGACGAACTGGGACTGCTGGTCAAGTCGTTCAACAGCATGGCTGAAGACCTGGAACAGAGTCAGAAGGGGTTGACCAAGGCCAATATCCGTTTGGCCCAGCAAAACAGGGAACTCGAGGAACGGGGCGAATACATGGAGGCCGTGCTCAACAACATCACGGCCGGCGTTATCTCCCTGGACAACAAAGGGCAGATCAGCACCGTGAACAGGGCGGCAGAGGCCATTTTGGGCGCGGACAGCAGGAAACTCACGGGCAAGAATCCCCTGGAATTTCTCAGCGGGCAGTACCGTGAAGAGCTTACTTCGCTTCTGCAGCAGTTTCAGAACAACCCCGGGTCCCAGTGGCAGCGGCAGCTTGAACTCAGCCTCAAAAACAGGGACTTGAAACTCCTGGTCAATGTCGTGTCCCTGAAGACGAGCGAGAGATCGGAAAGCGGGCTGATCGCCGTGTTCGAGGATGTGACCGAATTGGAGAAGATGCAGCGCATGGAGGCCTGGAAAGAAGTGGCCAGAAGAATCGCCCATGAGATCAAAAATCCGCTGACCCCCATCAAGCTTTCAGCGCAGCGTCTGGAACAGAAGTTCGGACCCGGGGTGGACAGCGCTGTCTTCAGCCAGTGCACCCAGCTTATCGTGACCCAGGTGGAACATCTGCAGAAGATGGTTCAGGAATTCTCCTCCTTTGCAAAGCTCCCTGAAGTGGTCCTCAAGGAAAATTTCCTTGCCCCGCTCCTGGAGGAGGAAGTGGCCATGTTCAGAAACAGCCACAATTCCATCCGCTGGGAGCTGGTGTTTGAGAGCAGTATCCCGAAAACACGATTTGACAGGGAGGCAATCAGAAGGGTGCTGGTGAACCTGTTGACCAATGCTGCAGAAGCCCTGGACGGACAGGAAAAGGGGTATGTCCGGGTGGTCGCCAGGCATCTGCAGGATTCGGGACTCATTCAGGTGGAGATCAGGGACAACGGCCCCGGGCTTTCAGCAGAGGAACGGTCCAGGATGTTCGAACCCTACTATTCCAAAAAGAAGGGAGGGACCGGCCTTGGGTTGACCATTGTCGCGTCGATCATCAGCGACCATTTCGGGTATGTCCGGGTGCAGGCCAATGAACCGGCCGGGACGGTTTTCATCATGGAGCTTCCGGTGCGGCACGAGCAGTCACTGAAGAGGGTATGAAACGTGTCCGAAAAATTGAGAACACTGTAGGGGAATCGATGGCAAGTACGATTCTGATCATCGATGACGAACGAGGGATCCGGTTTTCTCTTCGCGGGATTCTCGAGGATGACGGGTACGTGATTCTCGAGGCGGAAACCGGTGAAGAAGGGCTGAAGATTCTGGAAACACAGCCTGTGGATCTCCTCTTTTTGGACATCTGGCTTCCCGGTATGGACGGATTGGCTGTTTTGGAAACTGTTTCCAAAGATCATTCCTTTCTGCCGGTCATCATGATCTCCGGTCATGGGAGCATCGAAACAGCGGTTGCGGCCATCAAAAAGGGCGCTTTCGACTTCATCGAAAAACCCCTGTCCCTGGAAAAAGTGATCATTTCCGCCAAAAAGGCTCTTGAGTTTGCCTCCCTTCGCCAGGAGAATCTGGACCTCAAGGCGCGCCTTCCCCTGAACAAAAAATTCACTCTGACCGGCAGATCCAGAAGCATCGAGTGGCTGCGGGGTCAGATCGGCCAGGTCGCCCCAACCGACGCCTGGGTGCTCATTCATGGGGAAAACGGCACCGGCAAGGAGATCGTGGCCCGCTGCATCCATTCCTCGAGCCGGCGCAAGGACAAGCCCTTGGTGGCGGTGAACTGTGCGGCCATACCGGAGGAGCTTATCGAAAGCGAGCTCTTTGGTCACGAAAAGGGCTCCTTTACCGGTGCAGAGCAATCCAAGGTGGGCAAGTTCGAGATGGCCCACAAGGGCACCCTGTTTCTGGACGAAATTGCGGACATGAGCCTGAAGACCCAGGCCAAGATCCTTCGAATCCTCCAGGAGCAGCGGTTCGAGCGGGTCGGAGGAAACAAGACCATTGCTGTTGATGTGCGGGTGATCGCGGCCACGAACAAGAATCTCCAGGAGGAGATCCGGTCCGGATCGTTTCGGGAGGATCTTTTTTACCGGCTGAATGTGTTTCCCATCACTGTCCCGGCCCTGCGGGACCGTCGAGAGGACATTCCCTTTTTTCTGGACGAGTTCATCCATTCCCTGTGCGCCGACAACAACTTCAAGCCGATAACCTTTACGGAAGAAGCCGTCCGGATCCTGAAGAACTATTCATGGCCGGGCAATGTGCGCGAACTCAAGAATTTCGTCGAACGCATGCTCATCATGTATTCAGGACTTCAAATCGATGCGGGGCGCATACCGCCGGAGTATCATGCCGGCAAGCAAAGCTCCCCGCAGGGACGCATAGGGGAGGAGCTGCCACTGGATATGGAAGACTTCAAATCCGCCCGGATGGCGTTTGAAAAGCGTTTCCTGGAATCCAAACTGAACGAATCCATGGGCAATGTGACCAGGCTGGCCGAAATCATCGGCCTGGAGCGGAGCTATCTCTACCGGAAGCTCAAGGCTTACGGGATTCAAACAGGGGAATGACAGGCCTGTTCCGGGATCAGGTGGCGACCTGTACGGCCGATCCCGAAGGGCAGTGGTTCAACATCACTTTTCCATCCAGATGAAGCTGCCCTGTCGGCCGCAGAGATTGTCCCGGCGGTAGGAGAAAAAGAGATCTTCGCGGGCATAGGTACACAGGTCGAT
This sequence comes from Desulfovibrionales bacterium, assembly GCA_046542715.1. Taxonomy (GTDB): domain Bacteria; phylum Desulfobacterota; class Desulfovibrionia; order Desulfovibrionales; family JBKHAV01; genus JBKHAV01. The sequence continues at coordinate 10,022 of JBKHAV010000017.1, forward strand.
GGAGAAGATGTGCTCCGCTTTGAGCCCGGCTGCCCTGAGCTGGTCGAAGGTGAGCCGCCAGAGATCCATGGTCCGGGATTTCGGGTCGAAATAGTCTGAAAATTCAGGGGCCCACTCCCCTTTGAAGTTGACGAACTCCGATTTTGCAGGGCTCAAGCTGGGACCGCGCACGGCCATGACCTCCCCGGGATCGAGCCCGTAATGGGCGCAAAAACGCATCACACCCTGTCCTGGAAACCCTGCACGATTGCCGCGCCAGCCACAATGCAGAGCTGCGATGTGTCGTCCTCCAAAATGGGCCAGAAGAATGGGTTGGCAGTCGGCGGTCTTGACGACCAGGGCTTGCCCTAAAAGCGCGGTGGTCAGACCGTCGCCGGTCAGGCGGGGGCGCTCATCCGGGCCTGCAGGCCGGGGGTCGGAGACCATGTCGATGGAATGGACCTGCTCGAGTTCCTGCCAGAAGGAAAATCCAAGCGCGTGCATTATCCTCCTGCGGTTTTCAGAAACTGCGGAAAGGTCGTCACCGACCTCGAAAGAGATGTTGTTGCGGGCATAGGGCCCTGTGCTCAGTCCGCCCATTCGGGTGCTGAACACGCACTGCACCCTTTCAAGACCCGGGAAAGAAAACCGCATCAGCTGATCCACACCATCTCCTTTTCGGTTGCGATCGCCCTGAGGGGCACGTCCCAGGGATCCCGAGGCAGTCGGTCCACGAGCTGAAACCCGAACCCCAGTCCGATGGTCAGGCTTGCGGACACTTCGGGCCGGGTCAGGAAACGGTCATAATACCCTCCGCCGTACCCGACCCGGAAGCCGCGGCGATCAAAACCCACCCCGGGAACGACGACCAGGTCCGGGGCCACCTGGTCAACGGTTTCACACCGCTGCGGGTGGGGTTCCAAAATCCCGAACGCGCCTTCCTGGAGGTCTTCCCGACAGGTCGCCTGACACCACGCCATCTCTCCTGGCGAACAGGTGCTGCACCTGGGCAGGACCACCCGTCCCTTTCCAGCCCAGACCTGGTGGATCAAAGGCCAGGTGTCCACCTCGTTTCTGAAGGGCACGTACAGGAGGACCTCCCGGGCCGCTTGCCAGGCAGGGAGTTCGCAGACGCGCAGGGCGATCTTTCGGCTCCGTGCAGCGCGTTCGGCAGGGGAGAGGGATGCCCGCAGCTGCAGCAGATTGTGACGTATGGATTTCTTGTCGTTCATGGACTTTGCTCTGATCGTTTTTTTCATTACCCTTGCCCGGTCAGTTTTACAATCAATTCAATCGACCGTTAAAGGTGAGCACATGAGCAACCCGTTCTGGATCGGAATCGGCGACATCCATGAAAACATAGGCAATATCGGGAAAATTCCCGGGATCGAAAGAGCAGAGGGAATTCTAATTTCCGGCGACCTGACCAACCGCGGGAGTCGCAAAAGCGCTGAGCGCATTCTGGACGTAGTGTCGCAATACAATGCCACGATCTTCGCCCAGATCGGGAACATGGACGGGCAGGACGTGGCCCGTCTGCTCGACGAGCGGGGCATGAACGTCCATGCGCGATCCAGGGATCTGGGGCATGGCGTCGGTCTCATGGGGGTGGGCTACTCAACGCCGACACCGTTTGGAACGCCTTCGGAAGTCAGCGAAGAACAGATCGGCCAATGGCTGGATCGATTGGCAGGGGAGACGGACCGGTTCGAACATCTTCTGCTCATGGTTCACACCCCGCCGCAGGGTACCCTGACCGATAGGCTGGGCAACGGGCAATCCGTAGGAAGTGCGGCTGTCCGCTCCTTTATCGAGACGCATCACCCCGAGGTCTGCCTGACCGGCCACATCCATGAAGCCCGGGCCATAGACAGCATCGCCTCCACCCGGATCGTCAACCCGGGGATGTTCGGCTCCGGGGGATATGCCCTGATCACGCTGGAAGCTGAAAGGCTCAAGGCAGAACTGCAGATGGTGTGAGGGACGTCCCGGGGGGCATGGTCGGATGATACTCTATTCCTGGAATGTAAACGGATTCAGGTCTGCGGTGGGCAAAGGGTTTTGGGGCTGGTTGCGCAGCAGCGGCGGAGATGTGGTCTGCCTCCAGGAGATCCGGGTCGAGCCCGGGCAGCTCGAGCCGGAGGATTCAAAGGAACAGGGGTATGAGATCATCTGGAATCCGTCCAAGGTGAAGCGGGGCTACTCCGGAACGGCCTGTCTGTGCAAAACGCCGCCCCTGCGGCAGGTCTGCGGTTTTCCCGACTCCCGGTTCTCCGGCGAAGGCAGGATCATTTTCCTCGATTATCCGCAGTTCTCACTTCTCAATGTCTACTTTCCGAACGGGGGAAGGGACAACTCCCGCGTGGAGTTCAAGCTTGCTTATTACGAGGCTTTTTTCGAGTATGCCCAAAGCCTCAGAAAGGAAAAACCAGTGGTGGTGTGCGGTGACTTCAACACGGCACACCGGGAGATCGATCTGAAAAATCCAGGACCCAATGCGAAACGGTCTGGATTTCTTCCGCAGGAGCGGGCCTGGCTGGACCGATTTGTCCAGGCCGGATATGTGGATACATTCAGGATGTTCAACAGTGAGCCGGGCCAATACACATGGTGGTCGCCCATGTTCAAGGCCAGGGAAAAAAACGTGGGCTGGCGCATCGATTATTTTTTCGTCTCAAAGGAGATGCAAAAAAATGTGGTCCGAGCCTGGATCGAACCGGAGGTCCCGGGTTCTGACCACTGTCCGGTTGGGCTCGAACTGAAGTTTTGAAAAATTCCACTGCGAGATTCATCCCGGCCCGGAAATTCTGGGACACGTTCTGCTCAACCGGTCCTGCTCAGATACTTGCTGGCCAGCGGGGTGATTTTCGCTCCGTCCCGGTACCCGGCGAATCGCCGGGATTCTTTTTTGACCCGCTGCAGTTCTTGTTTCAATCGGGAATGCAGCGTCCGGGCTTCTGTATTGAGCGCTGATTGCAACTCCATGAGCCGCTCCAGCTTTTGCCGGAGAATCGCATCCTTGTGCTGTTGTCTGAGCTGCAGGGCCTCTTCCACGAGGGCGCGGCGTTGAACAGCCATTTCTCCGGCCTCTTCGACATTGCCACTTCTGAGGGAGTCGAGTTCCAGGTTGATCAGATCCAGGGCCTGATCCAGGAGGTGGCTGGCGTTATCCATGGGACACTCCGCTTTGTCCGGAAATGTCGTCCCGCAGCGTGGCGATGATCGTCTTCCATTGCTCCACCACGGGAGTGAACTCAAATTCCATGATGTCCGCAAGCAGTGTCCAGTCTTCATTTTCCTGGACTTCGAGGATTTCGGAAAACAGATCAGACAATTCCTCCACCGCGGTGGAGAGCTCCGCGTTTTTTTTCAGATCGAATTCATCCCGGAGCAGGCCGACCATGCCGAGAAAGTCACGGGTCACTTCCAAAAGATCCTGATAAACCTCCAGCGCTTCGGAGTCTTCACCCTGGCGGAAGAAATCGGCGACCTGAATGCTCCCGGCGGCCATGAGGTGGACGACCTTGTCCAGTTCGCGGGTGATGTTCACCGCCATCTCAGAGACAGGCATGGTAACGACCTCGAGACGTTCGATATCACTGGTCTCCATGTCTTCGGCCTGATGAGGATAAATTTCCGTAAAGCTCTCGTTGTTGACCAGAACGTCTGTCACGATTCTGTTTTTCAGCTGCTCCGCGTCCATGACCTTGACCAGCAATTCCTCGAGATTTTTGAACTGCTTCATCTCCATGAAGCTCTTCTGTCCATCAATAACTATCATTCCCAGCCCTCCTTCATGCAATTTCTTCCGCTAGCGAAATCGATTCGAAATCTTACAATTATCATGCCGAAGAGCAGTCGTTTTGAAGTCCGTTCGAACCGTTCATGTGTTCCAGCCAGCTATCATAGAGATGCAGGAAACGCTGCGCTACTTTAAGCAGAGCGGGTATGGAGTGCCCAGCCTCCTGGGTTTCAGCTATCCAGTGATGCCCCAGGACATTAAAATACGGACTGTCCTCCCAGTGCAGGGAAAGGGTCTGCCAGGTGGCTAGAAATTTTTTCTCCATACGCCCGGGCATTTTCTCCAGGTTTTGGCCTTGCCTGATGAACAGATGGGTAAGGTCCCTGCCCCGTTCCAAATCAGCGAGAACGGCACTCTTCTGAGCGGCCCCTGGGAAGAGCGGCTCTTCAGGAGGATGGATCGGATCATTGTCAAGAAAGTGACGATAATAGTGCCGTTGCAGAAGGATCCATCTGACACGATCCGAAGCGAGGTGGCCGCTTGGAGAGACCAGGCCCATGTACCCGTACTGGTCCCTGGAGGTGACCCAGGCTCTGCACCGGGTGTGGAGCACTTCAGGCCATTTCCCACTGTGCAGAAAGCTAGAGAGGGCATGAAATGCATCATCGACAGAAATGGCGGCGCGGCAGAGTTCCCCTTTGCATGATTGCCCAAAGGTGCAGGGGTGGCACTCCAGCTCCGGTTCCAGACACATGCACCCCTCGAGATACGGTCCGGTATCCCACGGCTGAGCCGTGGCCAGAAAGATGGCCAGGAGCGGAATCCCCAGCCCGGCCGCAAGATGCATGGTCCCGGTGTCATTGGTGACCAGCAGGTCCATTTCGGAGAGGACACCGGCAAGCTCGGGCAGGCTGGTCCGGCTGATCAAATTGACCACAGGGAAGTCGCCGCTGTCGGCCATGAATCTCTCCCCCAGTTCCAGCTCCTTGTTGCTTCCCAGAAGTACCGGAACCAGGGAAAAATGTTCCCAGAGCAATTTTCCAAGGAGGGCGAAGCGGGCCACGGGCCATCTTCTGCGGTTTTCGCTCGCCCCCAGCTGCATGCCGACCAGACCGGTGCACCTTTGCGGAAGGGTATTGAAAAACCGCGTCCTCAAGCCGGTCCGGTCCTGCTCCTTAACCGGCGCAATCTCCAGAGTTGTATCAGCTGGCCGGCACTCACCGATCCTGGTCATCAGGTCTACGAGATTGAAGGGGCTGCATCCGCGATGTCTGGTGGATGCCTGGAGAAACGATGCCCATGGAGAGGAATACCTGCCGAATCCCAGGGGATCCAGGCAGAAGCCGTGTTGAATTGCGGGCTGCGGCAGAATTCTGGTCAGGAGCCGGGCCGGAAGGCTCGGGGTGAGATTGATGACGGCATCAGGTCCGAAATCGATCATTTCCCGCTCCACCCCGGAGAGTTCACGCAGCCCTTCGGGCCAGCTCTTTTTCATTGCCGCAAGGATTCGAGCCCCGGGCAGGGGAATGATTTTGTCCACATGCCGGAGGAGTCCTGCAGCCTGCGCAAAGTTCTCGAGACAGACCAGTCCGACAGACTCGCCCCGGCGATTGAGTCCTGTAATCAGGGGCTGGGTCTGAATGAGGTCACCGAACCTGGTGAGATTGATTACCAGCGATTTTGACATTAGTGTTTGGGTTATGTTGACCGGATCCCGGCAAAACTGCTTGCATATGTCGGCTCTCTGCAATAATCATTCTCTTCTTTGTCGCTATGCACGGCCCGCCTGACGATCCGGGACGTCCGATTGTAATGTTCAAGCTGTATGGAGGTATCGACCAATGGCGTTGTTCACTCGCGAAGAGGCACTGGAATATCACAAGTCGAAACGGCAGGGCAAAGTGGAGGTCATTCCCATCAAGCCCTGCGAGACGCAGAAGCACCTCTCCATGGCCTATTCGCCCGGTGTGGCAGAAGCCTGCCGTGACATCCACACCGATCCGGAAAAAGTCTACGATTATACGGCTCGAGGAAATCTCGTGGCTGTGGTTTCCAATGGAACAGCCGTGCTGGGGCTTGGAAACATCGGTCCCCTTGCCGGCAAGCCGGTCATGGAGGGCAAGGGCGTGCTCTTCAAGACCTTTGCAGACATCGATGTTTTCGACATCAATCTGGATACCCAGGATCCCGAAAAGATCATTGAAACCGTCAAGTTGCTCGAGCCCACGTTCGGGGGGGTCAATCTCGAGGACATCAAGGCTCCAGAATGCTTTTACATCGAAAAGAAACTCAAGGAGATCATGGATATCCCGGTTTTCCATGACGACCAGCACGGCACAGCCATCATCTGCGGGGCAGGTATCCTGAACGCGATGGAAATCTCGGGCAAGAACCTCGGCGACTGCAAGGTGATCATTTCCGGCGCCGGAGCGGCGGCAATCGCCTGTGCCGAGTTCTGTGTGGCCCTCGGCATGACCAGGGACCAGATCTTCATGTTCGACTCCCGGGGGCTGATCCACAAGAACCGGGACAATCTGAACGAGTACAAGGCCCGTTTCGCCCAGGACAAGGATTACGGCACCCTGGCCGAGGTGTTTCACGGCGCTGATATTTTCCTGGGGCTTTCGGTCAAGGACATGGTTTCCCAGGAGATGGTCAAGTCCATGGCCAAGGATCCGGTTATTTTCGCCATGGCCAACCCCGACCCGGAGATTCCCTACCCTGCGGCCAAGGAGGCTCGCCCGGACTGCATCATGGGCACGGGCCGTTCGGATTTCCCCAACCAGGTGAACAATGTCTCTGGTTTTCCCTTCATCTTCAGGGGAGCGTTGGACGTCCGCGCAACAGACATCAACGAATCCATGAAGATCGCGGCCGCCCGTTCCCTGGCCGCTCTGGCCAAGGAGCCGGTTCCAGAGGATATCGTGAAGGCTTACGGCGTCGAGGAACTCTCCTTTGGCAAGGACTACATCATCCCCAAGGCTCTGGATCCCCGGGTGCTGGAGTGGGAGGCCCCTGCCGTGGCCCAGGCGGCCATGGAAAGCGGCGTGGCAAAGGTTCAGCTCGACCTGAAGGAGTACACAAAGGCGCTGCGCACGAGAATGGACGAATCCAGAAAACGCGTTCGAGAATACGTCCGCTCCTACGACTACGGCTTCTAACTGTCGGACAGTCGAAGTCGGATCATTCTCCAGAGTCATAAAGGGCGGCCGGGCATACCACCTTCAGGAAGCGTGGATGCCTGCCGCCTGTTTTTTTCAACGAGGAAAACATCCCCATGCCTATCGGAACGTTGGTGAATGTCCTGGCGATAATCGTCGGAAGTCTCATTGGGACGCTCTTCAATAAAAGTCTGTCTGAAAGGATGCGGACCATTGTCTTTCAGGGGCTTGGCCTGTGCGTCATCATTATCGGGATCCAGATGGCCCTTACAGTACAAGAACTGCTCATTCTGGTCTTCAGCATCCTGCTGGGAGCAGTGACAGGTGAGGCCTTGAATCTGGAGCGACAGCTCGAACGGATCGGGGGGGGGCTGAAAAAAAGGTTCGGTTCCGAAGACAGCCGGTTTACGGACGGTTTCGTCACCGCATCCCTGATTTTCTGTGTCGGATCCATGGCCGTGCTCGGCGCGCTGGACGACGGCATCCGCGGGGATCACACCATTTTGTTCACTAAATCCGTGCTGGACGGAGTCGCCTGCATTCCCCTGGCGTCCACCTTTGGTATCGGAGTGGCTTTTTCCGCTCTGCCCATCCTGATCTACCAGGGCGGGATCACGCTTTTGGCCTCCCAGGCCCAGTCGTTTTTCACCCCGGAAATTCTCGGGCAGATCACGGCTGTGGGGGGGGTGCTTATCCTGGGCATCGGCATCAATCTTCTGGGGCTCATGCGGGTGCGGGTCACGAACATGCTGCCTGCCCTGGGCTACGCTGTCCTGCTGCATCTCGCCACGACAGTGATCAGCTGAGCACCACCAGTGTAACTCGCCATGGCCGGCAAGAGGACGAGCCGTCATGATGTGGGTGCGGTGGTGAACAGCCTGGCAACAAAAAAAGCCACGCCTTGATTCAAGGCGTGGCTTTTTTGTCAACTCAGGCAGTGGATCAGCAGGAGCTACAGCTGCCGCATTCCCCGCCGCCGGTCTGCATATTTGAGATTACATTGAAATAGCCATTGACCAGGTCCACGGTGATCGGGGCAACGGATTTGTAGAGCCCTTTCTCCACCACGAACTTGTATCCGTTGGCATCGAAAATCTCATCACTTTCCTTTGGCTCATCCAGAGCCAAAGCCAGTTTCGGACCGCCTCAGCCGGGTGCCAGATAGACCCGGATGGGGGAGACCTCATCCTGCTCAGAAAAATGCTGATCAAGTTGCGCCTTGGCGCTGTCGGTCAATTCAAACATTGTTTTTCCTCCTCGATTAAAAAAGGAAACCTAAGCACAGGATTCGGGGATGTCAAACAGTTCATCCCGGTTTCGGGAATCTTCTGGGCAGGGGAGTCGCCGGCGAATGGAGATTTCACGGGTATCGATGCGGGTGTCATAGGCAAGGGCTTCCACCCCCGCGGCAATGGCCTGCCTCAGGAGCGCTCCGTATTCGGGATCAACGTGATCGGCCGGATACAGGCACGAGGCATCGCTGCGCTGGATCAGATAGAAGATGACGGCGCGGTGCCCCTGCTCCCGCAGTCTGATCAGCTCCCGGAGATGTTTCTGACCCCGGGCGGTCACGGCATCAGGAAAAAAGGCCACGCCCTTGTCCACCAGGGTGCAGTTTTTGACCTCCACGAAGCAGTCGGGTCTGGAATTGGAAAACAGTCCAAAATCGATCCGGGTTCCAGGAGACGTCGTGACCTCCCGCTGGTGGACGCCATACCCGGACAATTCCGCAATGGTTCCTTTGCGAAGCCCCTCTTCCACGATTTGGGACGTTCTGCCTGTATTGATGCCCACCAGCGAACCGCCCATGTCGATCATCTCCCAGGTGTAGGGGAGTTTTCGGGCCGGGTTGTCGCTTTTCGAGAGATACACCCGCCGCCCGGGTTCACAGCACCCGGTCATGGCTCCGGTATTTGGGCAGTGCGCCCGAACCATCCGGCCGTCGGCAAGGACCACTTCTGCGGTGAACCGTTTTATGCGGCGAAGAAGTACGCCTGTGGTGAGGTCCGGCCAGAGCATTGCCAGTTCAGCTCCCTTCTTTTACGGTGGGTACACAATATTTCACAAGACAACCAGGGTGTTCAAATTCATGAGCAGGCGAACCGTTCTCACAGCAGAAGAGATGGCCAGGACCATGGACAGGCTTGTCTATGAAGTGCTGGAGCGGCACGGCAGGGCGGATAATCTGGTCTTTGTAGGTATCCAGCGACGGGGCGCCGAGCTGGCTGAGCGGATGCAGGCAATCATTTCCAGGCAGCTGCATCGCGACATTCCTCTTGGAAAGCTGGACATCAATCTCTACCGGGACGACTGGACCACCATGACCGGGACACCGGAGATCAGCAGAACGGAAATTCCTTTCGACATCGACGCCAAAGATGTGCTTCTTGTCGATGATGTGCTGTTTACGGGGAGAACCGTGCGGGCGGCCCTGGAAGCCATTCTGGACTTCGGCCGTCCGAACCGGGTCGAACTCATGGTTCTGGTAGACCGCGGCCACCGGGAACTGCCGATCAACGCGGATTTTGTGGGCAAGCGGATTGAGACCGCCAGGGCCGAGCATGTGGATGTACTTGTTGCTGAAAGGGACGGCCACGACGAAGTGGTCGTTTCTTCCTGAAGGTCGCATGCAACGAAAAAAGGGGCCGTCTGGCCCCCTTCTGCCCTTTCTGAGTGACCGGCTTTGATGCTTACAGGAGGCCGGCCTTGCCAAGTGCCCCTTCCAGAAGCGTCGTATTTTCAGGCTGCATCGGAATCAGCGGCAGTCGCAGTTCCAGACCCAGACGGCCCATCAGATGAAGGGATGTCTTCACCGGAATGGGGTTTGTCTCCAGAAACATGGCTCGGCACAAGGGAGCCATGTCAAAGTGCAGCTTCTGGGCCCTGGCCATGTTATTCTCGAAAAACGCCGTACACATTCCAGCCATCATTTTGGGGACAATGTTGGAAACGACGGAGATGACCCCCTTTCCTCCGAGGGAGAGCAGGGGGAGGGAGGTAAAGTCATCGCCTGAAAGCACGACGAAATCCGGACCGCAATACTCGATGACCTCAGAGACCTGCTTCAGGTCGCCGGTGGCTTCCTTGATCCCAATGATCTGGGGGATCTTTTCAACCATCCGGGCCAGCGTCTGGGGAAGAAGATTGACGCTGGTCCTGCCTGGGACATTGTAGACCACGAAGGGGATGGGGATCTCTTTTGCTATGGCTTCGAAATGGGCGATGAGCCCGTCCTGGGTGGGTTTGTTGTAATAGGGGGTGATGAGCAGGGCACCGTCAGCACCCGCTTCCATGGCATAGCGGGTCAGGTCGATGGCTTCGCTGGTATTGTTGGAACCTGCACCGGCAAGAACCGGAATGCGTCCTTTCACCTGATCCACACAGATGGAGATGACGCGTTTGTGTTCCTCGTGGGACAAGGTGGCGGACTCCCCGGTGGTCCCGCAGGGGACCAGACCGTGAATGCCCTGTTCGATCTGCCATTCGATCAGTCTTCTGTACGCTTCCTCGTCCACGGTATTGTTCTTGAACGGTGTGACCAGGGCCGTAAACGCTCCGGTGAATTCCATAGTTCCTCCTTGTGATTCTCAAAGTCCCATAGCTATCCGGGAGAGGGTCCCGCAATAGACAAGGGTGGCGTTTCCCTGAAGAAAGATGAGGTCTCCTTCAAGGGAGACCCGCAGGTGTTCGCCCCCGGACGTGGTGACGTGAACGGATCGCCCGACAAGGCCGAGCTCATGGGCAACGGCAACCGATGCCGCTGCGCCGGTACCGCATGCGTAGGTCTCGCCTTCAACGCCGCGCTCATAGGTACGCAACACAATGGTGTCTCTGTCAAGGACCTGGATGAAATTGGCGTTTGTCCCTGCCGGGGCGAACTCCTGGTGGAAGCGGAGGGTCCTGCCCAGGGCGGCGACGTCCAGCGCGGAAACTTCTTCTGCCACCAGGACTGCGTGGGGCACCCCGGTATTGACGTAGTGGACCACGTCTTTGGACCCTCTGCCCAGGTCGAGAGAAATGTTCGTGCGCATGTCCATGGCCGGGGTCAGCTGCACGCGGACCTCTCCCTTGTCCGGCAGCACCTGAGCCTTGATCGGGCCGGCATCTGTGCCGAGGACGTGTTCGGCAGGGGCCATGCCCAGGTGATGCGCCAGAAATGCGGCACATCGTGAGCCGTTGCCGCACATTTCCGGCCTGGAGCCGTCAGCATTGAAAAAATGCCAGATGTAATCGATCCCCTCCTGGTTCGCGCCGGGAAGATCGAGGACGATGAAGCCGTCCGCGCCCACACCAAAGGAACGCTTGCAGATCGCCTGGGCCCACTTTTCCATCTGATCCGGGGACAGCCCGACCGTGCGGTTGTCGATCAGCACGAAATCGTTTCCACTCCCGTGCATCTTATAGAAATTCACATCACAAAGCGTAGTGTCCATATGCTGGAACCTCAAAGGTTGTGAGCGCGAGGATGAGGGCCTGATTATTCGAGGCCTTGAAGTACTGTCTGGGTTTCCAAATCTTCCGGCATGGTTTCCCTGAGGGGCAGGGACGCAAATGTCATGTTCGCCCCGATTTTCCAGGCAGTCTCCGGATTTTTCACAGCAGAGGCGAGAACCTCGATCTTCTGAACGGCCTGGCCTTTTGTGTAGGGCCGCACCCACAAGGTTTTCCCCTTGTTGAGCAATTGTCCGTTCAAGCCGGGACCATTGCCTGCACCGAGAAGAATGTCAAATCGAGGATTTCCGTTTTCCAGGTAAAAGCGCTCGCCCTGGGCGCCCCATGGGCTGATGCCGATAAGCAGGTCGGATTTGCCTTTCAGGTCGGCGGCGAGGGCATCGATTTGGTTTCTCATGGCCGTGTTCGGAAGGATGAAGCTGTCTTGAAGGGATGGGAGAAAAAAAACAGCGATCTGCAGTCCAGCCCGTTCAACGATCACGGATTTGCCGGCTTCCTCAGGCGCGAGCCAGAGGCCCTGCTCCAGATCGGATCGAGAGACCACAGCGATGTCTTGAGAGGAAAGCGCCCCGGCATCGTACTTCAGGAGGGAGTAAACCCTGGCCAGAGTCTTGCCGGTTTGGGCCGGCCCTGACTGCCCTTGGGGTGGGGCAAACTCAAAGGGACCAGCCAGGAAGAGCGTTTCCGGATTGGACGTTTTGAGCTGCGAAAAAAGGGTGGCCCGCCTGGCCAGCCCGCCAATGGTCTGACCGCCTCAGGATGGACAGGGCTTGTACTCACCGAAGGTGTTCGCCGTATAGACGATGTCCACCCAGGGCTGCTCGGCCCGAGCCGAAAAGGAGATCACAAAAGAACACAAAACCAGAAGGCATAAAAAGAATTTCCGGGATATCAACTGTTTACATACTCCTTGAGCTGCTTGCCGGGACGGAAAAAGGGGAGTCGCTTGGGCTTGACCCTGACTTCTTCCCCACTTTTCGGGTTTCGTCCCACATATCCTTGATATTCTTTGAGTTTGAAACTTCCAAACCCACGGATTTCAACGCGGTCACCCTCCTTGAGGGAATCCTTTATGGAATCGAAGAATGAATTGACGATTATCGCGGATTCGTCAACCTGGATATTGCACCGTTCAGCCAAAGTCCTGATGAGTTCGCTTTTGTTCATAACGCCTCCCTGAGATTTCATTGAACTCCTTTGAATTATTATCAGAATGCGCTATTATCCAAGGGTTCGTCAAGAACTAGTCCTCAGGAAAGTCAAAATTCAGATTCAAAACATGCTCCGCGACGATTTGGGGGAGCATTTGCTGTCTGAGGGCGTCAATTTTTCGGGCCAGTTCGATGATGTCCAGGCTGGCCTTGCAACGGGGTGCGAACTTGAGAAGCGGAACCTGGCGGCGTACGGATTCGGTGACCATGGGATCATGGCGGATGTGGCCGAGAAGCACGGGACGGATGTCGAGAAACTTCTCACAGGCGTTGGTGATTCTGGTGGTGGTCTGCTTGAGTTCCTCCTGAGAGGAGACCTGGTTGACCACCAGCAGAAAATCCCGGATGTCGTGTTTTGTGGCAAGCACCTTGATCAAGGCATAGCTGTCCGTCAGGGATGTCGGCTCCGGGGTAAGCACGATGATCCGTTTTCTGGTCATGGCCGCAAAGGAAAGGACGGTTGAACTGATTCCTGCCCCCAGGTCCAGCATGAGATAATTGTAATTGCGGAACATGGAATTGAGTTTTTGCAGCAGATGGGCACGGATATCCTCATCCATCTCAACGAGTTCCGGGACACCGGAGGCTGCAGGCAGAAAATCGAATCCCCGGGGTTCTATGGGGTAGAGCACGTTTTTGGCATTGATTTCCGCCCGGAGAAGATCCTGAAGGTTCAGGTCCGGGGAAACCCCCAGAAGCACGTCCAGATTGGCAAGGCCCAGATCACAGTCCATGATCATGAGCGAGCGCCCCATATTATACAGGGCATAGCTCAGGTTCAGGGCCAAATTGGTTTTTCCGACCCCTCCCTTTCCGCTGAGAATGGAGATGCTGACGGTCTGGTTTTCTCGTATCATAACGTTTTGACGTTCCAATCGTGGACATGCAACAGGCATGCTGGATTCTATTCCTCTGAAAGGAGGAACCGTTTTTCTTCCTGTTTCACCAATGTGGAGTCGGAGATGGAATAGCCCATGAGCACCGCGGAAACGATGCGGTTCTTTCCCTGCTCCTTGGCCCGGTAGAGCGCCTTGTCCGCCTCGCTGATGATGTCTTTGGGATTGATGGGCACACTACCCTTGTAACAGGCCACTCCGATGGAGCAGGAGGGGGAAACAATGGTGCCGCCATCGCATGGGATTTGAAGAGCATTGATCGTTCCCTTGATCCGCTCCAGCACCTTGTGAGCGTCCACAATGCCGCTTCCCGTGAGAATGATGCCGAACTCCTCCCCTCCGAGCCTGGCGGCGAAATCCAGCTTGCGGATCTGGTTTCTGATGGTGGCGGACATCTCCACCAGCACGGCATCCCCGCACAAGTGACCGTAGCGGTCGTTGAAATCCTTGAAATCGTCAATATCGAGAATGGCCAGACTCATCGGAGTCTTGAGCCTGTGCGAGCGTTCGATCTCCAGACTCAGGGCCTCCCGGAAGGCCCTTCGATTGGCAATTCCGGTCAGGGGGTCATGGGTGGACTGATGGATCAGCTGATCGATCCGTGCCTGGAGCGCATCCAATCCCTGAAATTCGCCGCTCTCGAACGGGACGGCCAACCAGTTCGACAATCCGAACTTTTTGGCCAGATGTTCCCATTCCTCTACAGGCACACCCTTGAAAAGCCGAAAGACAGCCAGATTGGATTGTTCACTGTCCCCGGGTTCGACAGCCTCGAGGACCTTGCACAACTCCTCAATCTCCCGCTGGACTATCAAATCCAGTTTGAATTCAGTGTGTCTGTCGTTTTTCATGCAAATAGAGGAGATAGCTGCGGATGAATTCATCCAAATCTCCGTCCAGAACGGAGTCCACATTGCCGATTTCAGTGTTGGTGCGATGATCCTTGATCAGCCTGTAGGGCTGAAGCGTGTATGTTCTGATTTGACTGCCCCAGGAGATGGCGTCTTTGTTGGCGTAATCGGCCTGTCTGCTGTCTTCGATTTTTTGAAGTTCAATTTCATAGAGCCGGGCCTTTAAAACCTTCAGGGCGCTTTCCCGGTTCCGGTGCTGGGATTTTTCATTCTGACACTGGACCACAATGCCGGTGGGCTCATGCGTGATGCGGATGGCCGAACTGGTCTTGTTCACACTCTGCCCCCCTGGACCGCTGGAACGGAACACATCCACCCGAATGTCTTCCTCCTTCACGTCAATTTCAATGTCCTGGTCGATATCCGGATAGACATCCACCGAGGCAAAAGAGGTGTGCCGTCGGCCGGAAGCGTCAAAAGGAGAGATCCGGATGAGCCGGTGAATTCCTTTTTCTCCCTTGAGCAGTCCGTAGGCATGGGGGCCGTCTATCTGCAGGGTCACACTCTTTATTCCGGCCTCCTCGCCGTCGAGGAAATCAAGGAGACGAACGTTGAAATCGTGGCGCTCGGCCCAACGTTTGTACATGCGAAAAAGCATCTCCGCCCAGTCCTGTGCCTCTGTCCCTCCGGCGCCGGGATGGATTTCCAGAATCGCCGGGTTTTTGTCTTCGGGTTCGGAGAGCAGCGTTCGCATCTCCGCCTGCTGGAGTTTTTCCTCCAGTTCGTGCAGATGCTCCTGCACGGTCAGGAGTATCTCCTGACCAGGCTCCTCCTGCGCCAGTTCCAGCCATTCTTCGAGGTCGTTCTTGGCTTTCTGCAGATCGTTGAATTCTTCGAGAAGGGTCTGGAGGGTGCCTTTCTCCCGCAAAAGGGGCGTGAATTTTTCGTGATCCTCCCAGGCTGCGGTGCTGGAGAGGATCTTTTCTATTTCATCCAGCCGTTCTTTGTTCCTGCTGAAGTCAAAGACGCCTCCAGAGCGATTCAAAATCCTCCAGCAGGTCGACAGCCCTATGTTTGAGATCGGTGAACTGCAACATGGCCAACCCCTTAGAACCGTTTGGCCCGGTTCCGGTTTTTCATAACCCCGTAAGCCATGATCAGTGCCAGCGTGAGAAATGTCCCTGCATGCAGTGCAGTATGGTATCGATTGAAAAACGTGGTTTGGGTCATCATGTGGATAGTACTACAATATATGGATGATGTTTCAAAAAGGGGTGATGGGTTCAAGACATTTCCCCGGGGGTCGATACATGCCGAAATACCGGTGTTCGTCGCCCTTATGAGGTATCGCTGCTGTTCGACTGCGCGCAACACGGCCAGATGGAGATGTTGCCAGGGAGCCGATGATGCGCCGAACCAGGCATCGTTGCTGATATTCACAAGGACATTGGCGCCCTGTGCCACCCGTTTCACCGTCAATTCCGGGAATATCGTCTCATAGCAGATGAGCACACCCAAAGCAAGATTGGCGTGGGTCAGTGGGCCGTCATGGCTGCCGGCTTCGAAGTCTCCTACGCCGCTGACCAGCTTGGACATGAACGGGAAAAGGGGCCGCAGGGGCACATACTCGCCAAAGGGGACCAGGTGCTGCTTGTCATAGGTCCCCTGGACCGAACCGTCCGGACCGACCAGAAAGGCCCGGTTGAAATACGCGTAATCCACTTCTCCGGGTTC
Source organism: Desulfovibrionales bacterium (assembly GCA_046542715.1). Lineage (GTDB taxonomy): Bacteria > Desulfobacterota > Desulfovibrionia > Desulfovibrionales > JBKHAV01 > JBKHAV01. The sequence continues at coordinate 26,048 of JBKHAV010000017.1, forward strand.
GTAGCCGGGAGCCCCGACGAGCAGAAGGACCTCATGGGCCGCGGTAAACTCACGGACCTTTCGGCTCAAGGGGCCATCATCCTGAAAGTAAAAGGGCAACGCGGTTTCCGGCCAGACCAGGAGGTCGGGATCGTGATCCGCGATCAGCTCCCGACTCAACTGGAGATAGTGATCCACTGTGGCGTCCTGGTATTTGTCATCCCATTTGAGATTCTGGTCGATGTTGCCCTGAATGATGCCCACCGAGAGGGAGTCTCCTTCTGGCAGCGGCTGACGGAGTTCGAAAAAGCCGTATCCAGTAAGAGCCGCGAAAAGGAGAAGGGAGCCTGCCACGGCAAGACGGTGTCCCCGGGCCATGATCAGCCAGGCGCAGGGCAGGACCAGGAGACCGGCAAGGATAAAGGTTCCTGTGAACGCTGATGCCTGCAGTACAAGGGGCCAGGGGCTGAATGCAGAGGGCAGGACCAGCCAGGGGAACCCCGTGAACAGCCATCCCCGGACGAGTTCGAGGACGGTCCAGCCGCATGCGGCCAGTAGCCCTGCCAGAGGCCAGGACAGCCGGTCCCGGGACCAGCGCACGAGCATGCAGAAAAGCCCTGGATACAGTCCCATGTAGAAGCCCAGGAGGAGGGGGCAGGGGAGCGCCAGAATCAGGGGGAACCCCCCATAGACGTGCACGGGAATCACGATCCAGTACAGGGCCGCGGCATAGGCCATGGAGCCGGCGAGCCACCCTGTCCGAAATCCCGTCCCCACGGTGGCGGTGCGCAGGCTAAGGAGGATGAGCCCTGCGGGAAAGAGCAGGGCCATGGGGGGAACATGGTACAGAGGGTTGGCAAAACCGAACCATGCACCGGCAATGATCAGGAAAAAAGGAAGAGTCACTACTCTTCAGAGGGATACTGAAGTTCCAGAGGCTCGACAACCATCCAGTGAATCTGTTTGGCGTCAGCATCCCTGATGGTGAATCGAAACCCGTCGAAGTCGAAGATTTCCTGGGGTTGGGGAACACGGCCGATCTTTTCGGTGATGAACCCGCCCACGGTTTCCACCTGTTCCGATTTCAGGGAGATATTGAAATCCTCCTCCAGGTCCTCCAAAAGAGCCCTGCCGGCCACGAGATAGGTGTTCTCCTCAAGGGGCTGAATCTCATCGGGGCGCTGGATATCGTACTCGTCTTCGATCTCGCCGACGATTTCCTCCAGGACGTCTTCAAAGGTGACCAATCCCGATGTTCCGCCGTACTCGTCCACAGCAATGGCCAAATGGACCTTTTTGCTCTGGAACTCCAGGATCATGTTCTCCAGATTTTTGGTCTCCGGGATAAACAGGGGCTGGCGCATGATCGATTCCAGGGTTCGATCCTTTTCAGCGGGATCAAGCAGGGATTTGAGGAGGTCCTTGGCATGCACGATACCGATGATGTGATCCTTGTTCCCCTTGTAGATGGGGATACGGGAATGGCCTTTTTCGATAATCAGTTCAGCCACGTCCTGAATGGAACTGCCCGCTTCCACGGCAGCAATGTCTGGACGCGGGACCATGATCTCCTGAACCTGTTTTTGCCTGAGCCGCAAAACATTCAGGAGCATGGCCGCTTCATCGCCCTTGAGTTCGCCTTCGGCCCTGGCTTCCAGAATCATTTCCTGAACATGATTTTCCGACTTGGGACTGAAAATTCTGCGGAGTATGGTCATGAATCTACTTTCTGAACCCTCGTCCAAGATATGCCCTCCACGTTAGGTGTTTTTGCAAGGGAAAAGGGTGAGGCCACTATTCCCCAGTGGCTGGTTTCAAGTCAATCCCTTTTCCCGGTAAAGATCCAGGTGGCGCTGGAAAACCCAGTTTCCCAGGGTGTCGATGCCCTTGCGGGGGTCGATACGCTTCCACCGACTGTCCGGTGCATCTTTTTGGGACAGCATCTGAAATTCCATGCCGAGTTCAAGGGTTCCCGCATCACTGTGGTGAACGACATTTTCAACCCGGGCAAGGAGGTGGTAAATAGTGATGTTTTTTTCCTGCGCAAGTTCGAGCCTGAGGAGCAGGTATTTGATCTGCTTCGGGAACAGGGAGGGTGAAGATTGTACGTCCAGTTCGATGCGTGCCCCTCCTGCAGAGAGATCCAGAAGTTGAACCGGCCCATGCTGATGGGGAACGGAGCTGACTCCCGGGGTCTTCAGGATCGCTTCAAGGAAATGTGCGTGGAAATGCCGGCCCCAGGGGGCGGGCCAGACAGTCAATCCCTGGATATCCCGGGCAGGAGGCTTGATGCGCAGGTGCAGCCGTTTTTGGCGCAGTTCCATGGTCCCGGGGAGAGAGAGAATGATGCAGGGAACGTTGCCGCAGGGTTTCAGATCCACCACGGTGGCCGTGAATCCAAAGTGAGCCGTATTCTTCTTTTGAACCGTGACGGTAAAGGAGCAGTCTACCCGCTTTCCTCTCCAGGCTCTGGAAATGGTCAAAAAACCGGGAAGTTCGAGAACGAGACTGTCGGCAGTGGTCTCGGCCAGAATGCAGGTCACGGTATGTCTCTGGCGCTCGTTTCTGTCAAAAACGAGTTCGACCCTGCTTTGCTGCGTCTGTGCCAAGGTAAGAAGCGATGTGATTTCTGACCTTTTGGTGACAGTACCGTCTGCTCGGCCGGAGTATCTGCGTCGTAATAACCAGTTCAACAAAAACATGGTGTGTGGTTCATGGTTGCTCTGCAGCATATGTAAGACGAAACAGCCTTTTTGAAAAGGACACGAGCAAAACTTTTCAGCGAGATTCACTGCAGTCCTGAATGAGGAGACCAAGGCGGGTGATCCGATCAGATATCCGCTTCTGCATCACCGCATCGGTTTCCAGGGCATGGAAAAGCTTCCAGTCTTCCACCAGAAAAACTGTCCAGCCATGGGCTGCATCTGTTTGCAGTGCCTGTTCCAGCAAAGTTTTCGCCTGAAGGGCTTGTCCTTCTTTGTAGGCCCGGCCCGCGGCTTTCCGGGCATAGACGGAACGAAAAAGCGGGTCGGACTCTTTGTCCAGGATGGTTGTCAACTCGTCAAAGCGCCCGTCCCTGATCAGACTCCGGTACTCGGATTCGCGCTCGGTCTGGACCACTGCCCCCTGGGCCGCCTGTTCGATGTCCGGGCAACTCCTGCCAATTCGGGACATGTGCAGTGCCTCCTGCAACAGGAGGGGATCTTCCTGTCCGAGATATGAGTGGAGCTTCCACGCGTACAGATAGTTTGTCGCAACAGCGCAAAAATCATCTCGGCGCAGGAACGCATCCCGGCTTTCTGCAAAGAGGTATCGGGCATCACACCAGCGACCTTCCAAAAACGCCTGGATATATTCCACGCGCTTGGCCGCTCCCTGTTCCAGCTTCGGTGAGGGGGGGTAGAGCGGGGGAGGGCCGGGTGCGCAGGCGGAAACCAGAACCACAAGCAGGAAAGGTAAGATTTTCATCAGCATGCCGCATCCGATCAAAGTATTAAAGGTGTTTTCCGTCTCATGGGGTGGGGAGGGTTGCCGGTTCTGAGAGTTCCTGATGCCTGGAAAGGGGCCAGGTCCCTTTGATACCGCGCAGGACACCGGTCCCCAGATCCAGTGTATACTCCCCCTTGTCACGAAAGCGGTCCAGATCCTTTGTCGCCTTTTTCAGTTCCAGGGATACCTCCTGGAGGTTTTCCAAAATGGGCCTGATCTCGGGGGACAGACCGCGCAACTCCGCAACAAAGGATTGTGCCTCCAGAACCGTACCGGAAACATCGTGTTCAAGCGCATTGGCACTGCGTGTCAATGCCTCCATATTGGCCATGGTGTTCTCTGTTCGGGCCAGAATGCTTTCAATGCGAAGGACCTGGCGTTCGTCATTGAGCAGGTAGTTCATCATTCCGGTTTCACTGCCCAAAATCGTGCTGAATGTCTCCAGGTTGGACAGGAGCTGCTGAATGGATCCCTCCTTGTCGACGAACTGATCGGTCAAGGCCCGGATATTGGCCACGATGCTCTTCAAATCATCCACTGCCGGCTGGGCTTCGGCCACCAGGTCACTCACGGATCTGGCGTTTGATTCCAGGACGAACACGGCACCGGGTTCGAGCACCGCATTGTCTGATCCGGCAGGAAGGAGCTTGAGAAAGGCGTTTCCGATCAGCCCTTCCCGGTCCACCGAAAGCCTCGATCCCAGACGAAACCAGTGCATGTGTTTTTTGAGGATGTTGATTTCGATCTTGATGTTGCCTGCGCTCTCCAGTTCCACGTCACTGACCTGACCGATCTTGAAGCCGGACAACCGCACGGGAATGCCCCGCTCGATGCTTTCCCCGCTCTTGCTGATGACGAAATACCGGACTTTTTCTGCAAAGAGTTCTTTTTTGTATCCGAGATAGAAAATGAGGAACACGGCAATGATCAGGGTCAGGAGGATGAACGCCCCGACTTTGAACTCCATATCGCGGTAGGTCTGTGACATGGCCTTATCCTTGGGGGAGCATCGGTTTCAGGTCAAAGTCCCGGTAATATTCCCGGTCCGGCATCAGGCACGAAACCCAGAAGTGGACCCTGGAATCGACCCTGGACCTGCAGTCAAACACGGTGGAAAGGACCAGGACTGAAGGGGATTCGAGAAAAACGTATCGGTTGTCCGAAGCCAGGCAACGCAGAAACATGGCTATGGCAAGCTCTCGTTGCGGAATCGATTCCTTGCGCATGTGCATGAACCCGTCAAGACCGAGGGCCGCAATGGCCGGCTTGATCCGTTTTTCAGCCTTTTGCAGGGAAATGTTCTGCGTGTACATGGTCCCCAGGGTGATGTTCTCGATGGCGCTCAGGTTTGAAAGGAAGGGGACACTTTCGGAGACGAAGCCGACCTGGTTTTGGAGCAGAGCGGTCATGTGCAGAAGTTTCGCCTGCTCCACGGTTGAGTCGGCCAAAAAGAGGAGGTCCTCATCCCGACCCAGGCAGGCGGTGAGGTCAAAACTCATAGCAACCGGCTCGCGATGCCGAAGAAGACTTCAATGAAGATGATCATGAACATGGTGTGCATCATCCCCTGGATCAGCTTGATGGGGACCTCGGTGAAGCTGGATCGAACCGTGATCCCTTTCTGCAGGCAGACCAGGACAACGGCAAGGGAGAGAAAAAAGGACTTCAGGAGCAGGATGAAAAAATCGCGCTCCTGAACAGCCAGAAAGAGCTGGTCCACATAGTTGTCAAAGGTGATGTCATGGAAGAACCCCAGGGTGAGAAAGCCCCCGATCAGTCCCACGATGGAAAAGCAAAACGCCAGCGCCGGTCCTGAAATGATGAAGGCCAGGATCCGGGGAAGAAAGATGTATTCCATCAGGTCCACGCCCAGGATGTTCAAGGTGTCCATCTCCCTGTTGATTTTCATCAGGGCCACCTCGGAGATGATGGCGGTCCCGGAACGCAGGAGAAGAACAATGGTACAGGTGATGGGTGCAAGTTCGTAAAACATCACCTTCAGCAGGTATTCGCCTATCTGGTCGTATGCGCCAAGCGAAGTGAGCAGGGCCAAAAGAGCGTTGACCATGATGGATCCGAGGATCAGAGCGGACCCAAAAATCACGGGAACGGCTTCCACAGAGGTGAAGTAGATCTGCTTGACCAGGACTCTGCGCACGACATGATTGAGAAAGGACAGGCGCAGGAATGCGCCGGCAACCTGGCCCAGGATGGACGCCATGTGGATATACGTGTGTCCGCGATCCAGGGTGAACCGGCCGATTCTGCCGATCAGTGCGGCATGCATGCTGTGTCGAGTCCTTGGATTCTGTGGTCCGCTCTTATCTTTTGCTCCGATGCAGGGATCGCTTCTTCAGGAAGATCTCCAGACAGGCGATGGTTGCCGGCGTGATGCCGGAGATGCGGCTTGCCTGTCCCAGGGTCACGGGTTGAATGCTCGAGAGTTTTTCCACCGCCTCCCTGGAAAGCCCAGTGACGTCGCGGTACTCGATGTCCTCCGGGAGCGGGACCTGCTCCATCCTTTTGAACCGGTCAACCAGCTCACCCTGTTTTTCCAGATACCCGGTATACTTGACCTGTATTTCCGCTTCCTGAACAACGTCCGCTGGAAAATCTTCCAGGCGGGGCCAAAACGGCGCAAGATCCAAAATGCCGAGCTGGGGTTGCCGGAGGACCTGCGCCAGGTTCACCCCTTTTTTGGGGATGGACGCCCCGATGCGCTCGAGAGTTTCCCGGGTGGAGGCATCCGGACGAATGGATATTTCGTTCATCCCCTGCAGGATTTCGGCAATCCCGGATCTGCGCGCTGTAAAGATCTCCCATTGTGCATCCGACACCAGCCCGAGTTCACGACCCGTGGGGGTCAGCCGGAGATCGGCGTTGCCCTCCCGCAGCAAAAGGCGGTGCTCGGCCCGGGAAGTGAACATCCGATAGGGTTCCTGCGTCCCTTTGGTCACCAGATCATCCACCAGAACAGCGATGTAGGAACTGCTCCGGTCGGGAAGCAGTGGCGGTCTGCCGGTCAGCTTGCAAAAAACGTTCAAAGCGGCCCAAAGTCCCTGTCCTGCGGCTTCCTCATACCCTGACGTCCCGTTGATCTGACCGGCAAGGAACAGTCCTGGGACAATTTTGGTCTCCAGGGTGGGCTTGAGCTGGACCGGGGGGACAAAATCGTACTCGATGGCATACCCCGGCCTGACAATCTGGGCCTGTTCCAGGCCGGGGATGGTGGCGAGCATCTGTTTTTGGATTTCCAGCGGGAGGCTGGTAGGGATGCCGTTGGGATAGACTTCGGGATTGTCCAGCCCTTCGGGCTCCAAAAAGATCTGGTGCCGCTCCTTGTCCGGAAAGCGGGCGATCTTGTCTTCGATGGAGGGACAGTACCGGGCTCCGGTCCCCTTGATCACGCCGGTGAACATGGGCGAGCGGTCAAATCCTGTGCGGATAACGGCGTGGGTTCGTTCGTTGGTATAGGTGATGTGGCATGGGCGTTGCGGCAGGGGCACCCGGGTGGACCGGAAGGAGAACGGCGCAGGGGGATCGTCACCGGGCTGGATTTCGAGACCGGAAAAATCAATGCTTGCGCCGAGCAGGCGGGGGACTGTTCCGGTTTTGAGCCTTCCCAGGGTGAAGCCCAGTTCGGCCAGGCTTTCGGAAAGGCCGACGCTCGCCGGGTCCCCGAGGCGTCCGCCGCTGAAATTGTCCAGGCCGACATGGATGAGTCCGGAGAGAAAGGTCCCGGTGGTCAGCAGGACGGTGCGCGAGGAGATGCGCTCACCCAGCCGGGTGACCACGCCGGTGACCCCCCGGTCTCCGGTCAGCAGGCGAACGGCCATGTCCTGGCGGACCCAGAGGTTTTCCTGGGCAAACACGTCCCGCTGCACGACTTCCAGGTAGGATTTCCGATCGATCTGGGCTCTGGTGGCGCGGACAGCCGGCCCTTTGCGCATGTTCAGAATGCGGAACTGAATCGAGGACTGATCAGCCCAGATTCCCATGCACCCCCCCAGCGCATCGATCTCCTTGACCATGTGGCCCTTGGCCAGGCCGCCGATGGCCGGATTGCAGGAGAGATGGCCGATCCGGTCCACGTTGATGGTCAGCATGAGGGTGGACAGTCCGAGCCGGGCCGCGGCCATGGCCGCTTCGCAGCCCGCATGCCCGGCTCCGACCACGATGCAGTCGAAAATGGAAGGAGGTGATGCTTTCATACGTATCGCCGAGATCATCCTGGACCAGGAAAAACGCTCCGTTACCAGTTCAAATATTTGGAATTTTTGAATTTACGAATTTACGAATT
>JBKHAV010000115.1:0-7599 GCA_046542715.1 Desulfovibrionales bacterium
GAAAAGATTGCGGAACTGGTGATAGGTGAGACCAAGGAGGGCCGCGGCCTGACGTTGGTTGTGGCGGCTCTCTCGCAGAGCCTTTTTGACGCATGCCTTCTGCAGGGTTCTGACCTGAACGGCCAAGGGAGTCTCAAGGTTGACAGTGTCACCTGCAGCCGATTCTTCGACTGAAGCTGCGTTTTGGACTTGCGGGCCTTCAGGGTTGTCCATCGGCCGATAGGACGATGCAAAGGGGTCGAATCGAAATGCTTCGATATTCTTCCCCTCGCACTGATAGGTGGCGCGCTCCACCACATTTTTGAGTTCCCTCACATTCCCGGGCCAGGGGTAGTGCAGAAGCTGCTCCCGTGCCCGATCAGACAAGCCTGGTGCTTGGGGCATGTCCAATTCCCCGGCCATGCCTCGGATGAAGTGGGCGGCAAGCAGAAGAATATCCTCCCCGCGGTACCGCAAAGGAGGGAGGGTAAGCACCTCGAAGCTCAGCCTGTCCAGAAGATCCCGCTTGAACTTTCCCCTTTCCGCCAGTGACGGCAGATCGCAGTTCGTGGCGCAGACCAAACGCACATCCACCTGGACCGGTTCGACACTGCCGACGCGCTCGAAGACATGGTATTCCGCCACCCTGAGAATCTTTTCCTGCAGCACATGATCCATGGTGGCGATCTCGTCCAGAAAAAGGGTCCCGGTGTGCGCGGCTTCGAACCGTCCCGCCCGACGACGCAGCGCGCCGGTAAACGCCCCGGCCTCATGGCCGAAGAGTTCGGACTCCATGAGACCGGAGGGAATGGCGGCACAATTCAGGGTCATGAAAGGCGACTTCCAGCGATGGGAAAGAAAGTGGAGCCTGGACGCGGCAAGCTCCTTTCCTGTGCCCCGTTCACCCACAAGAAGCACTGGCCTGTTCACCCGGGCGACGCGGGAGAGCTGCTCCTGGAAAAGGAGGAAGGGTTCTGATTCGCCAAGAGCTTCCTGAATCATGGGAGTAAACCTTTTGTATGGAAAAAAAATAAAATTTGGTCGAAAATGATAACAAGTGGTAAATTACGCCAGAATGGTGTCGTGTCAAGTTGATAATGTTTTGTGGTTTTCCAAAGGCTTGGAGAAATCTCCGATTCTGGCATGTTTTCTGCCATTCCCAAAGCAAGAAAAAACTTTCAGGAGGATTTTTATGGGCATTTTCACGCGCTTCAAGGATATTGTCAGTTCGAACATCAATTCCATGCTCGACCGGGCCGAAGATCCGGAAAAGATGATCCGGCTCATGATCCGGGAGATGGAGGAGACACTGGTAGAGCTCAAGGCTTCCTGCGCATCGAGCATGGCCGCCAAGAAGAGGCTGCAGCGGGAGCTTGAAAGCCTGCAGGGGAAAACCACACAGTGGCATGATCGGGCGCGGCTGGCTGTGGAGAAAGGACGAGACGATCTGGGCCGTGAGGCATTGATCGAGAAAAAAAGACTGGCCCGGCAGATCGAAGTCCTGGAAAGCGATCTTGTGGGGATCGACGGACTGGTCGAGCAGTGCCAGGAAGACATCGTTCAGCTGGAGGAGAAGCTCGCCACGGTCAAGGAAAAGCAGCGACTGCTCGTCAAGCGGCACACCCGGGCCAAGGAGCGCAAAAAGAGCCGGAGCGAAGTGCGCATGGCCGAGAGCCAGGACGCTTTTTCCCGGTTTGAAAGTTTTCAGCAGCAGGTTGAGCGTATGGAATCCGAGGCGGAACTGGAAGGTCCGTTGGCCGGACCGGGACTGGAATCGGAGTTTCGCCGGCTGGAAGGAGATGAAGACGTGGAACTGGAATTACAACAGCTCAAAGAACAGTCCGCATAGATGGTTATTTTCTGGAAAAGGAAAATGGTGTATGCAGTGCTGAAACTATCACCCTCAACACTCACAGTGAAAAATTATGGAATATGCTGAATTGTGGACCATTCTGCGCCTCGTCATCTTTCTGGGGTTCATCCTGCTCGCCTTGAAGATTCTTCGTTCCGGGAGGAGCGGCAGCCAGGAAGAACAGGCTTCTGAAGCGAGGATGATCCAGGAAATCTACCAGGGAATGGAACGGATGGAAGGACGGGTCGAAAATCTCGAAACCATTATCCTGGGAAAAGAGAAAAAGGACATTTCATGAATATTACGCATCGAGGACCGATCTACCGGTCACGAAAAGGCATGATTTTCGGTGTGTGCAAGGGGATAGCCCGATACTTTGGGATATCCGTGTTCTGGTTCAGAATGTTTGTAATCATCATGGGACTGATTACCGGGATCTGGCCATTGCTTGGCCTGTATGTCCTTGCCGCCCTCATATTAAAACCGGAACCGGTCAAGCCCATCGAGGCTGAGGACGAGGAGGAATTCTATCAGTCCTACGCCGCTTCCAGAACCATGGCCGTGCACAGGCTGAAACGCAAGTTCGAGAGCCTGGAACGTCGCATCCGCCGCCTCGAAGATGTGGTCACCAGTCGTGAATACGATTGGGACCGCCGTTTCCACAAAAGCTGAACGGGTAAAAGATAACTGTGAACGATACACAGAAAGAGAGATGGAAAAAAGATCAGGTGAGCTGTTCGTGACCTGAGGCCAGATATAGCGGTTGATTGTCTATGAACTAGAGCGCGGGCATTCCAAGGGGTGCCCGCGTTTCTGATTCTGCTTGACGAGATGGCCATCTGCACGTAGCTGATTTTTTCTACGGCCCTATCAAGAGCATATTATCCGGTCCACACGCCGCTTCAGGCATACCCAAATTCCCTAAGGAGGATTGAGATGGTCCGAGTCCTGTTGTTGTTTGTAACAATAATGTTTCTGACTCCCTTTGTGGACGATGCCGATGCCAAACGTTTCGGCGGCGGCCGCAGCTTCGGAAGCAAGTCGACATATTCCAAGCCGGCTTCAAAACCCAGTTCCACCGAACAGCAGACCATGACCCAGCGGGACGGCGTCACGCAGCAGAACGCAGCCCAGGCCAGGCCGGGCGGTCCGGCTGCCCGCCCCGGGTTCGGAGGGATGCTCGGCGGCTTGCTCATGGGCGGACTGATCGGTTCCATGCTTTTTGGCGGAGGGTTCGGCGGCATCAATCTGATCGACATCCTCCTTATCGGGGGTGGGCTCTTTTTGCTGACCAAGGTGCTTCGCTCCCGGCGGGCAGCCGTAGAGCCGGTTCCCCAGTCTGCAGGCGGAAGTCCGGGGAGGAGCGATGCCTGGGCGCACCTGCAGGGCTCCGAAGTCAACCCGGAAGAGCCGAAGCCCCAGGCTGTAACTGTTCCCGAAGGATTCGATCAGGACGATTTCCTCGAAGGGGCCAAAGCCATGTACAACCGCATGCAGCAATCCTGGGCCGAACGCGACCTGGATGACATTGCCGGCTTTGTCACCCCCGAACTGATGGGTGAGGTGCGCAGGCAGGCAGAAGAGGACGATGACCGGCATCCTGCCGGTGTTCTGCTGGTCAAGGCCAGGCTCCTCGAGGTCCGCCAGGAGGAAGGCCGAAGCGTGGCTTCGGTGTATTTCGATGTGCTCATGCACGAAGACCCTACCAGACAGCAGCCCTCCCAGGTTCAGGAAATCTGGCATTTCATCCGCAACGAATCCGTCCCCGGCGACAGCTGGCGCCTGGACGGCATTCAGCAGCTGGAGCAGTAGTCCGCTTGAGGCCGGGGCTTTACGCCCCGGCCTTTGACCATCCCTCTGTACAGAACCGTTCGTATTTTTCAACGGCCCACAGCGTTTCCAGCGCCTTTCCATCCAGCTCCAATTTTTTCCAAATTTTTCAGATTCGTTCGAGAACAGCCGCCCCGGTCCAAAGAAAACGTGTGACTGGGAGCGGCTGTTTTGCATTCCTGTTTGCAGCAATTCCTGGTCACATTCTTTGCCTCTGTGCAATAATGACGGATTACAATCCTGATCAGGAGGACAAGCATATGGAAGGACTACGACATCCAAAACCCATTCAGGTCGAGCGCACCGTGACCGTGCTCAGGCCCAGGAAGGATCTGTACGGGTTCTGGAGAAACTTCGAAAACCTGAGCGTCGTCATGAACCACCTCGAATCCGTCACGGTTATCGATTCGACGCGATCGCACTGGGTGGCCAAAGGGCCTGTCGGGATCCGTGTGGAGTGGGACGCGGCAATCACACGAGAGGAGGAAAACAGGAGCATCGACTGGGCGCCCGTCAAGGGGTCGGAGATTGCCGGCGGCGGGACGGTCCTGTTCACGGATGCGCCGGGTGACCGCGGCACCGAGGTCAAGGTCGTCCTCAGCTACGACCCTCCAGGGGGGCGGCTCGGGGCCGAGTTCGCCAAGCTTTTCGGCGACAATCCCTCCCAGATGGTCCGGGAAGACCTGCGCCGGTTCAAGCAGCTCATGGAGACCGGCGAAACAGCCACCATATCCGGGCAGCCCAGAGGCTGAGGAAAAGGAGGACGATCATGAAAGCAGTCTGCTGGTTCGGCAGGGGTGACGTGCGGGTGGAGAACGTTCCGGATCCGAAAATCATTACGCCCCACGACGCCATAATCAAGGTGAGCCTGACCGCTCTGTGCGGTTCGGACCTGCATCTCTATGACGGATATATCCCGACCATGGAGCGCGGCGATATCCTCGGTCACGAATTCATGGGCGAGGTGGTCGAGGTGGGCATGGAGGTCAAAAACATCACAATCGGCGATCGAGTGGTGGTGCCGTTTCCCATCGCCTGCGGGAGGTGCTGGTTCTGCAAACACGAGCTTTGGTCTCTGTGCGACAACACCAACCCCAATGCCTGGATGGCGGAAAAGATGTACGGTTTTTCCGGAGCCGGTATCTTCGGGTATTCGCACCTGCTGGGCGGCTATGCAGGCGGGCAGGCCGAGTACGTCCGCGTGCCCTTTGCCGATGTGGGCCCGATCACCATTCCGGAGGGGCTTCCCGATGAGAAGGTGCTGTTTCTTTCGGACATTTTGCCCACCGGATACATGGCCGCGGAGAACTGCGCCATTCAGCCCGGGGACACTGTGGCGGTCTGGGGATGCGGTCCGGTGGGGTTGTTCGCCATTCGATGCGCCTACCTGCTGGGTGCGGAGAGGGTCATCGCCATTGACAGGGTCAAGCCCCGGCTTCGCTTGGCCGAAACCTTCGGCAAGGCCGAGACCATCGATTACGAGTCGGATGAGGACGTGACCGAAGAGCTCAAACAGCGCACAGGCGGCCGGGGGCCGGACTGCTGCATCGATGCCGTGGGCATGGAAGCGCACGGGACAGGGGTGGGCCATGTCTATGACAAGGTCAAGCAGACCATGCGGCTGGAAACCGACCGCCCCTATGCTCTGCGCCAGGCGATCCAGGCCTGCCGCAAGGGGGGGACCGTGTCCATTCCGGGGGTCTACGCGCAATTCGCCGACAAATTCCCCATTGGTTCGGCTTTTGCCAAGGGGCTGACGTTCAAGATGGGTCAGACCCATGTGCACCGCTATCTGCGGCCTTTGCTCGAGCGGATCGAAAAAGGGGAGATCGACCCTGCAGCGATCATCTCCCACAGGCTCACCCTTGACGATGCTCCGGCAGCGTACCGCGATTTTCGAAACAAAGAGGATGAGTTCATCAAGGCGGTGATGACGCCGTAAACGGTTGTGTCAGGACGAGCAGATTACACCTGATCCGCCTACGCAGTCGGCAACAGATATGCACAAAAATACGCCGCAGGAGAAGCATGGGATCGTGTCGTGATGGAAGAAAAAAGCCCCTCTCTGATGAGAGGGGCTTTTGAGATCTGGGGAAAACCAGCTGAATTTAGAGAAAGATCCGTTTGGATTCGGATTTTTTCGCGTCTTTTTGGCGCTTGCTCGGCTGGGCCTGGCGCTGGTTCCGGGCGTGCCATGGTGTTGAGGGCTTGCCGGATTTCGAAACCGTCCGCTGGCCTTCCCGCCGGGGAGCGCTGCTCATGGTGTTTTCCAGAACAGCCGGCTCGATGCCCTCAATGGTCTTGCGGGTCAGCTGCTGGCCGAGGATCCGTTCGACGGCCCTGACCATGTACCTGTCCTCGCCTGTAACCAGCGTATGGGCCTGGCCGAGTTGTTCGGCACGGCCGGTCCGTCCGATGCGGTGAGTATAGGCTTCAGCGGTGCCCGGCATATCGAAATTGACCACATGGCCAACCTTGCTCACGTCGATGCCTCGGGCCGCTATATCCGTGGCCACCAGAACGCGGAACGATCCTTTGCGGAACCCGTCCATGGCGCTCTGACGCTGGCGCTGGGAGAGATTGCCCTGCAGGGATGTGGCCTTGTGTCCGGTGGCGCAAAGCCGTGCGGCCAGCTTTTTGGCAGTGTGCTTGGTTCGGGTGAACACGATCATGGAATCATCCCGGTGCTCATGCAAAAGGGCCATGAGCATGGGGATCTTGCCGTCCCGTCCCACAGGGTAGATGGCATGGGAGACCGTGTTCACCGGCTGCTGGCTGCCGATGCTGACGGTGACCGGGTCGTGAAGGATCTCGTTGGCCAGCCCCCGGATGCTCGAGGGCATGGTCGCGGAAAAGAGCAGGGATTGGCGCTGCGCAGGCAGAGCGGTCAGAATTTTTTTGATGTCCGGCAAAAAGCCCATGTCGAACATGTGATCGGCTTCGTCCAGAACAAGGGTTTCCAGCTTGTCGAATCGAACGTTGCCCTGGCGCATATGGTCGAGCAGTCGGCCCGGGCAGGCCACGACCAGTTCGACGCCCTGGCGCAGGGCGCGAGTTTGGGGGTTCATGCCCACACCGCCGTAGACGGTAACGCTGCGGAAGGGAATCTTCCGTCCCAGATCAAGCGCACAGCGGTGGATCTGTTCGGCAAGCTCGCGAGTGGGGGCGATGACCAGAGCACGTACTCCGGCGCCGCGAGGGGCGGGCTTGTCGAGGATGCGCTGCAAAATGGGCAGCATGAAGGCGGCTGTTTTGCCCGTGCCGGTCTGGGCCAGGCCCATGACGTCGCGGCCCTGAAGGATCGCGGGCATGGCCTGTTCTTGAATGGGGGTGGGGGCGACAAAGCCCTGGGCCTTGATGTTGGACGTAATGGTCGGGTGAAATCCAAAAGGTTGGAAAGTCAAAGGATATCCTTTTGTTGCATGGAAGTCCGGCAGGCGGAAAACGCCGTGCGCGGAGGCGATCAGCAGATCATGAGACGGGGGCTGCCGGCCGAGTCAGGACAGACGATCGGGACCAAAATACAATCGGCGGGGGGACAGATCTGGAATGGTTCGACGGGTATGCAGCTGGACCTCGTCTCACAGAGATGTTCTCAAACCGATAACAACGTGAAGACGTTCTTATACGGCCATTTCAAGCATTGTCAACTCCACCATTCCGGATCCGGACGTCTTTCCAAAGAATTGTCCAACCGGGACGTTCAATCCGGGTCAGTTTTTCGGATGGCCCTTCTCGTCCCAACCTCGACCCCTGAAATACTCCCGGGTCATGATCTCCATCTCCTGCTCAGTGAGGCAGTGCCCGGAGGGAAGCGCGTCGCGGGTCAGCCGCCCTGGCAGCCGGTCCATGTCCGGAGCCAGTCCCTCACGCAGGTTGAACTCCCGGGTCATGGTCACGATCCTGTTGGCCATGGTTGTTAGTGCCTCGCGGTCCAG
>JBKHAV010000116.1:0-7549 GCA_046542715.1 Desulfovibrionales bacterium
CCGAAATTCCTGGAAGCCGCGCGCAGAGAAATCCGAAGCCAGCTGGAAGCGATGGCCGCCTCGGACAAGGGGTGATTTGAAATTCAAAATTCGTTAATTCGTTAATTCGTTAATTCGTTAATTCGGAATTCGAAGCAAAACCTAAATCCTAAATCCTGAAACTTAAGCTCCGGCCTGCCTCTACCAGTCCAGCGTCGCCTTCCAGGCTGTAGCCAGCGTTTCCACCGGAAGATTGAGGTATGGACGGCCTGACCGGGAAACGGACAGGGCGGGATCTTTTGTGACCCGGCCTATCAGGGCAAGGGTCTGGCCGGCAAAGAGCTGTTCGAACCGGTTTTGGTCTTGTTCCCGGATCGTGATCAGAAGGCGGCTGGCCGACTCGCTGTACAGGATTTCCTCCGGGGTGAGCTCGCCAAGCACAGGGACG
Organism: Desulfovibrionales bacterium; assembly: GCA_046542715.1. Lineage (GTDB taxonomy): Bacteria > Desulfobacterota > Desulfovibrionia > Desulfovibrionales > JBKHAV01 > JBKHAV01. Next base: position 428 of record JBKHAV010000116.1, read on the forward strand.
GCGTCCAAATCCAGGGTGACGCCGAGCCGTCCGGCAATGGCCATCTCTGCCAGACCGACGCCCAGGCCGCCGTCTGACAGATCGTGGCAACCGGTGACGAGCTCTTCCTGCACGGCCTGGTACACTGTCCGGTACCGTTTTCTGGCGGCCAGGGCGTCCACCTCCGGCACCAGGCCGCCGGAAAGTCCAAGTTCACTGGCCAGTTCGCTCCCGCCCAGCTCCGGCCGGGTCAGCCCCAGCAGATAGACGAGATCCCCTTCCTGCTTCAGATCCGAAGTCACGCTTTTGTTCACATCCGGGATGACGCTGATCACGGAAAAGAGCACTGTCGGCGGAATGGAAATCTTGACCCCGCCTCCGGTGTAGTCGTTTTTCATGGAGTCCTTGCCCGAGACGCACGGCACGCCGTAGGCCTGGCAAAAATGGGCCAGGGCCTGGTTGGCCCGGACCAGCTGGGCCAGTTTGTAGTGTCCGTCCGGCGTCTTTTCCGATTGCACGGGATCGCACCAGCAGAAATTGTCCACCCCGGCCATGTGATACGGGTTGCCGCCTACGGCAATGGCGTTTCGCACTGCTTCGTCCACGGCATTGGCCATCATCCAGTACGCGTCCAGGTCGCTGAACTTGGGGCAGATGCCGCAGGAGACCACCAGTCCCTCCGGCCGGTCCAGAACCGGCCGGATCACGGCCGCATCGCCCGGGCCGTCGTTTTTGAGCCCCACCAGGGGTTTGACCACGCTGCCCCCCTGGACCTCATGATCGTACTGGCGGATGATGTATTCCCGGCTGCAGATGTTCAGCCGCCCGAGCATTCGCGTAAGCAGCCCCCCGGGATCGGCAACAGCCGGGATTGCCACCCGGTCGATCCCTTTCTCGGGGCGATCCCAGACCGCGGTCAGTTCCATCTGCGGAACGCCTTCGTGGAGAAATGCCATCTCCAGATAGGCCACCGCCCGGTCGCCGTAGACCACGTGGAAATAGCCGCTGTCCGTGAATTCCCCAAGAACCGAAGCCTCCACATCCATCTCCCGGGCCAGGGTGAGAAACGTCTCCAGGGTGTCCCCGGGCACGGCCACGGTCATTCGCTCCTGGGCCTCGGAAATCAGAATCTCCCAGGGCATGAGTCCGTCATATTTCAAAGGGGCCCGGGAAAGATCCATAAAGCAGCCGCCGCTGTCCTCGGCCATCTCCCCGACCGAGGAGGAGAGCCCGCCGGCGCCGTTGTCCGTGATGGCGTTGTACAGCCCCATGTCCCTGGCCCGCATGATGAAATCATACATCTTGCGCTGGGTGAACGGGTCGCCGATCTGCACTGCCGTGGCCGGGGAGCCCTCGTGCAGCTCCTCCGAGGAAAATGTCGCCCCGTGGATCCCGTCCTTGCCGATCCGCCCCCCCAGCATGATGATCTTGTCCCCGGGCAGGGCTCTCTTTTCGTGGCTCTGCCGGCCCTGGATGGTTCTGGGCATGAGCCCCACCGTGCCGCAAAAGACCAGCGGCTTGCCCAGGTAGCGCTCTTCAAAGACCAGTCCCCCGTTCACCGTGGGAATGCCGGACTTGTTGCCGCCGTGCTCCACCCCTTCCCTGACGCCTTCGAGGACCCTGCGGGGATGAAGCAGGCGGGGCGGAAGGGGCTGGTCATGAAACGGGGAGGCAAAACAAAACACATCGGTGTTGCAGATGAGGTTGGCCCCAAGCCCGGTCCCCATGGGGTCGCGGTTCACGCCCACGATCCCGGTCAGGGCCCCGCCGTACGGGTCCAGGGCCGAGGGGCTGTTGTGAGTCTCCACCTTGATGCACACGCTGTGCTCGTCCGTGAACCGGATCACGCCGGCATTGTCCTTGAACACGGAAAGGCAGAAATCCTCCCCTCCCATGGCCTGGCGCAGATTTTTCGTACTGCCCTGGATAAAGGTGGAAAAGACGCTGTCCACGATTTCCCGGCGGCCTGTCTCGTTGTTGCGGTAGTCGATCCTGCTGTTGAAGATCTTGTGCTTGCAGTGCTCGGACCAGGTCTGGGCCAGAACCTCCAGTTCCGCATCGGTCGTGACCGGACCCAGTCCCGCCTGCGCTCTGGCCTGGTGGATATCCTCCCGCGCGTAATAGTCGCGGATGGCATGCATCTCCTTGAGGCTCAGGGCCAGGACGTTTTCACTGCTGAAGGTGACGAGTTCCTCGTCGTTCATGGAGGAAAGGTCGATGCTCTCCACGTGGGGCCTGGCCTGGCCCGTGACCATGGCCGCCTCGGCCGGAAATCCCGGGTCTTCGGCCCACTGGACACTGCTCTTGTAGGTGAACCGTTGAATGAGTTCGTTGGCCAGAAGGTCCCGGGCGATGTGTTCCACGTCCTCACTGCTGAAGTCTCCGCTCAGGAGGTACTGGGTCGAGGTGAACACGGCCAGGTCGCTGTCCTGGCCGAGCCCCAGGGCCCGCTGGATCGCCTCCGATGCGGTGCGGGCCTCGTTGTCCGTGACCCCGGGACGAAACCCCACCTCGAGGGCCCAGTCAAAACCTTCTGCCAGGGGAGTGCGGCCGATCCTGTGCAGCACCGGGTCGTGAAGCACTGCTTTGTCCTCGATCTCCTGCAGTTCTTCCGGGGAGAGCCCCGCCACGGTGTACACCTTGATCTGCCGGACATGTCGAACCGGCATGCCAAGCTCCCGGGTGATCTTCCGTCCGACCTTCTCGGCCAGGACATCCCGGATATCCGCCTTCAGTGCGACCTCAAAACGAGTGAGCATGCGCTTCTCTCTTTGATCTTTGAATTTTCGGCTTGCCAATGGGCAACCCTGTCCAGCCTACTCGGCCCAGCTGATTCTGTTCCCGCCCTGCACCTTGGCCTGGTAGGTGGCGCGGTCGACACGGTTGATCAAGTCTTCAGCGGTTTCCTTGTCCTTTAAAATCGCCAGGCCGACACTCAGCCCCACCGTGCCCTTGAATTGATCGTGGACCGCTTCCAGCAGCCTTTCGCCCAGAATGTGCAGGATCTTTCCTGAAGTGATGCCGGTCAACAGCACCACGAACTCATCGCCCCCGTAGCGGCAGGGAAAATCCAAGCCCTTGCGGAATCCTTCCCGAAGAATGCGCCCAAGTTCCTTGAGCATGGCATCCCCGGCCGCGTGGCCCTGTTTGTCGTTGAGGATCTTGAGCCCGTCCACATCAAAGAAGATGAGCCCCAGCTTGCGGCCTTCCCGATGGCAACGGTCGATCTCCTTGTTCAAAAAGAGCTGGAACTGATGGCGATTGAAGATATTGGTGAGATGGTCGTAGATGGCTTGGCGTTTGATCTTCTCCTCGAGGCGCAGGATGATGGAAAGATCTCTTCCGACAGCCATGTAGGATCCTGCAACGCTTTGCAGTTTCGAGATCATCATCTCCATGGGTTTGGCCTCGCTGTCGCCCACCTGGATACTGACCTGCAGAGGCCCTTCGTGGGAGTCCAGCACTGATGGTCCCCAGACATTGATGAAAATCCCCATGGGCTTGGCAATGGTGAAGAAATTCCTTCCCACCAGCTGTTCCGACCTGGATGAAGCGAACGAAATCGTGCCATCCCGTTCCAGGGTCAAGACAAGATCCTGCATGGAGCTGAGCAGGTTCTGAAGGTACTCCCTCTGCCTGATGGCTTCGACCTCGAGATGGGAGACCCCTGAAATGTCCTCGACCATCACCTGCATTCCGCCTTCGACTCTGCGGTGCACGGTCAGGTAGAAGCTGGGCTGGTGGGCAGATTCGACAGGAGCAAGCGCGAAGATCACCCGATTGTAGAACGGAATTTTTTTGTCCTTTAAAAACGTCTTCCAATTCGCATCCATCTGAGCCCCTCTGGACTTGACCAGCAGTGGCCAGAAGCGCTCGCCCACCAGGGATTCTTCCTGCTGGAGAAAACGGTGCATCTCCGCATTGGCATCCTGGATGAAGCCCGCATCGTCCATGATCGCCACTGCCAGAGGAAGTAGCTCAAGCGTCTTGGCCTTGCCCTCGACAACAGCCAGATTCTGAAAATAATGCTGGAGTCCGAAGCTTGCCAAGCGGACATAGAGATTGATTTTTTTTTCCACCAGCGGGGTGATCCCCGACCTGGGAATCCGCAGCTCCCCAAAGAGGTTCCCCCCTGCCAGGAGCTTGAATTCCACTCCCCCTTCCGACCAGGGAATATCGTGCAGGGATTCAAGTTCTCGTGTTGTCGCCACCTGCCCATTTTCGATACGAGAAAAAATCCATCTTGCCGAACCGGGCTTTCTGATGCCCAGTTCCCACTCCCTCAGATCAAAGGTCCAGCGCAGGTGCCTGCTCATGGTCTCTGTTATTCCCGGGATCCCGCCCTGCACATGCTGAAAATCCAGACTCATCACGTACGCTTCCTGGAGATCGTCAAGCGGGACTTCGAACTGGAAGGAATCCTGCCCTGATTTTTCGGGCTCCAGGGCTTTTGAAAACAATTTGTACTGCTCGATGCATTCGCTGCGTATCCGGTCCACCTCTTCCGGGCTCAGATCGAGCAGCTTGGAAAGCTGGGTCCGAAACTGGATCAATAGCCCCGGGTTTTTCCGGGCATGATACTCCACCTCGGACCATCTTGTGGCCAGGATGACAGCCCGAGTGGACATGTCGTGTTTTTCCACTCCGGCCATGTCATGGTGGTGCAAAATCTCCCGGCACTGGCTCACAGGACAGCCCCACTCCTTCAAGAGTTCGCTGCTCAGCTCTGCATGATCGACGCCCCAGGCCTTTCGCTCTGCCTCGAGTTGCCCGGGGTGGAGGCAGAGAAGCGGGGCGTCGCCCTTGTACACGGGGAGCTTTTCAGGAGCCGTGGAGCAGAGGAGGAGAAGGGAGAGGTCCTTGAGCAGGGCGGAGATGTACACCTGATTTTGTTCTCCGGGGCATATGCGGGCCGCGAGGAGCTGGGCTGCAGTGGCCGACCAGATAATAAGGCCCCAGCTCTCCCTGACGTCGATCCCGCATTTTCCCAGCTGCTGGTTCACTCTGCCCTGAAACGAAACAGACAGGGCCAGCTTGAGCAGCTCCCGGTTTCCCAGAACCACGGCGGCCCGTTCGAGTTCGACGACTTCCGTGCTCAAGCCGTAATACGGAGAATTGGCCAGGGAGAGAATCGTCGTGGTCAGCGCCGGATCCATGGCAATGACCCGGGCGATGCTCTTGAAATCGGGTTCTTCTTTGATGGCCTCCTGCACCAGCTTGACCAGAACCTGGGGGAAGGCGGCTTTCATACAATCCCTGAGGGTGAGCAGAAGGTCGTCGTTGTGCATTCGTGTGCAGTGTCCTATTTTTCGCGGGTTCTGACATACTCGAGCACCAGCTCCAGGTGATCTCTCTCCAGACCTTGTGGCAGATGCTCCAGGGCCGCTCTGGATCTTTCCAGATATTTTTGCGCTTCGGCCCGGGTCCGCTCTGCGCACTCCTGGGCCTTCATGGCGCTCAAGATGGCGCTGATCTGATCATCCGTGAGGTCTTGTGCAGCGATGGATTGAACAAAAGCGTCCCGTTCGCCGGGTTTCAGGCTTTCCAGATACAGGAGCAGGGGAAGGGTGAACTTTCCTTCCCGCAGATCCCCGCCCAGGGGCTTGCCCGAGACTGAGGAGCTGGCTGAATAGTCCAGCGCGTCATCCACCAGCTGAAAAGCGATCCCCAGGTTCAGCCCGTACCGGGCGGCGGCCCGGGTCATCTCCTCTCCGCCCCCGGCCAGGATGGCCCCGCATTCGGTGGCCGATCGCAGGAGATAGGCTGTCTTTCCGGTGATGATCTCAAAATACTCTTCCCGGGTGATTTTCTGATCCCCGAGCCTGGCCACTTCCTGAATCTCACCGGTTGCCGTCTGCATGATCGCCTCGGAAACACTCGTCATCAGGGCGGGAATCCCGTAGGAGGCCACCAACTTGTTGGCCAGGGCGAGCAGAACGTCCCCGGCCAGGATGGTCTCGGTCGTGCCGAACGTAACATGGGCCGCCGGTCTCCCCCGGCGCAGGGCGGCATTGTCCAGGATATCGTCGTGAAGCAGGGTGGCGGAATGAAGCAGTTCCAGGGCCGCGGCAAGAGGGTAGACGTTTGCAGAGGAACCTGCGGCACGGGCCACCAGGATGCAGAGCATCGGCCGAAGTCGCTTGCCCCCGGCCTGCAGCACGTGCTGCGCCACCGGGCGGACAATGGGTGCCAACCCGGCGGTCTCCTGGTGCAAAATCTCCTCAACAGCAGGAATCTCCACGGCGAAATACGCTTTGAGGTTCTGCATGGCTGCGGTGGTCGCCCCTCTCAGCATATCCGATCCCCTGTTGCCGGAAATGCACCAGGATGGTTCATCAACTCCTTGAGCCTCAGCATGGCTTCAATACCTTCCCGGCCCGGTTCGACGGTCAAGTGGCTGACATAGGCATGGATATGCTTCGCGATGATCGTATCATCCATTTCCTGAGCCAAAGACCTGATGAGCGGCCGGATGTGATCCGGTTTTTGTTTTGCGAACTCGATGCTTCTTCGTATATGGTCGTTTACCGCATCGCGCAACCCGCAGGGGAGCCTGCGGCTTGCGAGGATGGTGCCCAAGGGAAGGGGAAAACCTTCCGCGTACGTGTTCCACCACGCTCCGAGATCAAGACAGCAGTGGAGTCCGTGCTGTTCAAAGGCAAGGGCGCTTTCGTGGATCAGCAGCCCCCCCTGGGCCTTGCCCGAGGTAACCGCATCCATGATGCGGTCGTAGCGCATTTCCACAGGTTCGAAATTCCAGTCTGCCGCTGCCTTGAGCAGTTCCCACGCTGTGGTCTTAAGCCCCGGAACGGCAATGGTCAATGGCGTATCAGTCCCCCCCCGGGGCACGACGAGTTTCGGACCGGCTGACAGACCGAACGCACCGCCGCTTTTCAGGGCGACGTGGGTTGTTTCGAGCCGGATGGCCTGGACTGCGGACACTTTGACGACATCGTATGCGTCCTGCTCTGCCGCGACATTGAGCTCCTGGACATCGGCAAAAACAAAAGACGCCTTCAGCGGAGAAGGTCCGGGAAGAAGTCCAAGGATCCATGCTCCAAAAATGAACGTGTCGTTCGGGCAGGGCGAAATGGCAACAATGATGTTCTGCATAAAGCTTCACATGTATGGAACTGTTAAAAG
>JBKHAV010000117.1:0-7545 GCA_046542715.1 Desulfovibrionales bacterium
CGGGTCCTGCCCTGTTTTCCATCCATCCTCCTGGGAAGTCGGTAAATCGCCGCCTGTCGATGAAAAATGAACTGTAAAACGAAATTTTTAGGTGCATAAAAACTGTAAATTTTAATGTGCAATATCGATACATTGAATATTCAACAGTTTTTATTTCATTGCAAGGCAAATTTACTTGGAGATAGAGGTCTGTATGTGGTGAAAATGGCTGATGCTATTTTCTTGAATGGTTAAATAGTATTGAAAAAATCGCATTTAAATAAGAATCGCGTATCCTCCCGATGTTCAGGCGTGATGAAAACGCTGTATGTCCTGCCAGGTCCATCCCGAATGTTGAACCAGACCCTGGAGCATGCGTCGTCGTTCCTCCAGGTCATGAATTCGTTTTGTGAATTCCTTGGAAGCGAGGGGGGTCAAGCCGAGATGGTGCAGCATATCCAGGGGCAGGGCAGGAGGCGGGGTGTTTCCCCGGGGAGAATACAATGCGTGAACAGTGGACAGGTAGAAGGTGAGGCTGTGCCGCAGCGGGAGGAGGGTTTCTGCTTCGGGCGGCAGTTCAGCGGCGCCCTTGAAGATGAGGGTGAGCGTTTCATCCAGTTCGGCCAGAGCCAGAGGCAGGGAAGCATTGGGGTCGGCGGCATGCATGTAATGCAATATGGGATAGGCAAGATGCTGCTGTCCCAAACGGCTGACCCGTTCACTCAAGGGCTGCAGGTTGGTAATCAGCCCTTGAAGGCCCATCCTGCTGGAAGAGGGCAGAAGGCCGTTTCGCTGGAGGCTCATGGACCGGATGTGGATGGCAAGCTGCCGTTTCTCCACAACGGCCGAAACCACGGGGAGAAGGTACGTGATCACCAGGGTGACCATGAAAAACCCGCTCACAGCCATAAATACGGTCAGGATTTGCCAGAAGGCATTGCCCGGCTTGAAATCGCCTGTCCCCAAGGTGATGAAGGTAAACCCCGTATAATATGCGCGCTGCAGAAAGGTGGCCGGAACCTCGGTCTGGGCTTCAAGGACGGCGCTCTCCGATACGGAAAAGATCAGCGTCCATCCCGCCCAGTAGGCCATGATCCAGAACGTGATAGTCCCCAGGATGAGGCCGACCCCGCAATAGGACAGAAAATTTCTGAACGGCCCGTGCCGGTGTACGGCCAGAAAGACCTTCCAGATCCTGTTCGTCACCCTGGTGGTCAGGGGGCCACCGCCACTCAACAGCAGGGTCGTACCAATGATGTCCAAAAGGACCATTCCAATGATCAGGGCTCCTGTGAAGCCGAGCGCAATCCTGATCATGTGCCCTTTGTGGACTCCCGGCTTTCACCTTTTGTGTCAGCCACATGGGCACCCCTCGCTCCCATGGGCTCGGGGCTGCCGCTGGTCGTGTCTCTCCTGGTCTGATGTTCCATTTCGGCATTGAGTTCTGCGCCGAAGAGGACGGCGAATGCGGTGATATAGAACCACATGAGCAGGATGATGACCGCGCCGATGGAGCCGTAGGTCTCGTTGTAGCTGCCAGCATAGGTCACGTAGAGGGAAAAGAGGACGGAAACGACGATCCAGAGCAGGGTGGCGACAACAGCGCCCCAGCTCACCCAGCGGAATTTCGGCTTGGAACGGTCCGGGGCATATCTGTAGAGAAGGGCCAGGCCGATGATGACAAATACCGCCAGAAGGGGCCATCGCAAAATGCGGGTCAGGATCCTGGCGACGTCGGACAGCCCGACAGTTCCAAGGAGCGCGGGCACCGCGACGATGAACCCCAGGGCAATGATGGCAAAGATAATGGCGCCAAGGGTAAGGAGCAGAGCAATGGCGTTGAGTTTGACAAGCCCCCGCTCGTCCTCCTCGTTGTAAACGATGTTCAGTCCGGTAATGAGCGCCTTCATGCCCTTGGCCGCGCTCCACAGGGCCAGAAGAATGCCGAACAGGGCCCCCAGGCTCAAAGCGCCCCCTGCGCCGGAGGCCACCCGGGAGAGCTGATTCTGCAAAATGGACATGGCCTGTTCCGGAAGCACCCCGGACAAGGCGGAGATCTGCTGCTGGATCTCCCCGGGATCGGCCACCAGGCCGTAGATGGACACCATGGCTCCGATGGCCGGAAAGATGGCCAGCAGGGCATAAAACGCCACCCCGGCGGAAACGATGGAGAGATTGTCCCTGCCGACCTCACCCTTTGTTCTGACGAGAATGTCTTTCCACCCGGCTTTGGGGATTTGCTTGGGACTGGAGGCTTTTCTGCCCCTGCTCTGCTCAGCCATAAGACAACTCCAGTATGGACCTATTTCTTCACGATAACCCAGAGCGCGTGGACGATCCCCGGTATGTAGCCAAGGATCGTCAGCACAATGTTTATCCAGAAGTGTTTGCCGAGCCCCACCTGCATGAAGACGCCCAGGGGCGGCAGGATGATGGCAAGGATGATTCGCAGCACATCCTTTCCGCCCTCCCAGCCGCCACTTTTGGCCGGCCGGGATCCTCTGGAGCTTCCAGGCTGACGCCCTCTTCGGTTCATTGGCTCATCTCCTCTTTTCGTTTTCAGGACAGAGGGGTGTGCTTCCCACTCACCTGCTTCTCTGCCTTTCTCAGCTTGCTGCTTGCTCTATACTGCTTGCTCCCTACACCGTCTCCTGGACCTCCCAGGCCCGTTCCTTGAGCGCCTGCTCCACGAATCTGAGATGCTGCTGTTCGTCCTGGTAAAAGGAAACCAACATTGAATGGATCTCAGGGGGCAGGTCCGACCTGGAACTTGCGTCGTTGTAGTTCTTGTTGGTCATCTTCTCGTTCGTCTGCATGGCTTCCAGCGCCCCCTTGGTTCCGGTGGCAGAGCGCAGGGAGGTGAATCCCTCGATGAAATACCCCTTGAAGTCCTTGGAAAAATCAGGGGGATCGCCGCCCATGGACCTGATCTGGGAGGAAAGCTCGTCAAAGTGGCGTCTGTGGTCGTCCCGGTACACCCCGAGCTGGTCCCGGATGGCGACATGCTCCACCTTGTCCATGGCCTGGCCGTAGGCGTGATAGGCGTCCGCATCCAGCTGGGCCAGGGAATGCAGCTGCTTGATGATATTTTTTTTGTCTTCCACGGTTCTTCTCCTTGTTGCAGTTTTTTGAGACAGGCCATTGTATCACAGAAGGATGGGGTTGGAACCCGCAAGGGGATTTTTTTTGGAGTCTGACCCGTGAACGTTTCAGGGGTTCAGGGATGAAATACATGGAATTTTTAGTATGCTTGTCATGTTGCATTCGGATCAGAAAGGAGAAGGTATCTCATGGATTGGACTGTATTGAAGCATTTCGCCATCGCGCTCGTGGCCATCATCAATCCTTTGGGCAAAATTCCCCTCTGGCAGCAGGCCACTGATGATCAGCCCGGCAAAAGCAGGACTTGGCTCGCCCTGTTTGTGACCGTGACGGCCTGCATCGTCATGCTGCTCGCCCTGGTGGGAGGCAAGGCACTTCTCACGATCTTCGGGATCGAGTTGGCCAGTTTTCGGATTGGGGGAGGCATATTGATCCTGCTCCTGGCTGTGGATATGCTCAAGGGGTCGGCGGTACGGGTGGAGAAATCCGAGGAGGATCAAACAGGAAGTTGGGCCAAGGCAAAGAGCAGGTTTCCGAAAATAGCAGTTCCCATTGCCGTTCCTCTCATCGCAGGTCCCGGGACGATCAGCACGGTCATGGTGTATGCGTCAACAGCAAGTTCTGTCTGGGATTTCATGGGCATGGGGGTGATCATACTCCTTGTAAGCGGAAGCGTTTTTCTTATGCTCCTTTCCGGGTGGTCCATAGAACATGTTGTGGGCCGCACATTTTTAACTATCCAGACCAAGGTGTTCGCTCTCATTTTGGCGGGAATTGCGATACAGTTCATTGTGGAAGGGGTCGGGGAAGTGTTTCCCACGCTTGTGGATCTCAATTCCGTCATTGCCGACGATCTCAACGAAGAGCCGGGACAATAGGCAAGGAGCGATGTTCACCCCTTGCCTGTTTTCATTTGTGAACGCTTTGACAGCTCAGGCCGGCTCATGCTCCTGACCGTAGCCCTTCATGACGTCGGCCATGTTCCCGTATTCCTGGTCCGGGAACCTCTCGAGTTCGTCGATCACCTCCTGGTCGGCATGGTTGTGCCGGGCCTGCTCGATCAGGTCCTGCTTGCCGGCCGGAAAATCGATTCCCTTCAGAGAACCGGCGATATCCGCCGGCGAGTGAGTTTTTTTCCCTCTTGGCATTGCAGTTCTCCTTTTGGACAGTAGAAGACTTCACATTATGCCGTGACTTCTTCCTGGTGCAGGGCCTTGGTCACGGCCATGGCCAGAGATTCGGCGGACTGGGGGTTTTGACCGGTGATCAGTTTCCCGTCCGCCACCACATTGTCGCTCCAGTTCGAGGCACCCTGAAAGTGGGCACCAAGCTCCCGAAGCCGGGATTCCAGCAGGAACGGGACATCGTTTTTCATGCCGACCTCCTCTTCCTCGGCATTGGTGAAGGAGGTCAGTTTGCGGCCCTTGATCAGCGACTCTCCGCCGGACCCTTTAGCCTCCACAAAGGCGGCCGGGCCGTGGCAGACAGCAGCGACGATTTTGTCGTTTTCCATGAAATGGCGGACCACCTCGGCGACTTCCCTGGTGGGCAGATCGCCCATGGTTCCATGGCCTCCCGGAAAGTACACGACCTGATACTCCTGTGGATCCACATCGGAGAGTTTTTGGGTATTCTTGAGGACCTCCATCCCCTCCTGGAAGAGAAATTCCTCTCCCTTGGGCTGGGTTGCGGCTGATGCTCCAACCGATTGTTGGGACTGCTCCCGAAGTTTCTGTGCTCCTTCGATGCTTCGTTGGTCCAGGGGCACCTCGCCCCCCTTTGGGCTGGTCACGGTGATTCCGTAGCCGTCCTTGCGAAAAATCATATACGGCGCCATGAATTCTTCCAGCCAGAGACCGGTCTCTTTTCCCCCGACCTCGGAGTTGCTGGTCACGACGATGAGAATATCGGGAATGTTCATCATGTACCTCCATCCTGTTGCCGTGTTCTACGGCAATCGATGTGACAAGTTAAAAATTTATAGAGCAAACAAATACATAAGCCTTCTACACCTTGGAAAAGTTTGTTCGATGTGTCGTGGGAACTTCAAAGGAAGTAGAAAAGCTGCAGTTTCTGCGGAGAACACGTGGTGGAAGAAGAATATGTATCGCAGAGTAAAGCAACAGGGGGGCATATCCCCCCTGATCCATATACTATGCTGTTGCGGTTATATCTGATTTGGTCTGTTCTTTGGTCTGATTGAACTGTTTCAAAAGGTCATCGAGTTCGCTGTCGCTTTTCATGTCCTCGAGGTGGTCGAAGATCTTGTCCTCTTCTTCCTTGATGTGGTGTTCAATCATCTCCCGAAGCACCTTGGCCTTGGCGATGAAACGCTCGTCCGACGGGTCCATCTCAACAAGTTCGTTCAGGACAGTCTGGGCGGCCTTGTGTTCCTCCAGTGATTCCAGAGAGTCGGCTTTTGCTTCCTTTGTGCTCATCAGGGAGGGGTAGATATGTCGTTCCTCTCCCTCCATATGCGGCAGGATCTCTTCCCGAAGGGAATTGCAGAGTTCCCGCCTGTGGGACTCGTTGCTGCTCTTGACCATCTTCTTGAAGATGTCTTTAACCTCCTGGTGGTCATGCCTCAGTGTATTCATAAGCTCATGAGCCATAATAATCTCCCTTTTCAATAGTGTTGTTTCGTGATCAGGCCGTGACCTCTTCCTTCTGCCTGAACCGCTCCACCGGGTGCTCCCCGCCGAGCTCCAGCCGGTAGTCGCGCCCGGTCTTGTCGATGTGCTCGCGGATGACCTCCTGAGAAGGAACCGGACCTCTGTTCACCCGTTCCTGATGATGGAAATAGCGGTGGTTCTCAGGCAGATCGGTTACCGGGAGGAAGTTGGTCCCGTCTGCAGACCAGTCGGTCTGTTCGGCCAGGATATTGCGCACGTAGTCCACATTGCTCCTGAACACGAACGGATCGGGGAAGCTGTTGGGCAGGCTTTCTTCCGGGTCCTTGCCTTCGTGCTTCTTCATGATCTCGGCCGCGGCCTTGAGATGGCCGATCTCCATGTCCAGGTGCCGCTCCCAGTGAATCTTGATGTTGCGGTCCACTTCGTCGTTCATGAAGCACCAGTACAGGTAGGCTTCGGTGTAATGGTGCATGACGTTGCGCATGAACCAGGACTGCGTGGGGTCGATCAGGGATTCGTAGTGTGTGACGTGCTGCTCCTCCACCATGGCGATCTCCTGGTAGAGTCCCCGCCCCAGCATGGTGTCGGCCCTGTTGCCCACGTTCATGTAGAAGTTCATGGTCTGCTGCTCGGCCGCAACGATGATGTTGCAGTTGAGCATGGTCTGGATGTCGGCCGACGAGGCGTCAAAGGGCTTGCGCACTTCGTCGAAGGGGTGCCTGTGCTCGGCGACAGTGGGCCGACCCGGGATGATCTCGGTTAGATCCCCGACGAGTCGTTCCGCTTTCACTCCTTCGGTCATCTCCAAAAGATCTGCATAGCGGTACAGATGGTCGAAATCCTCGAGCAGGGCGAAATCAAAGGCCGCCTTGACGTAGGGATCAGGCTCCATCTGGGCCAGGCCGGCGGTGAGGTCCACGGCCACCTGTTCGTACCCGATGGTGTTTTCCAGCACGGACTCGTTGGCCGGAATCATCCAGTTGACCATCTTCTGCTGCTGGGCTTCGATCCGGCGGACCATGGCCAGATTTTTTTTAAGCTCCGGATCCTGGACATGCCGGGCGAACTGATGGCCGAAGTACACGGATTCGATTTCGGCCCCGTTCATCACGATGGCCCGGCAGCGGGTATACGGGTGGACCTCGTTCTTGTCATAGGGTTTGACGTTCAGCTCGGTCCAGTTCTGGATCTGCTGCTCAAGGGGCAAGCCTCTCTCTCCAAACGGATTGAAAGCCATAGTATCCTCCATTTTTATCTATAGATTGGTAAAAAATGGTATTATACCACAGTGAGATCAAATAGGAAGAAAGAATCAATGCATATATGGAGAACCCAATCTCTTGAAAAAAATGATAGAATCTATGCGAAAAACTCTATGTTGCGGTAAAAATTACAAAATTTTAAAAGAAGTTTTGATTAAAAGTACGTAAGATTAACAGTGTTAAGCTGCAACTATTTGAAATGTAACAGGTACGTATCTGAATTATCATTAAGATCAAATATCTACTGGGTCTGTAATATCGATTGCGTGGGGAGCGGGGGTGTCCGGGAGGATCAAAAGAATGATTTCTTGCGATTGCACCTCGATTATGAAGTATAATGGGAACATAGAATAATCTTTTTACTCCGTGGGCAGCGGCATCACCCGTACTCCCTGGGGAGAGTCGTCCAGAGGCATGGACAGGGACCAGAGCGGCTACATCGAAGAGGAAAATGGCCCCGGCAGGAGGCAACGCTTGAACCCTATCGAGAAAACCCCGGTTGTGCAGCCGGGGTTTTTTTATGCCTTCACGGTATTCGGGACTTCGTGTGGGATGAAAATGGATGGAAA
>JBKHAV010000118.1:0-7329 GCA_046542715.1 Desulfovibrionales bacterium
CGAATAACTCAAGGATCCGAAAAAAATGTTCTTGAGAGAACAGCCCCCGGCACCGGATCTGCCGGTTGCGACCACGGCGAACCCTCCTTGTTCCGCCTCCTGTAAAATGGCCTCGGAAGGGGATTTGTGCACCACTATCTTTGTGGAAATGAGATCTTCGGGATAATCGTTTTCCTGAAGCAGAAGCTTTGCATGGGACAAGGCTTTGTCCTGGGCTGCATCGGCGGATTCTCCCGGCTTGACCACCCGCAGGATGGTCACCGGGTGCTGCTTTTCCTTGGCGGCCACATAGCCGACGTGGTCGGCCATGCGAAACGCCGGTTCGGAACCATCCACGCAGAGCAATATCCCCGTGCGATCTGGATCGGGTTTGCGACAGATCCACAATGGAGCCATGCTCTCCTCGCAGAACAGAGATTTGCTCACGCTCTCATTGAGCAAAGCCTCCTCCAGCCGGCTCAGCCCTCTGCGGCCCAAAACCACTGCGTCATACAGCCCCCGCTCCGCTTCCTGGATGATATCGGTGGCCTTGGTGTTCTGCCTGAACAAAAGCTTGGTCTCGATCTTCCCCTCGGGAAAACCGCCGGCCACCAGCTTGGCCTTGGCCTTGTTCAAGGCCTGGTGCCCTTTTTTTTCAAACGCCTTGGACTGCTGCTCCATTTGGGTGACCCGCTCATGGTTGAGTTCATCCGCCCAAACCGAAGCAGGCTGGGAAGCGATGTAACACACCGTCAGCCTGGTCCTGTCCTTGTTTTTGAAGAACCCGGCAACGAACCGGATGCCGTACAGCGCGCTGGGATCGTCTCCCACTGTCATCAGGAGGTGGGTGTCCATAAAGATACTCCGCTTGAGGTGATTTCCTTGTTGCCTGCCGGAAAAGACAGAGCATGAATCTTCCAATTGTATGAACTTTTTAGTCTTTCTCAACGGCTGATTCAAGCTCAACCATTTTTGGCCTGCAAACAGTCGTACCATGGATACGGGTTTTCGACCACCGATTCTGACGCTCTTCCCTGTTCAGGATCTTGAAATCCTTTGTCAAAACACTAAGATACTTGCATGATTCGTATTTTCTGCTATAGAGTAGGTTCTCTGCGTCTGGAGAATCGAAACAACCGTTCATCCCCAGGAGGTATCCCCATGCACGTATCCGAGAAAACCAGGAAGCAGCTCTCCACCCAGTTTCAGGCCATCATTCACCATTCCCAGGCCCTGCTCGAAGCAACCACCGGAGAGATCGACGCCAAGACCAAAGAGGCCAGGGATAAGCTCCAGGAAAGCCTGGATGCCGTCAAAGACAAGTACCAGCTCATGGAAGACCGGCTCTCTGAAGGGGTGCAGACCACGGACCGGATGGTGCACGAAAAACCCTATTATGCCATCGGGGCCACTTTTGCAGCAGGGTTGCTTATCGGGCTGATGCTCCGAAGGAAATAACCATGGTCGATTTCCACGCCCTCCTTTCAGATGTGTCCGGCTCCACCAGGGAGTTCATGCAGACAGTGCTCTCGTTTGTGCACAACCGCCTGGAACTTCTGACCGTGGAACTCCAGGAAGAGAAGTACAGGATCATCAATCTGGTTATCTGGACCGCGCTGACGGTTCTTTTCAGCTTTTTGGCCATCATCATGACCACCTTTGCGATCATCTTTCTGATGGAAGACAACAACAGGATCATCGCCCTGGTCGTGTTCGCCCTGGTGTATATCCTCGGAGCCGTCAGCGGATTTTTGGTCATCAAGGCCAAACTCAAAAAGGGCATTCCCTTTGCCCAGACCCTTCGTGAACTCAAGAAGGACAGTGAATGTTTCTGAGATCGAAACTGCGCACACTGCATGCGCGCAAAATGATGCTGGTGGATGAAAGCGACCTTCACCGGGATGCGTTGCGACTGCAGGCCGGCAGGTTCTGGGAGGCCAACGCCTGGGTGACCCAGGGGCTTAGCATTGTTGCCACGTTTTTCCCGCTGGTGAAATCGCTGTTTCGAAATAATGCCTGGCGTGGCCTGCTACGATCCCAAGATATGGACGAAGCAGTAACACCTGATGAAACTCCCGGGTGTTAGTCACCGACTCCCGGGCTTACTCGTTTCGCAGATAAGGGGCCGGACTCCGGGCCAGGATCCGGGCCGTGCCCGCTATCCCGAAAAGCATGGTTCCTGCCAGTGCTCCCAGGATGGTGGCACCGATCAGCAGGGGACTCGGGACGAAGCGGATCTCCATGATCCAGGTGACCACCGCATATCCTGTGGCCAATCCCACCAGAGCGCTGATGGTCCCGGCCGCCACCCCGATCAGGGCAAACTCCGTCAGATAGGACAGAAGAATCTGCCTGCGCGTGCCCCCGCACACTTTCAGGACCACCATCTCATAGATTCTCCGGGACTGATCCGCTGACAGAAGACCCGCCAGTACGAAAAATCCCATACCCAGCGTGATGAGGGACATTCCCACGTAGATGTTCCCGATGCGGGAGAGCAACTCGCCGACCCGCTCGAGCACGTCGCGTATGCGCACCACGCCGATGCCGGGAAACTCCGTTGTGGTCTGCACGTACACCTCGGTTTCAGCCCCGGGCCGGGCATAGACTGTGCCGATATAACTCAGGGGGGCGGACTCGAGCACCCCTGGGGAGAAAATAATGGCGAACTGCAGGGCCAGAGTGGTCCATTCCACTTCCCGGAGATTGGCGATTTGCGCCGTGATATTTCGCCCCAGAATGTTCACGGTCAGAGTGTCGCCCACGTTCAGGCCGAACCCCCTGGCCAAATCGGCGGTAAGGGAGATCAATGGTGACCCGGAGTAGTCCTCGGGCCACCATTTCCCTTTACTGACCGTGGATCCGGCTGGAATGTCCTTTGCCCAGGTCAGACTTCGGTCGCCCCTGACGGCCCAGGAGACATCCTGGTCGTACTCGGCCTGCTCCACATCCACCCCGTTGATCCGGACGATCCGCCCCCGGATCTGACCCATGCGCTCGAACCGCACCACCCCGGGAATGTCTTCAAGAACCCGGTCCAGGTCCTCCAACTGACCGGGCTGAATGTCGATCAAAAAGTAGGAGGGAGCCATATCCGGAATGTTCTGCTCCACCATGTCCCGCAGAACATACTGTACCTGGACGATGGTGATGAGGGCGGTCAGGCCCAGACCCAGCGAAAAAACCATCAACCCGGATGAAGAGCCGGGCCTGCCCGCACTCATGATTCCCAGCCGGATTCCCGGGGACGTCGGCCGGGGCAGGCGCCTGACCCCTCGGACGAACGCCGCGCCCAGGAGCCGAAAGATCACCAGACATATCCCGGCACCGGCTGCAAACCACAGGGCCGTCTCCCGCTCGCTGCTGCTGCTGATGATCACCGCCCCCAGAACAATTCCTCCGAACAGCAGGGCGAACATGATCTTTTTCCCCGCTCGCTTCCCCTGGGCTTGACCCTCTCCCCGAAAGAGCACCGCCGGGGAGATCATCCCTGCCCGGCCCAACTCCTTGATGGAAAAGAGAAACGCAATAAGGACTCCGTACACGCCGGCCAGGATCAGGGGCTCGACATATATTCCCGGCTGCATGGGCAGGGGCAGCTGGTCGGCAAAAAAGCGCTCGAACACAAAGGGCACTGCCGCGCCCACAACGATTCCGGCCAGGGAGCCCACCAGGGCCAGCGCGATGATCTGGGCGAGATAGGAGGTCACAAGGAGTTTTGTGGTCCCCCCCAGACACTTGATGATCGCAATGGTCTTCATCTTTTGGGAAAGATACCCGCGAACACCGCTCAAGACCCCCAATCCGCCGACCAGCAGGGCGGTCAGCCCGATCAGGGTCAGATTTACGGTCATGCGCTCCAGAAAAAACTGGATCCGCGGTACTGCCTGGCGGGCCGAACGCACCTGCCATCCGGCCTGGGGAAATTGCTCCTTGAGCTCCTGTTCAAATGATTCCAGGGTCAGCCCCTGGGGCAATTCGAGACGATAGGCGTACCGGACCAGGCTTCCCGGGTCCAAAATACCGCTTTGCCGCAGGGAATCCAGCCCGACCATGACTCTGGGTCCCAGGGAGAAGAGACTGGTTGTGCGGTCCGGTTCGGACTGCAGCACCGCAGCAAACTGAAAGTCCGCATCCCCGATCGTGATCACATCCCCGGGCTCGAGACCGAGCCGTTCAACCAACCCCTGGTCCGCCACTGCACCGGGAAGCGGGCCCCCGGAGGCGATCTCCCGGGAAAGAGGTTCGTCCGGATCCAGGTCGATGTCTCCAAAAAGCGGGTATGCTCGGTCCACCCCTTTCAGTTCCACCAGCACGGCATCGGTGCCGTTGGAGGTCCTGACCATGGCCCGCAAGGTGACGACCTCGGAAAACCGTTGGGCGCGGGAGCGGACGAACCGTTCCTGCTCCGGCGTCAGCCCGCGGTGGGTCAACCTGATTTCCACGTCTCCCCCGAGCAGAATGCCGGCATCGCGCTGCAATCCCGCTTTCAGGGATTCGGAAAGGTTCCCCACACTGCTGATAACGGCAACGCCCAGAAAGAGGCAGGCCAGAAAAACCCCGAATCCCTTGAGGCCGGAGCGCATCTCCCGCCGGGCCAGCCGCATGGCCGTCCGGGCGGTCTGCAAATGAGTCATGAACCAGACTCCCGTTCAAAGATGCGGCCGTCTTCCAGGTGCACTGTTCTCGAGCAGCGGGACGCCAGGCGGGGATCGTGGGTGACCAGAACAAACGTGATGCCGTGCTGCTCCTGCAATGTGAAGAGCAGATCCATGACCAGGGCTTCCGTAGTCCGGTCCAGGTTCCCGGTGGGTTCGTCCGCAAGCAGAAGCGATGGCCTGGCCACGAATGCCCTGGCTATGGCCACCCGCTGCTGCTCCCCGCCCGAGAGCTCAAAGGGATAATGGGTCGCCCGCTCCCCAAGCCCCACCATCTCCAGTGCCTCTGCCCCCCGGTTCACGGCATCAGTGTCCCCGGCCAGTTCCAGGGGCAGGGCCACATTTTCCAGAGCGGTCATGCTCGGCACGAGATGAAACGATTGAAATACGATTCCCACGTGCTGCTGCCGGAAAGCGGCCAGCCCATCCTCGTCCAGACCTTTGAGATCCCGGCCGGCCACCCTTACTCTTCCGGATGTCGGTCTCTCCAGCCCGGACATAACCATGAGCATGGACGTCTTTCCTGCACCGGAGGGGCCTACCACGGAGAGCGTTTCCCCCTTGCCCACCCTCAGGTTCAGCCCCTTGAGGATATTGACCCGCCCTGCGCGGCTCTCTAAAGTGAGTTCGACTGCGTCCATATCAACCATATTTGTCCCGGTGGTATCCTGTGCGTGTTGGTTCATCATTGTCCCTGATTGGTTTTCACTCGGTCCCCACCCCTGTTCAGGACGGCCCGACCGTTTCAGCACCTCTATCACTCCCGGGGGCTCAAGGCCACTGGTTCTGTCTGCTCCTGCTGCTCATCGTCCTTGTTTTCCCCCCAATGACAAAAGCCCAAGGTCACCCCGTGGAACAATCCCTGAGCGCTCCCCTCACCATCGTGGCCCTGGGCGACAGCCTGACTGCCGGCCTGGGACTCGCACCTGCAGAAGCGTTTCCCGCTCAACTCGAACGATTCCTCCGCTCCAGGGGAATTCACGCCGAGGTCGTCAACATGGGGATCTCAGGCGCTACCACCGACGGGGGGCGAAATGCGGTTGGCTGGGCTCTGGAAGCTGACCCGGACCTGGTCATCGTGGAACTGGGGGCCAATGACATGCTCAGGGGCATGGACCCGGACCGGACAGAAGAAAATCTTCGGGCCATCATCGAAACCTTCCGGGAGCAGAATGTGCAGGTGCTCCTGGCCGGGATGCGGGCCCCGGACAACTTGGGGCGGGAGTACGCTTCCCGTTTCAACGCGGTGTTTCCCCGCTTGGCCCGGGAGTATGATCTGGCCTTTTACCCATTTTTTCTGGAGGGCGTGGCCGGTGTGGAGGATCTGAACCAGATGGACGGCATCCATCCCACAGCCGGCGGCATTGAGGAGATCGTGCAGCGAATCGGCCCCATGGTGGCCGATCTTCTCCAAACCTCGGAACGATGACTCAAGCTCTCGTTGCCCGGTTCTACCCTTCCCCCTCCCCTGCGTCCTCATCCCTGTCCATGAACGGCCGCTTCAGGCAATTTCCCGCGCTCGGGCTCTCGCAGGAGGAGGGCATGATGAGGCGGACCGTTCGCTCGAAAAAGAAGTAGTCCCACGCCCAGTTGGTCATGACAAAGAGCCTGTTGCGAAACCCGATCAGGTTCATGATGTGAATGACCAGCCAGACCACCCAGGCAAAAAATCCTCTGTAGCTTCGCCCGCCGATTCTGGCCACGGCGGCGTTTCGTCCGATGGTGACCATGGCTCCGCGGTCTCTGTAGCGAAACAATTCCAGAGGCTGCCCGGAAATCTGCGCCAAAATGTTTTGAGCTGCACAGCGGCCCTGCTGCACGGCAACCGGTGCGACCAGAGGAAGAGGCTGTCCATTGGCGACCACGTGAGCGAGGTCGCCGGCCACTCCCCGGCAAACTCGATACCCGTGGCCCCGCCGCCGCTTCTGCATGAATTCCCCTGAACGCTGACATTGATTTTAAATACCGCTCACCCTACCCCAGGGGATTGATTCCTATCAAGAGTGCAGGGCTTTGAACTTCTCCATCGAGTGGGGGATGCTGCGGGGAATTCACGTCCTGTACTCCGTCAGCCATCCGTCATCGACGAGCCACTGCTTTCAAAGATTGCTTCCGCAAGCATTTCCCCCGCCGCTCTGCCCCTTTCCACAATCGCCTCATGCGTTGCAAGGAGTCCTTTGTCAAAAAGCCCCATAACCGGCAATTCAGCAATGATTTCATACCCCAGGGCCTCCAGGGGCATCCGCATGGCTTCCAGGGCAAACCCCATATCTCCTCTGTCAGCCTGCTCCCCTATGGCTCCGATGACCGCTTTTCTGCCCTGCCCGGCCAACCGGCTCGACCATCCCCTGGGCCTTGTGTCCTCAAAGTCGTAAAAGCAATAGAGCCGGTCGATGAATCCCTTCATCCAGGCCGTTATATTGTAGTTATGCACCGGAGAGACGAGAACCATTCCCTTTGCCTCCTGAACAGCGGGATACAGCAGGGTCATTCCATCATAGAATTTCGTGCAGATTTTGTCCTTGCGACATTTTTCGCATCCCACGCAGGGCTCGTACCGACAATCCAGCAGGTGCACCTCTTGGGAATGCATTCCCGTATTTTGAACACCGGACAGGATTGCCTGCAAAAGCTTGTGGGAATTTCCGTCTTTTCTGGGGCTTCCGTTTAAAGCAAGCGCGTACATAGTCCT
>JBKHAV010000119.1:0-7317 GCA_046542715.1 Desulfovibrionales bacterium
GTTTCGCAACCACTGGGCGTCGGGTGGTACAACAGGTGGTACAAAACCACCCCTCGGCACCATGCATTTTCAAGGACTACGGGAAATACCGTGGTCCTTTTTTTATTTTATTCCAGCGATTGCTTGTTTGCGCAGGACCTCAACGGATTGTAATGGCTTAAAGGACATAAGGGACCAAAGGGACTGAAGCGACAGAAGATTGAAGAACACCTCTTTGGTCACTTTGGTCTCTCAAGTCCCTTGAGTCTCTTTCTTCTCTCTCTCAGGAGTTCTCCATGAATAAAGGCTTTATTCCCCCCCACGGCGGATACCGCAACCTCCTTTCTTACCAGCGCGCCGAAATCGTATACGATGCGACCGTGTACTTCTGTGCCCGCTTTCTTGACCGCTGGGATCGAACAGTGGATCAGATGGTCCAGGCGGCCCGGTCGGGGAAGCAGAACATCGTGGAAGGGAGCATGGCTTCGGCAGTTTCAAAAAAGACCGAAATCAAGCTGACCAACGTGGCCCGGGCCAGCCTGGAAGAGTTGCTTGCAGACTACCGCGATTTCCTGAGGGTCCGGAAGTGTGAAGAGTGGACAATGGATCACCCGTATGCCCGGCGGCTGAGTCAGCTTATCCGCACCCGGAATGCCAACTACGAAACCTTCAGAAAAGGAATCGAGCACCCTGATCCGGCAATCGCCGCCAACGTGATCATCGGACTGATCAAAGTGACCAGTACCTTGCTGAACAGACAGATCCAGCAGTTGGAAAAGGCCTTTGTAAAAGAAGGGGGACTCAGCGAGCGTATGGTGCAAGCGCGGCTGAATGAACGGAAAAGAAGAAGCTGAGTGAGCGACTTCAGAGACTGAAGGGACAAAAGGGACATGAGGGACGAAAGATCTCATAGGTTCTTTGTCTTGGGTCTTTTTTGTCCCTTTTGTCCTTTTCAGCCGGCAGTCCATGCCGGATCACTTTGAGGTGCCGGCCTTTTTTTTTGGGGAGATAACCGATGCCTCTCTCCGCGGGTTCCTGTCAAAACTGGAGTGTACATTTTTGTAGCTTTTTGCACGGAAGCGGCAAAACCAGTCTCGACAGAAGGGCACTTGTGCATTAGGTCCTTGGTCGATTTCGCTCGGGTACAATTCCGCATCGAGCTGAACCTTCAACCAAGGATTTTCGTTTATGCTGCATTGGCCTAAAAGTAACGACGTGCTCGGCACCGTGAACAGGGGCACGCCTGCCGAATCTGGACTGTGCACCCTGTGCCGGGCGGACTGTAAAGGAAAGTGCGAAACCTGGCTCTCCAGCCTCAAGGGGCGCAGCCTGCTCTATCCAAGGGATTTCGGGCTGGTCACCGCCGGCAGCGGCAACACGACCCATCTCGGGGTCTCCTACAATTCCCTGCGCATCCAGGGCTACAATTACGGGGCACGGGGATTGTGCTCCTCAGCCAATACGGACGAGTGTCTGTTCACCAACGTGAGTCTGGAGTCCTCTTTCGGCATGCGCCATCAGACCAAGGTCCGAATCCCGCTTATGACGGGAGCCCTCGGATCGACGTTCATCGCCTCCAAATACTGGGACTCCTTTGCCGTGGGCTGCGCCCTGACCGGCATTCCCATCGTCATCGGGGAGAACGTGGTCGGCGTGGACAAAAAGGCTGAACTCTCCAACGGGAAGATCACGGCTGCTCCGGAACTCGACCGCCGCATCGAGACCTACATGCGCTATTTTGACGGATACGGCGCAATCATCGTGCAGCTCAATGTGGAGGACGCCCGCAATGGTGTGGCTGAATATCTCATGGACAAGTACGGTGAGAAGGTCTGCATCGAACTTAAATGGGGCCAGGGCGCAAAGAACATCGGCGGGGAAATCCAGGTCTCCAGTATCGACTACGCGCTCTTTTTGAAGAAGCGCGGCTACCTTGTCGACCCCGACCCTGAAGACCAGGATGTCCAGGAGGCCTTCAAAAAGGGAGCCATCAGGAAATTTGCCCGGCACAGTCGCCTGGGGTATACGGACCTGGGCTCGGTGGAGAAGGTACGCGAGCAGTTCATGAACGATGTCGAGTACCTGCGTAAACTCGGCTTTACGCGCATTTCCCTGAAGACAGGATCCTACGGCATGGAAGCGCTGGCCATGGCCATCAAATTCGCTTCCGAGGCCGAACTCGATCTGCTGACCATGGACGGTTCCGGCGGGGGCACGGGCATGAGCCCCTGGAACATGATGGAGACCTGGGGCGTGCCTTCGGTTTTCCTGCATGCCAAGGCCCGCGAGTATGCTTCGCTTCTGGCTGCCAAAGGGAAAAAAGTAGTGGACCTCTCCTTTGCCGGCGGTCTGGCCCGGGAGGATCACATCTTCAAAGGGCTGGCCCTGGGGGCCCCTTACGTCAAATTGATCTGCATGGGCCGGGCGATCATGATTCCCGGGTTTCTCGGGGCGAACATCGAGGGCGCGCTGCATCCGGAGCGAAAGGCCACGGTTTCGGGAAACTGGGACAGTCTGCCCAAGACCGTGCTGGAATCGGGCGATACGCCGGAATCCATTTTCGCCGGGTATAACGAAGTCCTGCGCAAGGTCGGCTCCAAGGAGATGGAGAACATCCCCTTTGGCGCAATCGCCATCTGGACCATGATGGATAAGCTTGGCGCCGGCGTGCAGCAGATGCTGGCCGGAGCCCGGAAATTCTCCATCACGGATATCGGCCGTGAGGATATCTGCTCGGCCAACCGCGAAACCGAAGCTGCCACCGGAATTCCGTTCATCACCGACGTTCAGGACGAATCCGCACGCAGTATTCTCAACTCCTGACCATCGACCCTCACCCCTGATTCCGTGCACCGGCAGATCACAAGCATGGCCGGTGCACGGTTTTTCACTTGGCACAATGCCTTGAGTTCCTGTAAACAATTTGGGATTTGTAATTTTTCTCAAGCGAGAATCGATCTTCCGAAAAGGTCGGGGGATATGAATTCCCCTGATCGGGCCCGGCCTGACGACATGGGGTGCCGGACAGGTCCCTGTTCAAAAAAATGTGAAGATCACCTCTTGGTGTGAACGCGATTCAGGCTTACCTGCCTCACTCCTCGTACCATGATGATAACGAGGATACACTGTGATTTTTGAGCAGTTCAAACGACAACACGGCCTTACCGGCCAATTCAATTCGATCGGGGGCAGGCTCCTGCTTCTGGCCCTGAGCATTCTTGTCCCAATCTTGATCATTCAAGCGTTCATCTACAAAGATCGTTTAGAGACCCGCCGCTCAGAAGAGTTGCGCACAAATTTGGAAGTTGCCAGGGCAGTCGGCTTTGCCTTCAGCCAATATGTCGAAAATATTCTGGACCAGGAACACTCGATCGGCGCAGCCCTTCCGTTTTTGACCCCGGAGGAATCATCCCGATTTCTCAGCTCGAACACGCAGGTCTACAAGGCGGTCAGGAGCTTTTCCTGGATCAGCCCTTCCGGAAGGATTCTCGCTTCTTCTTTTCCTGACGCTATTGGACAGGATGTGCAGGGAAAAGAGTATTTCGAGGAGATCATCTCCGGCCGGGAAACGTATGTGAGCGATCTTCTTTTAACAGGAACCGCCGGGCAGGAGGGCATCATCATAAGCAGGGGCATAAGAGATGATGCAGGCAATCTCACAGGCATCGTGATTGCCGCGTTGAACACGGAGGACCTGGGAGGAGTCTTGTCATTTCAACCCGCAGACGAAAGGGCGATCATCCTCATCGACAGAACCGGCCGCATGGCATTTCGAAGCCCGGGGTTAGATGTGTCCTGGGAACAGCGAGACCTTCTGTCCGATTTTCCAGTTATCGCAAAAAGTCTGCGTGGAGAAGAGGTTGCCGGAGTCCATCAGAACGCATTGGGTGATGTTTCGCGTGTATATGCACTCACGCCCATTCCTTCCATCGGCTGGGTGGTTGGATCCAGCAGGCCGGAGGCAGAGGTGCTCGCCCCTGTTTACCAAAAGCTCCAAAAACACGCGCTCAGCTTTCTGGCTGTCGTGCTTTTTTCCCTCTTCCTGGCCGCCCTTGTGGCACGCACGATTTCCGTTCCTGTCCGCAGAATCAGGGAAAACGCCTTGCGTGTTGCTGGGCAGGAAAACGGCTTTTCTGATGACATCAGAGGTCCAAGCGAAGTTCAGGATCTCACGTATGCCCTGCAGCGGATGACCGTACAGCTCGAAGAGATCGGGATGGTGGCCCAGGAGCGATTACTGCGGCTTGAAGCATCCCTCAACTCTGCGGTGGAGGGCATCATTTTCTATGACACGGACCATATCATCACCCACATGAACCCTGCTGCTGAACGGATTTTGGGGTTTTCCCAGGAAGATGTCCGCCGTCCGGTTGCCGAGCGGATGCAGATGTTCAGGGTCCAGGCACCTGATGGGGGTGTTCCCAACCATCAGGACCTTCCGGGTTGGCGGGCCCTGCAGGGGGAGAGCGTTCATCATGAAGAGCTGATCCTGTACCGGAAGGACAGTGATGAACCGCTTTTTCTCCTGACCAGCGCAGCCCCGATCCGCATGCCTGACGGGTCCATCATCGGGGCCATCCAGACCATCGCCGACATCACCGAGCGCAGACGCGCCAAAAATGCGCTGCAGCGTGCCCACGGAATCATCCAGGGCATTACCCAGGGAACCGAATACCTCATCGCCGCAGAGGACAATGAATTTCGGTACATCTTTTTTAACGACGGATACAGGAGGGAGTTCAAGAGGCTGTGGGGGCGGGACATCGAAATCGGCACGAGCATGATCGAGGCCATGGCACCGTGGCCGGAGGAGCAGCAGAAGGCCAGGGCCCTGTGGAAACGGGCCCTGGAAGGAGAGTCCTTCAGCATCACGGTGGAGTTTGGTCCATCGGAGCTGGAAGGGCAGATCTATGACCTGCGGTTCAACCCCATCTACGACGCGCATGGCCGACAGATCGGTGCGGCCCACTTCCTTCGAAACGTCACCGATCAGGTCCGGTTGCAGGAAGCCCTGCGCGAGAGCGAGGAACGCTACCGGTTGGTCAACCTTTCCACCCACGATGTCATCTGGGACTGGGACCTGAAAACCGACCTCGTTTCCTGGGACGGAACAGTGGAGCTGGTGTTCGGGGAAACGCAAGAGGAAATGGGACGATCCCTCCAGGACTGGTACGAACGGATTCATCCTGATGACCGTGGACGGGTGGTCTCCGGAATCCATGCGGCAATCGACAGCGAGGCGGAATTCTGGACGGACGAGTACCGATTCCAAAGTGCGGACAATTCATGGAAATTTTTCCTCGATCGGGGACACATCGCCCGTGACAGCAAAGGCGTTGCCTACCGGATGATCGGATCCATGCAGGACGTTACCGAAAGAAAGCAGGCCGAGGAGGCCTTGAGGAAGAATGAAGCGCTCATGAGCGCACTTTTTCAAAATGCTCCCACCGCAATGACGATTCTGGACAAGGACCTCAGATACATGCGGCTCAATCCTTTTGCCGAAGAACTGACCGGAATCACTGAAGACGAGGCCAGAGGGAAGCTGGTGGCTGAAGTCGTGCCGAATGTCGCCGAGAGGATAGAACCCCGCTTGCGAAACGTCCTTGCAACACGAGAAGCAGACATCAATGTGGAGCTTTCAGGGGAATTGCCCCCCGGATCGGGCCAGACCCGATATTGGATTTCCTCACGGTTCCCGATCACTGTTGACCACGAAGTGCTTGGGGTCGCGGTTCTGACACACGACATCACCGATCGCAAGCGGATAGAGGAGGAACTTAGGAAGTCCGACGCACTTCTTTCCGCTTTCGGTGAACTGCAGCATACCATTATGTATGCCAAGGATCTGCAGGGGCGGGTAATAATGGCCTCTCCGTCTCTCCTGCGGATGCTGGGCAAGGAGGAATCCGAAGTCATCGGCAGGACGTCCAGGGAGATATACGAGACAGGGGTCGGTGAGGACCACATGGACTATGACCGGCTGGTGATGGAATCGGAAACGACGCAGGTCTTTGAGGAGATCGCCGACACACCTCACGGCCGTATGGTCTTCCTTTCCGTAAAAAGCCCGTATCGTGACAGTAACGGGCGGATCGCCGGGGTGGTCGGGGTCTCTCTTGATGTAACGGAGCGCAAACGTCTGGAAGAGGAACTCAAAAAGGCCAAGGAAGAAGCCGAACGGCTGGCAGCAGGGCTGGAGATGCGTGTCCGGGAGCGGACTCTTGAGCTGGAAAAGGCAAACAGGGCCAAGGACGAGTTTCTGGCCAACATGAGCCATGAGATCCGCACGCCCGTTGCAGGGGTCCTGGGTATGACCGACGTGCTCCTGCAGCAGGAACTGCCTGACGAGGCCCGGGGAGACCTGAAGCTGATACGCAATTCCGCGGGCACGGTATTCTCGCTTCTGAACGACCTGCTGGACCTCGCCCGGATCGAGCAGGGCAAACTGGAACTGCACACCCAGGACTTCGACCTGCGGGAGATGCTGAAAAGCGTTGTTCGACAGTTTGAAATGCAGGCAAGGGAGAAAGAGATCGGCTTCCGGCTCTTTGTTGCCGCTGATGTGCCCCGGTATGTGCACTGTGATCCGGACCGGCTCGGACAGGTGCTCAAGAACCTTCTGTCCAACGCCTTGAAGTTTACAGAGCAGGGCGGGATCGAGCTCGACGTCAGTCCGGTGAAGCAAACGGATCATCTCTCCCGCTTGCGGTTCACAGTGACCGACACCGGAATCGGTATCCCCAAGGACAAGATCGACGATGTCTTTCATTCTTTTACCCAGATCGATCCGACCTATTCCAAGAAGTTTGCAGGAGCCGGACTGGGGCTGGCCATCTCCAAACAGATCGTTGAACTCATGCAAGGGACGATCGAAGCGGAGAGCGAACCCGGCAAAGGCTCCACGTTTTCGTTCACCATCACCTTTGAAAAGGGGAGAGGCGTTCAAAAGACTTCTGAAGATATGTTGACCATGTCCGACCTGCCCCCTTTGAGCATTCTCCTGGCCGAAGACAATGCCGTGAACCGCCTTTTCCTCCACAGGGCACTGAGTACGGCCGGACACACGGTCACTGAAGCCGTAAACGGCTATCAGGCCCTGGAAGAACTCGGCCGGGGCCGGTTCGATCTGATCCTGATGGACATTCAGATGCCGGAAATGGACGGTCTCGAAGCCACCAGGGAGATCCGAAGCAACGGATTGGCGCCTGGGATTCCCATCATCGCCCTGACCGCCTATGCCATGAAAGGGGACCGGGAGAAGTTCCTGGAGGCGGGCATGGACGGGTACGTGTCCAAGCCGGTGGATTTCGGCGAGCTGGCGCGGGTGATCTTTGA
>JBKHAV010000120.1:0-7173 GCA_046542715.1 Desulfovibrionales bacterium
GAATTTACGAATTTACGAATTATCGAATTATCGAATTATCGTATTTACCCCAGTGCCATATGCGCCATGACCTGAGCGTCCCCGATGGTCTTGGAGATGGAGGAGTGTTCGTTGGGTTGATGCGCATTATGGATCAGGGTGGACCAGACCGCTGCCTTGTACCCCTGGCGTCGAAGAAAGGCTGCAACCGTTCCGCCGCCGATGCCCGTGGGTTTTCCGGTCACCGCGTAGACCGTTTCGATGGCTGAACACAGTCTGGTCACGACCTCGCTTTTTGGATCAGTGGGGGGAGCGGCGATTTCCTTTTGCACGGTCTCGATATCGACGGAGACGCTGTATCGTGCTGCAGTTTCGTCTGCATATTCCCTGACGCGCCGGATGACATCCTCCACGTCGTATTCGGGCAGGATGCGGCAGTCGAGATAAAACACGTCCAGACCCGGAATCGTATTGATGTTCGGGACATTGGGTTCTTTCCGGGTGGGCTCGAACGTGGAATGGGGCGGGGCGAAGAGCTTGTCTTGCGCACCGAAATCCCGGGTGAGCCCCTTGACCCGGAGGATCAGGTCGGCGGCGGCCACCAGGGAGTTGATCCCTTCCTGGGGTGTGGAGGCATGGCATTGCCTGCCCTTGACGGTCAGCTTGAGCCAGAGCATGCTTTTTTCCGCCACCTCGACCATGTCGGATGTGGGATTGCCGAAATCCGGAACCAGAAAGAGATCGTCTTGGGTGAAGAGTTCAGGGTGGTGTCGGACCACATAATCGAGACCGTATTTGCTGCCGGTTTCCTCGTCCGCAACGAGCAACAGGCCGAAGTTGATCCTGGGGGTGATGTTCAGTTTGAGAAGCGCCTCCATCACCAGAATTCCGGATACCATTCCCTGATGGTTGTCTTCGACCCCCCTGCCGATGACAAAGTCGCCGTCCACCGCAAGCGTGAAAGGATCGGTGTTCCACAGGGACAAATCCCCGGACGGGACGATGTCGGTGTGCGCAATGATCCAAAACGTGCGGTCCTGACTTCTTCCGGGCATGCGCGCGGCGATATTGGGTCTTGAGCCGCGCTCCGCCCGGTCGTCCGGGGCGGGAAGTTCCTGCAGTTCAGGGACCCCGATCTCCCTGAGATAGGCGAGAAGGAAATCAGCCTTGTCCCATTCGCCCGGTCCGTCATTGTCCGGGCCCAGCCCTTTGAGGGGGACGAGTGCCTTTTGCAGCCGGATGACCTCGTCGCGCTTTTCATCGAGATATTGGGAGATTTGTTCGAACATGGACTGCCTCACTGCTGTTGGTCGATATTTTCATCATTGTACCTGGCAGGAGCCTGGAATTGCTGTCAAGCCACCATGGTGGGCGGGAAGAGAGAGTGTATCAGAAAAGGAGGTGTTTTGCCGTGGACTGGAAATGCGGAAAAAAAAGGACAGGGTTTCCCCTGTCCTTTTTCAGGCGTTGTGAAGAATAGCTTAACGGCCCCGGGCGGCACGCTTGGATGCCTTGAGCGGGTTGATCTTGACCTTGCCTGCGCTGTCCAGACTGGCTTTGACGTGGGTGGCGAAATTACAGGCGCCGGAGCCCCACTTCTTGGCGGGTTCCGGGTAGCTGGTGCAGTACGTCTTTCCGCCGTATTCCTTGGTCCGCTCACACCCTTCGCACTTTTCAATCACAGGGGAGCAGGCACCCCCATTATAGGAACATCCTTCACCGGTCATGAAGGTGCAGTCGACGCCGGGCTTCACAGTAGTACACTTCATTATCGTCCTCCTCGGAGCATAATAAGCAGATGATTTTTCAAACCGCACTGACTATGCGAATCCCGGTTCGAATGTCAAGGGTGATTCTTCAGGTCAGCTCGAATCAGCCCAGGGGATCGTTTTCCCGCAGAGCCCAGATTCCGCAGGGGCATGATTGGGCGCAGAATCCGCAGCCGATGCACTTGTCCGCGTCCACGACAAGTTCGAAATCCCCGTCCGGGTCGCCCTTTCTGGAAATGGCCGTCTGAGGGCAGACGTTCAGACAGATGCCGCAGTCGCGGCATGAACCGCAGGAGGAGCATTCGGCCCCGCACTGCTCCATGTCTGAGAATTCGAAGATGCGGGGGTCGAAATACTCCAGGGTCATGCGGGAGTAATCGATCATCTTTGCGGTGTCTCCTTGCGGCCGCCTGCCCCGGGCGATTTCGTCTATGGCGGTAGCGGCTTTGCGCCCGGAGCCGATGGCGTCGGTGAGCAAGCCGGGCTTTACGGCGTCGCCGATGGCGAACACCTGGGAATCGGTGGTCTGCTGGAGTTCGTTGACAACAATGTGCCCTCTTTCCGTGGCGATGTCCTCGGGAAGGAAGGAGAGGTCGGGCTGATCGCCGATGGAGACGATGACGGTGTCAGCAGGCAGGAGTTCGCCTGTGGTCAGAACCAGGCCTTTTTCAGTGACCTCCCGGGTGAAGCAGGGATAGCGGAATTTGGCGCCGACATGCTCGGCCTCCTTGCGTTCCTTGCCAAAGGAGGCGGGAGGCTGGATGTCGATCAGGGTGATGTCCTGGGCTCCGAGGCGGTGGGCCTCGGTGGCCACGTCGCAGCCGACGTTTCCTGCACCGACAATAACCACGCGTTTGCCGACTTCCATCTCCCCCTTCTTGGCCCGGCGCAGGAAATCAAGCGCCGGAACGAGCCGGTCACCGCCGGGAACGGGAAGGGTCCGGGGCTTTGTGGCCCCGGTGGCCACGACGATGAAGTCGAAGTCTTCCTTGAGCTGCTCGAACTCCCTGCGTGACAGGGGCTGCTGCAGATGGACGTGGGGCAGGAGGTCATGGATCCGGTCGAGTTCCGCATCGATGACCTCTTTGGGAATGCGGCTGTCAGGAATGGCTGAGGCGATTTTTCCCCCGAGTGTTTTCCCCAGATCGTAGATCACCGCTTCATTCCCTGTGCGGCGCAGCTGCCAGGCCACGGAAAGACCTGCCGGGCCCCCGCCAATGACCGCTACGCGCTTGCCGGTCAGAGGGGGCAGCTCCGGGGCTTTGGCCCTCACGGACTGCTTTCCAATGGTGGTCACATCGATGGGCGCCATGTTCAGTGTGGTTCGAGTACACCCCTGCATGCAGAGGTTTGGGCAGAGATAGCCGCACACAGTGGCGGGGAAGGGGGTGTAGGCCAGGGCCAGGTCCACGGCTTCATCCACCTTGCCCGCCCGGATCAGCTTCCAGCGCTCCTGCACGGGCATTCCCGTGGGACAGCTGGCCTGACAGGGCGGAAGATACATGCTGTTTTCCCACACGGGAACGAACCGCCTGAGTTCCCCCGTGGTGATGAGGGGAACCGGACTGCGGTCCAGGTCGGTCAAATCGCCGATGAGTCCGCCACGCCCGAGTTCCTGATCCCAAATCTGCTGCCGGAATTCCGCCATGGAGCGCCTGGTGACGCCGACCTTCTCAAAGGGTGTCCGGGCCTCGATGAGCTGCCATTGATCCCGAACGGACAAAACGTCATACAGTTCGGGTTTGCCGATCTTCTGCAGATACTCGTTCAGATTGTGGGTAAGCCACTCCCATTGCGTGTCGTCAATGGGAACCATTTTGGCGTCGGCCTGGCTGAAGCCGGCGTGGGGTCCGCGAAAAAAGATCGTTCCGCCGACCATGCCGACGCAGGGCCGATAGCCGAGAACATTGTCCGGGTCCTGCGGATTGACGCCGCAGATCACGGCGATGCCCCCGGCCATGAACTCGGCGAAATAGTCGCCCACAGAGTCCAGAACCCAGAGTTCGGGCTGGCTGAACCGGGGATTGTACTTGGTCATGGTCATGCCCCGGGCACCGATCTTGCCGTCCACAAGAACCTTGCCCTGGGCCATGGCGTTGCAGATCCCGTTGCCGGCGTTCCCGTGGACGATGATCTCGGCCCCGGCGTTGAGCCAGCCGGTATCATCGGATGCCGGCCCTTCAATCTCGATGGTCGTGCCGTGGACTCCCAGGGACCCGACCCGCTGGCCGGGGGCGCCGAGAATCCGCAGGAAGACGGGCTCCTCTCGGGATACCCAGAGCCTTCCGCCCAGGCCGTGCTGGCCGAAGGCCTCGATCTCGAGAGTCCGGGCCCCGTGCTTCACTGCATCCTGGATGCGTTCCTCCAGGATGCGGGATTCGATGCGGTGGCCGTTTTCTCGACCCGATATGCGAACGACGTTCTCCTTACCCATATGTGTGCTCCGGTTTTGTGAACGAGATTTCGAGTTCCATGCGGCGGTGCGGTTCGGACCGGCCTAGACCACGTACTTGATCTGCAGACGCTGTGCTGCAGCAGCGTCATTGATTCCCAGGGCGTCGGACATGCCGATGGGCAGCGATGTGGATCTTCCCAGCGGGGCGAAGATCTTCTTGAGTTCGGTATCGAAGCTCACATAGGTGTCCACGACCCGCTCGGCCACCTGCTCCGGATCGAGACGGCGGTAGATCCTGGGATCCTGGGAGGTAATGCCCTTGGGGCACAGGCCGATATTGCAGATGTTGCAGCGGTCGGTCTCCGATCCCACACACCCGGCTCCGGCCTGCATGATGTACTTGCCGATCTGCACGCCGCTTGCGCCGAGCATGATCAGCGCCGCGGCATTGGCGGCGATGTTGCCGTTCTTGCCGATGCCGCCCCCGGCAAAGATGGGGATCTCGTTTTGCATGCCCAGCTGGGCCAGGGTTAGATAGCTGTCCCGGATATTGGAGGCGATGGGATGGCCCATGGAATTCATGGAGACGTTGTATGCCGCCCCGGTGCCGCCGTCTTCGCCGTCAATGGCCAGTCCCGCGGCATAGGGGTTGCGGGTCAGGTTGTTCAACACCGCAAGCGAAGTCGTGGTGGCCGATATCTTGGGATAGACAGGAACCCTGAATCCCCAGGCCATGGACATGGACTGGATCATCTTGGCCACAGCCTCCTCGATGGAGTACTTGGTCTGATGCGTGGGGGGGCTTGGCAGGCTCACTCCGGGGGGGACGCCGCGGATGGCGGCGATGAGCTTGTTCACCTTGTACCACATGAGCAGCCCGCCGTCTCCGGGCTTGGCGCCCTGACCGTATTTGATCTCGATCGCACAGGGGTCCTCCTTCATCTCAGGGATGGCATGGACGATTTCGTCCCAGCCGAAGTACCCGCTGGCGATCTGCAGGATGACGTATTTGAGGAACCGGGAGCGCAGGAGTCTGGGGGGGCAGCCGCCTTCGCCCGTGCAGATGCGCACGGGCATGCCCAGTTCCTCGTTCAGGTAGGCCACGCCCATCTGCAGCCCTTCCCACATGTTCGGGGACAGGGCGCCAAACGACATTCCGCCGATGATCAGGGGATAGATCTCCCGCACCGGCGGAGCCCACCCCTGTTCCTGGAATGTTTTGAGCCCCTGTTCCGGGGGCAGAATCCGTCCAAGGAGCGTGCGCATCTCGAATTCGTGCCGGCCGGCGTCCAGGGCCGGGTCGGTGAGCATGGAAATGCGGATGAACTTGATCCGGTCCAGCAGGGAGTCGGAATCGTTGCGCCGGCCGCCGCGGGTCCTGGCCTGACCTC
Source organism: Desulfovibrionales bacterium (assembly GCA_046542715.1). Lineage (GTDB taxonomy): Bacteria > Desulfobacterota > Desulfovibrionia > Desulfovibrionales > JBKHAV01 > JBKHAV01. Next base: position 5,535 of record JBKHAV010000120.1, read on the forward strand.
CCCGGTTGATGTGGAATCGGAGCTTGTCCTGCTCATCGGAGTGGACCGGGGTAATGGCATCGTTGGGGCAGACCATGGTGCAGGTGGCGCACCCGATGCACTTGTAGGCCGGGTCGGTCCGCTGCCTGATGCCGTAAAAAATGGAAAAGGTGTTCTCCGGCTCCTGGCTGAGGCCCATGGGCTTGGCGATTTCGCGCTTGCGCATGACCCCAAGCTCGATGGCGTTGACAGGACAGACCGCAGTGCAGCTGCCGCACAGCGTGCACTTGTCCTTGCTCCAGTGGATCTGCCAGGGCAGGTCCTTGACGCTTAAGGTTGACGGCGTAATGGGGATGTTTGACGGCATATGGTTACCTCTTGGCGATCAGGGGTCACGATGGCGGTGTCCAGGTGCATGGGCTGAAAATCCCGGGTCTTGTCCCGGTCCGGGGCTACGGCGTCCAGGCCGCATATTTCAGAAGAAAAGGCATAGAGTCCGGGCATTCCACCAACCACACCCGGCCTGAGTTTTTTGCGGTCCTGGACCATGAACACGGATTTGTCCGGGAGACAACCGATCACGCAGTTGGGCCCGTCAATGATCAGGCTGCGGCAGGTATTCTTCAGATTCCGCAAAAAGGGCGCATCCGGATGTGCAGCCATGTCATCCTCCTGCAGGGGGGTGATGACATGTTTGTACATCTCGAGGGGAAGCTTGAGCCGTTTGGTGGTAAAGTGCAGAATATGGGTGAACACTTCGGAATCGGAGTTGTAGCCGATGTACCCGGGCACCTTCTGGGTGGACAAAAACTCCCGGATGGGGACGAAAGCGGTGTTCTCGCCGTTGGTCATGGTGCAGATGCCCTGGATGAAGAAGGGGTGGCAGGCATAGAGGTTGATGGCGTAGTTCGTGTTCTGCCGGCCCTGGGCCAAAATGACCCGCGCGTCGAGTTCGGGCCGGTTCAGGCCCAGGTATTCGCCCACGGACATGGGATCGCCGGTTTCCTTGATCATGATGGTATCCGGCCAGAAGCTGAACACGATCATGTCCTCGTTTTCCTCGCCCATGGCCCGAAGGTCCAGACGGGTCAGGAGCATCCCCAGTTCACGCTCTTGACTGGTGAGTTTTTCCCAGCTCCGCGGGGTTTCGTAGACGCGGATGACGTATTCGTCACGCAGGGAAACCCCAGGAGGTGGCGTGTCGTTGATTGTCAAGGAGAGCTTGAATTTCGTCTGAAACCCTTTTTCGGACATGTATCCTTCCAATCGCTTCAATCCCTCGGAAGTAAAGATGCCGGAAAGAATCGGCTGGTCCCTGAATTCCTCAAAGGGACCGCTCAGGCCGCTGAGGAACAGGCCCACACCGGAGCCGTCATGACCTTCTTTCATGACGTCCAGAGCTTCCACCGCCTTCATGGGGGAAATCGGATTTTCACTGGTTACGGCGAACAGTCTGCACATGGAAAAGACTCTCCTCTCGCGTGGATAAAATGTGGAGTCTCAAAAAATTCCCTTCTTGAGGGGTGCAGCGAATCGTCGATTATGACGTTTTTGAAAAACAACTCTCGTCTTGCACCTGGTGTGCGCTTCAGATAGAGAAAATCGACTGGTTCGGGCTGCAGGCGTGTGAAACAGAGGTACGCACGTTACTCATTCACGG
>JBKHAV010000018.1:0-32238 GCA_046542715.1 Desulfovibrionales bacterium
TCATGCCGGGGCTCATCAACCCCTTCATGCCGTGGGTCATGAGCATTTTGCCGAACATCTCCTGCGGGAGCCCCATGTCTTTGATCCGCAGGACCATATCGACCCGTTGCTGATCGATGCTGGTGCGGATCTGGTTCATTTCGTCCACGAGCTGATTCACTGCGTCTGTGTCCACATTCTCCTGGGCCAGAGCTGCCACTAACTGGGCCCGCTTGGCCCGGAGCTGCAGCACCAGGGGATAGGTCTGCCTGAAGGCGTTCTGCTGCAGGTCCTGCAAGGATTTCTGCTGCTCCTGGGTGAGCTGGGCCCACATCTCAGCGTGGGACCCTGTCGGGGCAGCCCGTGCGCTTGCCTGGGGCTGTTCTCCCCCGTGCTGGGCGTGGTGTTCCTGGGCCTGGACCGCAACTCCTGTCCAAAAGATGGAAAGGGCAATCCATGCCGCCAATAAGATCTTGTTCATATTCTCCCTCCGGTTAATTGTTTCATTGCCCTGAGTATACAGCTTGGGATCAAAAAGACATAGAAATGGAATAAAAAAAGGCCGCGTGCGCGGCCTTTTCATCTCAGGGACGGGTTATTGTCCGTTGTATTCGTACCCCTCTGGACCGTATCCGTACGGGCAGTCAGGACAGTATCCATACCCGGGATAGTTCCTGGGGCCGTACATTCCGTCGGGACCCATGGGCCGCCCCCCGCGGGGGCCGTACCGGCGATCCCAGCCGGTTCCGTAATCCCGGTCGCGGAGACCGTATCCGCGATCCCGGCCTGGTCCGTATCCCTGATATCCAGGCCCATAGCCCTGATCGCGGCCTCTTGGAGGTCTGTAGCCTCTGTCCCGGTCCTGATCCGGTCCATAGCCCCGGTATTGTCCTCGACCGCGCGCTTCACCAGGCCCCATCCGGCCGTATCGGGGAGAGATGCCTTCCTCTTGCAGATTCTGCCGAAAGTTGATCCGGGCGCTGAGGCGTTGTTCCTGAAGCCTGTTGATCTCCTGGCGCAGGGATTCGATCTGCTGGTCGTCCGGGTCCTCTCTGGCCAGTTCCTGATCCAGCTGTTGGTATTTATCGTTCATCTCCCGGGAGAGCTGGCCCATGGTGTCGTAATAGTTTTCTGTTATCCGGTTCAGAGCCTGGCGTTTCTCCTGGGGGAGATCCTCGATGTACGGCCCGCCTTGATAGGGCTCCTGTTCCCTCTGATATTGCTGTGCAGCTGCCAGGGATGCCGTAAACACAACGAGCACCAGCACGCTGAGCATGGTTGTGGTCTGTTTCATGATTCCCTCCTTTTATGGTTGGGTAGTAGTGATTTCCACTTACCCTACCATGAATTCAGGGCAGGACAAACGGGCCCGGCTTTATCGTCAGATTTTCAAAAACCGGGCGTTGATGGCCACGATCACGGTGGACGCGGACATGAGCAGAGCCCCTACGGCCGGATTGAGGACGATCCCGGCCCACCAGAGCACGCCTGCGGCCAAGGGAATGGCCACGACATTGTAGCCGGTGGCCCAGAACAGGTTCTGGATCATTTTGCGGTAGGTGGCCTTGGAAAGCCGGATCACGTTCACCGCGTCCATAGGGTTTGACTTGACCAGGACGATGTCCGCAGTCTCCAGGGCCACGTCCGTGCCCGCGCCGATGGCGATGCCGATGTCGGCCTGGGCCAGGGCCGGGGCGTCGTTGACCCCGTCGCCGGTCATGGCCACCAGCATGCCGCGACCCTGGACCTCCTTGATCTTTTCCGCCTTTTTGTCCGGCAGGACCTCGGCGAAAAAGTCGTCCAATCCCAATTGGTCGGCCACCCATTTGGCCACTTTGGTGTTGTCGCCGGTGACCATCATGACCTGTACGCCCATCTCCTTCAACGTGTTCACCGCCTCTTTGGATTCCTCCCGGATGATGTCGGCCAGGGCGACCGCCCCGGCCGGCCGGTCGTCCACCAGGACGAAGACCACGGTCTTGCCCTCTTCGGAGAGCTGGTCGAACCGCTCCCGGGGCACGTCGATGGACTGCTCCTCCAGATATCCGGGACCGACCACCTTGACGTTTTTGCCGCCGACTGTGGCCTGGGCGCCTTTGCCGGGAATGGAGTCGAACTCCTCGATTTCTCGAACGTCATCCGAAGAGTCCACAATGCCCTTGGCAATGGGATGCTCGGAATGGGACTCCACGGAAGCGGCCAGGGCGAGGATTTCTCCTTCAGAGGAGGAGTCGTCGAACACGAGCACATCGGTGACCCCGAACTCTCCCCTGGTCAGGGTGCCGGTCTTGTCGAACACGATGGCCTCCAGGTTGCGGGCCTGCTCAAAGGGCGTCCGCTTGCGGATGAGGAACCCTTTGTTTGCGGCCAGGTTGGTCGAAACCGCAACCACCAGGGGGACGGCCAGCCCCAGTGCGTGAGGGCAGGTGATGACCATGACCGTGACCGTGCGCTCCATGGCGAAGACGAATTCGCGCTCGGACAGGATGAGCCAGGCGGCCATGGTCACGGCTCCGGCCCCGAGGGCGACGAAGGTCAGCCACTTGGCCGCCGTGTTGGCCAGGCTTTGGGACCGGGACTTGGATTTTTGAGCTTCCTCCACGAGATTTATGACCTGGGAAAGAAAGGATTCGTCCCCGGTTTTGCGGACTTCAACCGTAAGGGAGCCCTCCCCGTTCATTGCGCCGCCGATGACCTCGTCTTCCTCCTGCTTTTCCACAGGTGTGGATTCACCAGTGAGCATGGCTTCATTCACCGAAGACCGGCCATCCACCACCACACCGTCCACCGGGATCTTCTCACCGGGTTTGACCAGGACCCGGTCGCCTTTCTCCAGTTCGGCAACCGGCACATCCTCGGTGGACCCGTTTGTGAGTTTGTGGGCCTCTTTGGGTACCAGCTTGGCCAGTTCCTCCAGCGCACCGGAGGCGGACATGACCGAGCGCATCTCGATCCAGTGGCCCAGGAGCATGACATCGATCAGGCTGGCCAGCTCCCAGAAGAACACTTTTCCCGGCAGCCCGAAGGCCACCAGAGAGGAGTAGCCGTAGGCCACGGTAATGGCCAGGCCGATCAGGGTCATCATGCCTGGTTCGGCTTTGGAGACCTCTTTTACCAGCCCCTTGAGAAAGGGCCAGCCGCCGTAGAAGTACACGGCAGTAGCCAGGCCGAAGAGCACGTACATGTCCCCGGGAAATCCGAGTTCCTCGGTCAGGCCGGCAAAGGACCGGAGCATGGGCGAGAGCGCCAGCATGGGGAGGGTCAAAATCAGGGAAATCCAGAATCTGCGGCGGAAATCCGCGACCATATGGGCGTGGTGGGACATGTGCCCCCCTCCGCCCTCGTTGTGGTTGCCGTGCTCTCTTTTGGGGCCGGAATCCTGTCTTTCCGTGTTGTTAGGGTCTTTTTTCCCTTTTCCTGAGGGGTTGTTTTCGTGTTGCGCCGCGAGCATCATTTTATCCTTCCTCTTTGAAACTTGTCAGCCGCTTGCGTTTCCTTGAAACGCCTCCCGGCCATGTCTAGAACCCGATCCCTTCGATGGCCTGGCGCAGCAGTCCGGCAGAATGGCGAAGCTGCTCTGCTTCGACATCGTCAAGCTCGATCTTCACGGTCTTGGCCACGCCGTTGCGGTTCAGGACGGCGGGGATGGACAGGCAGACGTCTCGGATATCGTAGTAGCCGTCCACCAGGGTGGAGACGGTAAGAATGCTGTTTTCGTCTCGGAGCAGGGCCTCGGTGATGCGGACCATGGCCAGGCCGATGGCGAAACTTGTGGCCCCTTTTCCCTTGATGATGTCGTAGGCGGCGTTTTTCACCTGATGGAAGATGGCGTCCATCTCCTCGGCCGGACACTCCCCCCCGCAGGTGAGACAATACCTTCGGATGGGCATGCCGCCGATGTCCACCTTGCTCCAGATGGGCACCTCGGTGTCGCCGTGCTCGCCCAGGATGTAGCCGTGCACGTTTCTGGGATCCACCCCGCAGTGCCGGGAGAGCAGGTACCTGAACCTGGCAGTGTCCAGCACCGTGCCCGAGCCGATGACCCGGTTCATGGGCAGCCCGGAGATTTTGATGGCCACGTAGGTGAGCACGTCCACCGGGTTGGTCACGATGAGCAGGTCCTTGGGCCCGTGACGGACGATCTCCGGGATCATGGACCGGAACAGGTCGGCGTTGCGCCTGGCCAGATCGATACGGGTGTCCCCCTCCTTCTGGGCCACGCCGGCGGTGACGACCACCAGGTCGGCGTTTTTGCAGTCCTCATACCTCCCCTCCCGAATGTGCACCGGCGGGACGAACATCAGCCCGTGGTTGAGGTCCATGACCTGGGCCCGGACTTTTTCCGGGGTCCGGCCGACCAGGATAATGGTGGAGGTCAGGCCGCTGCGCATGAGGGCATAGGCATAGGTCGAACCCACGGCGCCGGTGCCGATGATGACCACCTTGCGGCCGGTCCTGACATCACTTTCCCCTTCGAGATACCCCAGCGGGTCCTGTTCAAAGGCTTCCTTGCAGTGGCTGGTGCAGAAGGCAAAGTTCTGCCCTCGAAAAATGGTTGTGTGCTCGGTTCGGGCTTCGTTTACCTTCATGCCGCACACCGGATCGATCTTCATGGTTTTTTCCTTACTCTTCTTGATCAAGACTGGGGTAGGGATCCTCTGCGGTACCGGGATCCGTCCCATAGTCCGGTCCGATAAAGCTCGGCCCGGTCTGGTAGCGATAATCCCGTGTCCCGGGTTTTTCTCCGAACCGCCTGGCCCCGTAGAGTCCGAGCAGCGTTCTGGTGGTGTATTGGGAAAACCCTTCCCGCCGCATGGCCTTGCGCATGGCCGTCTCCGTGTCGAACAGCCGGGAGCGGAGTTCGTTCACCTCGGCCGCGAGACGGTCGATGTCCTCTTCCCCGGAGTCCGGAGACGCTATAGCCTCGTCAAGCGCTTCGGTTTTGGCTTGGAGCTGTTCTGCGATCTGTTCCAGATCGTCCCCATGGGTCTCGATCACCCGCTCAAGGGCTTGTCTCTGTTCCAGGGGCAGCTGCTCCATGAGCTTTTCGGTTTCCTCCCTGAAGGTGGAGCCCGGACCGGATTTTTCCTTCACCCCGGAACCTTCCTGTTGCCCGCCCGAAGCGGGGGAGAGGGTAAGGAGAACGATGCACAGCAGTGTGGGGACAAGAGATTTGTTCATCATTGTTCACTCCGGAAAACTTGTGAGAACCGGGTGCCTGTCAGGAGGCATCCCGGCCGCGCTCCTCTCAAACAGGACCGGAAAAGACCGTCTATTCAGTCTTTTGAGAGGGAAATCTTCTATTGTGTAACGGGAATGGCACGGAGGGTCAAATGGCCGGCTCAGAGTGCCGGACAAAAGCCGGCATTCAAAAAAGGGGGAGAGCACTCCGACCCCGAGGCTGGAGTGCTTCGGATGTTTATCTGGTTTCGTACTGATCCCAGTCGGCACCAGGGCCCATGCCCCAGCCGCCGTGGTACCCGCCTCTGTAAGGGCCCATACTCCAGCCCCCGCCATAGGTCGGCCCCACTCTGCTGCGATTGCCCTGGTCTTCGGAAAGGGCTCCCAGCCTGCCGGACCGCTGCTGCTGCAAGCGACCATTTTCGTATATGTCCCTTTCGATCAGTTCTTTGTGCATGGCGACCTGTTGTTCAAAGAGTCTGGAGCGAAGCTGGTTGATGTCAGAGACGAGTCGGCTCAGAGAAGATTCGTCGATTCGGTCTCTCGAGAATTCCTGTTCCAACTGGGAGAATTGGGACCGGAGCCGGCTTCTCAGTTCTGACATGGAGTCCTCGTATGTGCTGTAGATCTGCTCCAGCTCCTGCTGTTTTTCCGAAGAGAGCTGCCGCCCTGAAGGGCCATTGTCGCGGTAACGTGCATCCCCTCCCTGGGCCGAGGCCTGATACCCATATAAGAGCAGCATCACAGCGACCAGCACCGGCACAAAAAATAGTGGTCTTCCCATTGTTTCCTCCTCCTGTTACTCTTCCAGTATTTCCCTCTTCATCCGGTCGAACTCCTCTTTCGTGATCTCCCCTCGGGCGTAGCGGCGTTTCAGGATGTCCAGCAGGCTCTCCTGGGCCGGGGACCCCTCCCGTTTACGGACGGCAATGTAAATGAGCACCCCGATGATCACGATCAGGAGGATCAGCCCGACAGCTCCGAAAGGCGACATGTGCCCCCATCCGTCCATATACCCGCGTCCGTGGCCGCCGGGTCCGTACTGCACCGTTTGCACTCCATTCAGCAACAGCAGCGTGTCTGACAACATGCGCATCTCCTGTGGTCGTTTGTGCTTGAGGATGTGGTTTTCCCGTGCTCCGGAATACATCGATAGATTGCCTGACTGCCGGAGCTTACAGGTTTCCTGCAACTCTATCACACGTGCGGGGATTTGGACAGCTTAGGGAAAAGAAGGGGGCCACGGACACTGTCGCTCCGTTGCGTGGCGTCGAGCCGCGCTGCATGGGGGCATGAAGGGAATGGAAAGCAGGAAGGGGAGGGCGCCGTCCTCGAAGAGGGAGTCGGAAACTCTGCGGGTCAGCCCTGCTCCTCTTCAGGACATCTTTTGCCCCCCACCCGGTCACCGTCCCAGGAGTCGCCGTCCTCTTTGGGCTCCACATGGATGGTGATCTGGGCCCGGGGCAGGGCCTTGTGGATCTCACGTTCGATATCGCAGCACAGATCGTGGGAAGCCTGAACCGTGGTGTCTCCGTCCATGAGGAGGTGAAAATCGATAAATCGACGGGCTCCTGACTTTCTGGTCCGCAGTCCGTGATACAGGGCATGGGGTCCCACGACGGCGCGGATGGCAGCTTCAATAGCCCGGACCTCCTCTTGGGGCAGCCTGAGGTCCATGAGTCCGTTTACAGCCCGCTTGATCAGGACTACCCCGGTAAAGGTGATGTTCAGGGCGACCAGGATGGCGATGACAGGGTCCAGGATAGTCCAGTCGGGCGGGGCGAACAGGATGACGATCAGGCCGGCAATCACCCCGGCCGAGGTCCACACATCCGTGAGCAGATGTTTGGCGTCCGCCTCCAGCGTCATGGAGTCGTGCTCCCTGGCGGCTTTGAGCATGATCCTGGCCGTGACGAAATTCACCAGGGCTGCCAGAGCCGCCACGGCCACCCCCGGACCGATCCGGGTCAGGATTACCGGAGTGAAAAAACGTTGTATGGAGGCATGAACAATGCTGCCGGCGGCAAGAAGAATGAGAATTCCTTCCGCACCGCCCGCAAAATACTCGGCCTTGCCGTGCCCGTAGGCATGAGTCTCGTCCGCCGGCTTTCGGGCGATGAGCAGGATATAGAGGGCAAACAGTCCGGCCGCCAGATTGACCAGGGTTTCCAGAGCATCGGACAACAGTCCCATGGAATTGGTCAGACTGTAGGCACTGAATTTGAGCGCCAGGGTGACGAGGGAGGCCCCGATGGAGAGCCAGGCATATCGCGTGACCTTATGGGGCATGACCTTCTCCTGGTCCCGTGGGGGGCGACATCGAGGTGATCTCGGCCACCGCCCGCACAGGGGATCCGTCACCTCCAGTGAGCAGGAGGGGGAAACCGAAAAAAAAGAAAGTTCTGTCTGATGGCAACCGGTCGAAATTGATCAGATTTTCATAGACCACGATCCCCATGTCCAGAAGCGAGCGCTCGAGATCAAGGTCAAGATCCACGGAAAGGGAAAACCCTACGAATGTCACCCCGCGCGCAGCAAGATCTTGGGGGTTCAAGGCCGGGAGCGGAGCCTCGAAAAAGTACCCCTGGGCAGGGGGCAGTGGGCCGGTGGCCCGCAGCAGGCGGGCAGACCCGCAGAACCGGTCCAGGCCGAGCTGATCCACCCCGGCCCCCTGGGCCACCATGTGGGCGGGGACATTCACGTGGGTCCCCGTGTGGGTGGACAGGGAGAGCTTGTGGAGGTTCCATCCTTCCCGCTCGAGCGTATGGACCTGTGTGATCGCCACTTCAGGGTCTCCCGGGTAGATCGCCATTCCAGTTCTGATCGGCAGTGTCAGGTCGACAAGGTTCACGCCGTTCCCCATGGCCAAGGTGATGTGCGGGAAAATCCCGTGTTGGCATTGTTCACAAATCGACCGACAAGATCCGCATCCTTGCGTCCGTCAGGACCTTCCAGGCCGGTGTGAACATCCACCCCCCACGGGCGGACCCGGGCAATGGCCTGTTCGACGTTTTCAGGGGTGAGTCCGCCTGCCAGTATAACAGGGAGAGGACTTTTTTCCACAAGCGCGCGGCTGATCGACCAGTCATGGACCCGGCCGGTGGCCCCTTCCGCCCCGGACTCGGGATCATAGGTGTCCGTGAGAAAGCCGTCGACATACCCGGCCGCGTCTTCGACCTCCTGGAGCAGCAGCGAGGCATTGTCCACCCGGACCACGAGGCTTCGGACAATGAGCAGGTCCGGGCAGGAGGAGCGCAGGGCCTGGATTTCGTCCACAGAGACGTCTTTGCCATGGAGTTGGACCCCGCGCACCCCCAGCCGGCGGGCCAGAGCGGTGATGCTGTGGGCCCTGTCCAGATAAGTGATCAGGATGGGCACGGCTCTTTCGGGAAGGCCGGCGATGATCCGGGCGGCTTCGTCCCTGGAGGTGTCTTCGGCGTGGACCGGCAGGCCAAAGGGGAACCCGAGCCACTGGACACCGCAGCGAAGCAGAAGCTCTGCCTCACCGGCATCGCGGATGCCGGCGACCTGAATACACCCGGCCGGAATGGCCGGCTTCGGACGGGCAGTCATAGGTGATACCTTACTGCGCTGGTTGATTTTCCTCCAGCACTTGGGGCGCCACCATACGGATGACCCGCTCGAATTCCTCAGCAGGAACGGCTCCCTGCAGGGGGATCCCGTTGACCAGAAAAGAAGGTGTTCCCCGGATACCGAAGGAGCCGGCCTCACGCATGTCGCTCTCCACAAGGGACTTGACCTCCTGGCTCTTCACATCCTCGGCCAGTTTTTCCATGTCAAGATCGAGTTCAGCCGCGAGACGGACCAATCCCGCCTCGCCCGTTTCCTTCAACTCGCGCTGATTGGCGAAGATCCGGTCCTGAAAGACCCAGGCAAGGTGATTGTCCTGCAGGGCAACGGCTTCGAAGTACCGGGCCGACAACTCGGAAATGGGCTGCAGCGGCAGATGCTTGAAAAAGACGCGAATCGTTTCCGGATACCGGGAGAGCAGTTTTTTTACATTCTCCGCTCCCTGGGCGCAGTAGGGGCAGAAGAAATCCGAGTACTCGACGATCGTAATCGGGGCATCGAGATTTCCCAGGTGCGGTCTGTCCGCATCGATGGCCGGCTCTTTGGGATCTGCCAGAGCCTGTTCCATCTCCTGTTTGCGAGCCGCTTCGGTCCGCTCCTTGAATCCCTGTTCCACGAGGGCCACAAGCTCAACCCTGTTCTCCTGCAAAACATCCATGACCAGGTCCGGGTTCTGTTTGAGCAGGGTGGACAGTTCCTCCTTGTCAATCCCCTGCTTGGGAGTACAGGAGACCAGCAGTCCCAAAATTGTGATGACGAGTAATCCTTTGTTCATGTTTTTCCCTTCCAGCTGGGTCGGTTATATATCAAGTGTGTCCTGGGTACTCTTTACGTGGAGAACGGGGGCGGAATCAACCTGGAAATTTCCTTTTTGCGCATCGTGCAGAAGGGCGTTGAGAAACTATAGGTGTTTTCGTTTGTCAAAATAATAGATAAAGTTTTCCATCACATGCTTTTCATAAGTCGGAGGGGTCATGAGCCAGAACATCAAATTGGGGATCAGTACCTGCCTTTTGGGGGAAAAGGTCCGTTATGACGGTGGACACAAGCTGGACCGGTATCTCACCAGAACTCTCGGCCAGTTCGTGACGTTCGTCCCGGTCTGTCCGGAGGTGGAGTGCGGCATGCCGGTCCCCAGGGAAGCCCTGCATCTGGTCGGCGACCCCCAATCACCCCGGCTGGTGACCATCAGGAGCAATGAAGACCGTACCGACCAGATGAAGGAATGGGCCGGGCAACGGCTTCGTGAACTCGAAGCCGAAGATCTGTGCGGGTTCATCTTCAAGAGCAAATCCCCCAGCAGCGGCATGGAACGGGTCAAAGTCTATTCAGGGAAAGGGGGAAGCCCGCAGCACACCGGGGTGGGTATATGGGCCCGGGCATTTATGGACCATTTTCCCTCCCTCCCAGTGGAGGAGGACGGCAGACTTCACGATCCAGGACTTCGGGAAAACTTCATCGAGCGGGTGTTCGTCATGAAGCGGTGGCGGGACAGGGCCCGGGGAGACAGGAGCAAGGGGGACCTGGTAGAGTTCCACACCCGGCACAAGCTTCTGCTCATGGCTCATAGTCCCAAGGCCTACAAGGAACTGGGGAAATTCGTCTCCGATCTCTCCGACGTCAACCCGGAGCAGATTGAACAGGAGTATTTCACCCGCCTTGCCGCCGCCTTGAAGCTCAAAGCCACGGTCAAGAAAAATCACAATGTGCTGTTGCATATCCTCGGCTATTTCAAAAAGGAACTCACCCGGGATGAAAAACAGGAAGTCCTCGGACTTTTTGACGCATATGCCCGGGGTGATGTACCCCTCATTGTTCCCGTGACCCTGCTCAACCATTTCGTGCGCAAATACGATCAGCCCTATCTGAAAAATCAATACTATCTCTCTCCCCACCCTCTGGAACTGAGGCTGCGAAACCATGTCTGAAGAGCTTGGACCGGCCAAGACCATCTGCGTTCTGGGGGCCACCGGGTATGTGGGGGGCAGGCTGGTGCCAAGGCTTCTCGCTGCCGGGCATCGTGTGCGGGCGGCTGGCCGGTCCCCTGGGAAAATCAAGTGTCGTCCCTGGGCGTCTCATCCCGGACTGGAGATCGCCCGGTGCGATGTTTTGGACTACGGCTCGGTCGAGGAGGCCCTGAAAGGGTGCGCGGTTGCCTACTATCTCGTGCACTCCATGTCCCCGGGGAAAGCGGACTTTGCCAGCCGGGATCGCAAAGCCGCCGGGAATATGGCCCGGGCTGCAGCCAGTGCCGGGCTTCAGCGGATCGTCTACCTGGGGGGGCTCGGCTCGGATGAGGAGGAACTCAGCGAGCACCTGCAGTCCAGAATGGAAGTGGGCAGAACTCTGCAGGAGGGTACCGTCCCCCTGACCTGGTTCAGGGCGGCCGTGATCCTGGGTTCAGGAAGCGCCTCATTTGAGATTCTGCGCTATCTTGCCGAACGGTTGCCGGTGATGGTCGCGCCCAGATGGGTTCGGACCAAGAGTCAGCCCATTGCCATCAGCAATGTTTTGCACTACCTCGTCCACTGCCTGGAGGTGCCGGAAACGGCAGAAGGGACGTTTGATATTTGTGGCCCAGACATCCTCAGTTACCATGATATGTTTCAGCTCTATGCCGAAGTGGCGGGGTTGCGCAAACGGGTCATCATCCCGGTCCCGGTGCTGACCCCGAGACTGAGTTCGTACTGGATCAACCTGGTCACGCCCATGCCCGCCGCCTTGGCCAGGCCTCTGGCGGAAGGGCTCCGGAACACGGTTCTCTGCGGGGAAAACAGCATCCGCGAGTTCCTGCCCCAAAACCTGCTCACCTGCAGGCAGGCCATGGAGCGGGCCCTGAATGCCACCAGACAGCATACAGTGGAAACTTGCTGGTCCGATGCCGGAGATCTCCCGGCGGAATGGTTCGTGTGCGGGGACGCCTCCTATGCCGGCGGCAAGGTCTATGTCAGCAATTATCAGGCGGTGTACCGCTGCTCGCCGGAACTTCTGTGGGGCCATGTCGCCGCCCTGGGAGGGCAGGGCGGGTGGTGGTACGGGAACGCGCTCTGGCGATTCCGCGGCCTGGTTGACCGTCTCCTCGGCGGTGCGGGAACAGCCAGGGGAAGGCGCCATCCAAAGGAAATCCGGACAGGTGATGCCCTCGATTTCTGGAGGGTTCTCGATGCCACCCCAGGAGAGCGACTTCTGCTCGGTGCGGAAATGAAAGCTCCCGGTACCGCCCTGCTGGAGTTTTCCCTTGCCTCCCGGGCTCAGGGGAAGACCCGGCTGCTCGTGACCGCGAAGTTTTTGCCCCGGGGCCTTGCCGGCATCGTGTATTGGACAGCTCTGTATCCGGCGCACGGACTGCTTTTCAAAGGCATGCTCAGGCGTTTGGCCAACAACACCGCAGTGGAACTCCTGACCGGTCCCGAAGCGGTCCACCCGGAAGAGGGCGCCTGCAGGGTTCCTCCCTCCCAACGGTAAGTTTCACGTGAAACAAGATCCCTGATCTCGGCATTATGGAGAGGAAGTGAGTAACGATTCCGACGTCGACCTCGAAGCATCACCCTACCGCTCAATCTGGACCCTGGCCTGGCCTCAGGTTCTCATGATGGTGTTTCACTTCCTCATCGGGTTTGTGGACGTCTGGGCGGCAGGAAGGCTGGGGCGTGAGGTGCAGGCCACCATGGGCATGATCACCCAGGCCCTGTTCTTTTTCATGGTGGTGGCCATTGCCGTGGCCAACGGCAGCGTAGCCGCCATCAGCCAATCCATTGGGGCGGGGCTGATCAAACGGAGCTTGCGGTATGTGGGGCTGTGTCTGGAGGTTGGTCTGGCCTTGAGCGGGGTCATTGCGCTTCTCGGGCTGCTCATCAAGGGATTCTTTCTCGATCTGCTGCAGATTCCCGCAGAAATCGCACCCATAGCCGAGTACCTTTTCACTGTTTATCTCTATGTGCTTCCCTTTTACTACCTTTTCATCATCAGCAACGCGGTGTTCAGAGCTCAAAAAAAGGTGTTACTCCCGCTGTATGCCATGATTGTCGTCACGGTCCTGAATACTGCCGGCGACCTGCTTTTCGGCCTGGGATATCTCGGATTTCCCCGCCTCGGCTATCAGGGGCTGGCATGGGCGACATTTTTTTCCATCCTTGCCGGGATGCTCTTCAATCTCGTGGCTCTCTGGCGGATGGGGTATTTGCAAAAATCAAGTTTCGCTCCCTGGCGCTGGGTGAGAAAAGCCTGGCCCTATCTTTTCAAAGTGGCCTGGCCGGCTGGGCTCATGCAGGTGGTCTGGCACTCGGCCTACCTGGTGCTGTATGCCATTACAGCCAGTCTGCCCCAGGGGAGCGTGGTGGCGCTTGCCGCCATGAGCGCGGGGATCAGGGTCGAATCGCTGCTCTTTTTGCCAGGATTTGCCCTGAATTTCACAGCCTCCATTCTGGTGGGCCATTTCCTGGGAGCCGGAAAACCGGAGGTGGCCAAGCAGGTCGGCTACCGTATCCTTGGGGTTGGGGTGATTTCCATCACCGTTCTTACCGGGGCGGTCTGGCTGGTCATCGATCCCATTGTAGGCTTTATCGCCCCGGATTCTTCTGTCCAATCGGAAACGGTCAACTATCTTCGTTTCAATATGACCGGCATTCCATTTTTGCTCACAGCCATGATTCTTGGCGGGGCACTGGTTGGAGCCGGGGCAACGCTGTATCAGATGTTCGTCTTCGGCATCGCCTCCTGGGGGATCCGAATTCCTCTGGCTTTTGTCCTGGGGCACTTCCTCGTTGGCGGGGCCACAGGCATCTGGGCAGCCATGCTGTTTTCCATGATCATGCAGGCCCTGATCATGCTCTATGTCTACCAATCCAAGGACTGGCAGCGATTTGCCATGAAGAAGCGGATGCAAAGGGAATGCGGGGAAACGCCGGAATCGGTCCTGCCCCGGCGTTAACGGGCGCTGTCAGGGGCCGGGGAGAGGGTCTGCACTTCAGGTGGGCTGAACCACCAGCCAGGGTTCCATGGTGGTGGGAGGAAGATTGGCAATGGATGCCTCCAATTCCTCAGGGGTTACGGCAGCGGTCCCAATCTGGCCGACAACGATGCCGGCGGCGTAGTTGGAGAGAATGCAGCTCTCTTTCAATTCCAGACCTGCGCTGAACCCCAATCCGATGGTCGCGATAACAGTATCTCCGGCACCGGTGACATCATAAACCTTTCTGGCAACCGTGGGGATGCGCCAGACCTTGTCCGGCGATTCAAAAAAGGCCATGCCCTCCGGGCCAAGGGTAATGACCAGGTGGGTGCAGCGGAGCCTTTTAAAAAGGCGGATTCCGGCCTTGAGCACGTCCTCTCGCCCAAAAATTTCCATACCAGCCCCCTGGGAAGCCTCGGTCGCATTCGGGGTCAGAAGGAACGTCTCCTTGTAGAGATCGTAATTCTTGACCTTTGGATCCACAATGATTTTGGGGGCGCTCCGGGAATTCATTTGGCGCAGCCCCTTCATCAGTTCCGGACAGATAACCCCTTTTCCATAATCGGAGAGGATGATGACAGGGAAGTTGTCCTTTTCCCGTTCAATTGCGGAAAGAATTTTGGCAACAGAAGATTTCTTGAGCGACACAGGGGTTTCATGATCAACCCGAACCACCTGCTGATTATGGGCGATGATTCTCGTCTTGATGGTTGTTGTTCTTGCGTTCTCCTGAATGAAGTCAAAATCGATCCCTTCGAAATCGAGCTGCTGCTGAAGCCGTTCCTCCCGCCCGCAATCCCCGCAAACGCTGATCAGCTTTGGCCGCCCTCCTAATTGGCGTAGGTTGCGGGCAACATTGCAGGCCCCTCCCAGCTTGTACTCTTCACGTTCTACGGTAACTACCGGTACAGGAGCTTCAGGGGAGATGCGCTCGACCCTTCCGAACTGGTAGTGGTCGAGCATAGCGTCGCCCACAATGAGCACCGGGCTCTCCTTGAGCTTTGCGATAAGCGGGATGAGGTTGGTTGCGTTCATGAGGTTAGGCCCCAGGGTCGTCGAGTTCGAATTGTTTCAGCAGCAGACGGAGTTCCTCGGCATTCCTGTATCGAAGCGTGATCGTTCCCTTCTCCCTGGAGCCCCGGAACTGGGCAGGGCAGGGGAAGCGTTTCCTGGCCTGCTTGCGCAATGACTGAAAAAAGGATCGGTCAGCAGGGGGGCAAGTGGTGGACTTTCCAGAGGAGAAGGTTCCCCGCTCCTTGTAGGTTGCAGCGATTTGCTCGGCCTGGCGCACGTTCAGCCCCTTGTCCAGAATGCGCGCGCACATCTCCTCCTGTGCCGCAGGGTCGGACACGCCGAGAATCGCCCGGGCATGGCCGGAGGTGATCATGTTGTTTTGAAGCTGTTCCAGGACGGACTCAGGAAGCTGCAGCAGCCTCAAGGCGTTGGCCACAGCAGGCCGACTCTTGCCGACCTTCTGCGCCAGTTCTTCCTGACTGATTCTCAGCTGCTGCTTCAAGGCGGCCAGGGCGCGGGACTCCTCAACAGGACCGAGATCTTCCCGTTGCAGGTTTTCGATCAGAGCGATGGCCATGCTCTCTTCGTCTGAGATCTCCCGCACCAGGGCGGGGATTTCCTCCAGTTCTGCCAAACGGCTGGCCCGAAGCCTCCGTTCTCCTGCAATCAGTTCAAATCCGCCATTCTTTCCTGGACGGACCAAAACCGGTTGAAGGACCCCTTGCGTCCGAATGGATTGGGCCAGTTCCGAAAGGGAGTCCTCGGAAAAATGCTGCCGCGGCTGATGAGGGTTGGGCACGATATCGGACAGGGGAATCAATCGGACTCCGGGAGCGTTCTGCGGCGTTTCCGCCACATCACGGAGAAGGGCCCCAAGCCCTTTGCCCAGTCCTCTGGGATGCACTGCCATGTATTACCCCCTTGACAATTTGATGCGAGTGTTGATGATTGGCTGACCGTCCTGCATCCATATTCAGACGAGGAGGTCCTGATGCCTACTGCAGACGATTACATCAAGCAATTCTACAATAAAAAGGGCGATCTGGAGGGGGTGTTCATTACCCCGGAACTCTGGCGACTCATCCGCCATAAAGCCCAGCCCCTCATCAATAACGCCCTTGAGAGGCTCAGTCCTGAGGAGTTTGTCGAGCCCCTGCAAGACTGGGAGATGCTCAAGGAGCATTGGGACTTCAAATATCCTGTGGATATGGATGTCCACTGTGATTTTTGCGGAAACGACACGGAAAACTGGCAGGAGGACGATCCGAGACTTTTCAGGCTTCGTGCGGCCAATCTTGGTGGCCTCGTCTCCTTTGAATGTCTCCGCTGCAAGTCAAAAATTACCAAAAAGCACTTCAAAAAGCACATCGACACCAAAACCGTTCCCTACACCGAAGTCAAGAAAATGATCTAGCAGGCCGTTGAAAAATCCTCACGCAAAGCGCGTGACCACGTTGTCACGCGGTTACGCCTGATGAGGGCTTGGATGACGCCTGGGCGTGACTGAAAAGGGTCTATCAATACGCTGCTATGCGGCCTTGAGGGTTCCGAGGACTTCCCTGGCCAGGCTCAGATACGCCTCGGTGCCCTTGGAATGGATGTCGTAACTGATCACCGGCTTTCCATGGCTCGGCGCCTCGGAAAGGCGGACGTTCCGTGGAATGATGGAGCGAAAGGTCTTGTCCGGAAAATGGGTCTTGACCTCAGAGACCACCTGCTTGGAGAGATTGTTCCGCACGTCATACATGGTCAAAACCACTCCGAGAATTTGGAGTTCGGGATTGAGCCGTTTGCGAACGAGTTCAAATGTGTTCAGCAAATGTGCAATCCCTTCCAGGGCATAGTATTCACACTGCAAGGGGATGAGGAGCTCGGTTGCGGCGCAGAGTGCGTTTATGGTGACGAGCCCCAGGGATGGTGGACAGTCCAGGAGGATATATTCGTAGCGGTCTTCCACCTTGGCTAAAACGTCCCGGAGAAAAAATTCCCTCCCGAGTTTGTCAATGAGTTCGATTTCCGCTCCGACCAGATCCTGGGAGGAGGGGAGGCAGTCGAGAAATTTGAACTGCGTCTCCATGATCGCCCCCTCCACCCGTTCCGGGTCGAAAAGGGCCTGGTAGAGGGAATCCCCATCAGTGGGAGCCTGGATACCGAATCCGCTCGTGGCATTTCCCTGGGGGTCGCAGTCCACCAGCAGCGCTTTACGTTCCATAACTGCGAGGGACGCCGCCAGGTTTACGGCCGTCGTGGTCTTGCCTACTCCACCTTTCTGATTTGCAATTACGATTTTTCGCGCCATATTTGTGTACCAGGAAAAAAGGTTGCCAGCACTTCTATTCAGACAGATGTTTCACATGAAACACCTGCATTGCGAATGTTTGGGCTAGAAACAGGTGGAGAGATAATTGTAGGCATCGCCCAGGGAATCGACGAGCAGGACAGCCTCCTTGGTTCTGTTCTGCTTCACTGCCTTGCAGAGCTGGTTGGCCAGGTGGGCGAAATCTTCAGCCTCTTCGTACCACTCGTCAGGAGCGACACTCATGAGTTTCATGCAGTTCCTGTGGAACTCCAGGGCGGTGGACTCGTCCGGCGTTTCGCCCTGTTCGCTTTTTTGGCTGATCGTTTCAAGCTGGTTTCCAAGGCTGGAGGTAAGTTCGTTCAGGTCCATGGTTGTACGATCCTGTCTCTCAAAGCGTAGTACGTTTGTTTCCGGTTAAATGACCGCGTTTTCCATGTCAATATAGAACCCGAAAAGAAGGGCGCAAACGATAGTTCTTCAAATTTGATAGTAGGTTTTGTACCAGGCGACGAAATTTTTCAATCCTTCTTCAATGGGGGTTGAGGGGCAGAACCCCACATCCCGGCGCAGATCATCGACATCGGCGTAGGTCGCGGGGACGTCTCCCGGCTGCATCGGCAGGAAGATCTTTTCGGCTGGGCGGCCGAGTTCGTTTTCGAGAACCTCGATAAAGCGCATGAGTTCAACGCTGTTGTTGTTCCCGATGTTGTAGATTTTGTAGGGAGCAGGGCTGGTTCCGGGGTCGGGCCGGTTTGGGTCCCACTGGGGGTTGGGGGTGGGTATGCGCATCGCAACCCGGACGACCCCTTCGATGATGTCGTCAATATAGGTGAAGTCCCGCCGCATCTTGCCATGATTGAAGACCTTGATGGGGCGGCCATGCACAATGGCGTCTGTAAAGAGAAAATAGGCCATGTCAGGACGGCCCCAGGGGCCGTACACGGTGAAGAAGCGGAGCCCGGTGCAGGGGAGTCCGTAAAGGTGACTGTACGTGTGGGCCATCAGTTCATTGGATTTTTTTGAGGCTGCGTACAGGCTCACGGGGTGATCCACGTTGTGGTGCACGCTGAAGGGCATTTTGGCGTTCAGGCCGTAGACCGAACTCGAGGAGGCAAAGATCAGGTGCTCCACCCCATGGTGCCGGCACCCCTCCAGGATGTTGCAAAACCCGACGATGTTGCTGTCCACGTAGGCCCCGGGGTTTTCGAGACTGTACCGAACACCGGCCTGGGCGGCGAGATTGACCACATGGGTGAACCGCTCCTCATTGAAGAGTCGGCCAACTCCGGCAGCGTCGGCGAGATCCAGATGAACGAAGCGGAATCCGGGGCGGCCCTCAAGCAGGGCGAGCCGGTCCTTTTTCAGTTGGACCGCGTAATAGTCATTGCAATTGTCCAGGCCGACCACCTCATGGCCTTCGTCGAGCAGTCTCTGGGCGAGAAAAAAACCGATGAATCCGGCAGCGCCGGTTATCAGAAATCGCACGGCATCAATCCTTGTCAAAGTGTCTGGGTGAGCACCATCAGCCTTTTTTCAGAAATGCATTCAAAAGGTCAAGCGGTATGGGTAAAATGGTCGAAGCGCGGCTTTCAGCGGACATTTCGCGCATGGTCTGCAGATATCGCAACTGGAGGGCCTCGGGATGTCTGGCGATAATCTCCGCGGCTTCGGAAAGGCGGGTCGCCGCCTGGAATTCGCCCTCTGCATTGATGATCTTGGCCCGCCGGTCGCGATCAGCCTCGGCCTGGCGGGCCATGACCCGCTGCATCTCCTGGGGCAGGTCCACATGTTTGAGTTCCACAGTGCTGACCTTGATCCCCCAGGGATCGGTATGCTGGTCCAAAATCGACTGGATTTTGCCGTTTACCTCCTCTCTGTTGGCCAAAATCTCGTCCAGATCGACACTTCCGCAAACGCTGCGCAGGGTTGTCTGGGCCAGTTGGGAGGTGGCAAACATGAAATCTTCGACCTCAATGGTTGCCTTCACCGGGTCAACTACCCTGAAGTAGATCACCGCATTGACCTTGATGCTCACGTTGTCCCGGGTGATCACGTCCTGGTTGGGAACATCCAGAGCAAGGATGCGCAAGGAGACCTTGACCATCTTGTCTATAAGTGGGATCAGCAGGATCAGCCCGGGTCCCTTGGCCTGGATGATCCTGCCCAGCCTGAAGATCACGCCCCGTTCATATTCGTTCAGCACTCTGACCGCAGAAAAGAGCAGCAGCGCGACAATGACGATGATCGGAAGGAAGGTAATCATTGAAAGCGACCTCCGAGTTTCTGGTTATTCCTGCCGGGGACCAACATGCAGGGTCAGCCCCTCGACCGCTGTCACCTGAACAACATCCCCCTTTCCAAAGCTGGTGTCGGAGACAGCCCTCCAGACTTCCCCTCTGACCAGGACCTGCCCCTGTCCATTTTCCCATCGCAAAACATCCGCGCGCTGACCTATGAGAGCCTCGAGGCCGAGTTCCGGTTTGCGCGTCTGGGCCTTGGTGACCAGGTAGACGGCCAGACCCAGGAGCAGACTCACACCGATCACCGTGGTGGTGATGGTCTGAAGCGGGAGGGCAGGAAAGCCGTATTCGACCCGGTAGAGCACAAGCGAGCCGATGAACAGGGCGACGATTCCGGCGAGGGAGAGCAGGCCAAAGCTGCTTACGAAGATCTCCAGGAAAAAGAGCAGCAACCCCAGAAGAATGAAGAGGAATCCGGCGACATTGGTGGGGAGGATGGCCAGGGCATAGAGGCTTAAGATGAGGCAGATGATGCCGATGACCCCGGGAAAAAACGTGCCCGGGTTGGAAAGTTCAAAGAACAGGCCGGCCAGCCCTCCGAGCAGGAGAAAGTAGGCGATCTGGGGGTCGAGAAGCCAGGAAAGCACACGGTAGCGCAGTCCGGGTTCGTACTTTTCGATGCGCAGTTCCTGGGCGGCGAACCGGATCGTTTCCTCCCGGAATTCGATTCCTCTGGCCCCTGCCTGTTCAAGAAAACCTTCCACCGTGGGCGCAAGGATTTCAACCACTTTTTGCTCCACAGCTTCTGCTGAGGCAAGATTGGCGTTTTCCCGCACGGCCCGTTCGTACCAGTCCACGTTTCTGTCTCTGGCAGCGGCGATTCCCCGGACCAGACTGAGAAAATCCTGCACGACCTTTTCGACCTGGGCCTCGTCAGCCTCACCCCCGCCGATGCCCACCGGATGGGCCGAGCCGATGGTCGTCTGGGGACCCATCCCGGCGACATCCGAGGCGGCCACGAGAAAAATTCCGGCAGAGGCTGCGCTCGCCCCCGGGGGGCCGACCCAGACCCCTATGGGGACCGGGGAGTTGAGCATCAATCGGACCATCTCCCGCATGGACGTCCCCAACCCTCCTGGCGTGTCCAGGGTGAGCGCAACGAGACGATACCCTTCGCTTTCGGCGAACCCGAGCGCGTCCTCCAGGAGATCGACCTGGGCCGGATTGATGCTTCCTTTGACGGGAAGAAGGAGGACCGGAAACGTCTGCGCAGGGGCAGGACCGGGAGCGAGAGTCAAGAAGAAAAACAGCACAGCGGCAGCCATCAGCCGGAGGCAGGAGGGGGTGCTCCGATGGGTACGCCGAACAGTGCCCCTGTGGTGCGAAATAGAGTCCATGGAAAACAGGTACCCGAAATTCGGCAAGAAAACTAGAACCTAAAGCGGAATCTGCTTCAAATATTCCCAGGTGATCCGCTTTTTTTCCCTGTTGTCGGGAAGCATGTCGCTCATTCCGGGAAGAAACAGGACTTTGCGGCCCTCATGAGGAAAGAAGCCGTAGCGCAAGGGGGCTTTCGGCAGAAGCGAGAAAAGGGCTCGTCGTCCAAAGACAACGAGATAGTTCGGGGAGATGGAGTTCACGCATTTCCAGAAAACATCGATCCGGGGAGCGATGCCGTCGGGGGAGACGGTCGTAAAGGGGATGAAGAGAATGGTTCCCTTGGGCCATTTCAGGTTGCTGATGATGGCGGAACACAGGTCTCTGCGGCTCGGGTCGGGGCGCCCGCCCATGTCCGATCCGAGATCGAAATAAGTCCAGACGGTGTGGCAGGGCTTCGGTGCAGTGCCGAGGATCGATTTCCAGGGCTCAGGAGGGGAAATGGTCTCCGGCTCATGTTTGGGAGAGCAGTCCTCCGCACCTTGGCGCACTATCCTGGGGCGGACCGCAGGTTCTGGCGCAGGCGCGGGATCTGTTCCAAGCAGATGGTGCAGGCCCAGGTCGGACCAGGTCCGCAGGGGTTCGCTCAGGAAGCGAGGGGGAGTATCCGGTCCCATATCCGCCACGCGATTTCGGGTTTGGGAAGCAGGGGCCAGAGCTCTGAGCCACCGTTGCGGTCCAGGACAAGGACCTCGTTGGAGGGGGAACCAAATCCTCGACCAGGAACACCAATGGTATTGGCGACGATCAGATCCAGATTTTTGTCTGTGAGTTTGCGCCGTGCGTTTGCCTCCAGGTCGGAGGTTTCCGCGGCAAATCCGATCAGCATTTGTCTGTCTGATTTGGTTCGGCCAAGCTCGGCCAGGATGTCCGCATTGGCGGTGAACTCAACGGTGAGCGTACTGCCCTGCAGGCGGGATTTTTTGAATTTTTCCGTGCCATGGGGAACAGGACTGAAGTCGCAGACCGCAGCGGTGAGGCAGCCCATATCCATGCCGGGCCAGAGATCGGTGCATGCCGTGAACATCTCTGCGGCCGTGGTGACCGGGTAGCAGGTGATTCCAGGAGGAAACCACAGGTCTACCGGGCCGTGTACAACACCCACCTCGGCGCCTCGAAGCCAGGCAGCAACGGCCAGGGAACCGCCCATGATCCCGGAAGACGGGTTGGACCAGAACCGGACCGGATCCCAGCGCTCACGGGTAGGCCCAAGGGTCAGCAGGATGCGTCTGCCCTTCAGGTCCTGATCGGTGAGCGCCCGCAGAAGATGCATGAGGATCAAATCCAGTCCGGCCATTCTGCCCACGCCGGACTCACCGCAGGCCATGGGTCCCTCTGCGGGATCCAGGCAGATCGTACTGCGATCCTTCAACCTGGCCCAGTTTTCTTGCGTTGGGATTGCGGACCACATCCTGTGGTTCATGGCCGGTGCCATCAGGAGCGGTCCTGGAAATGCCAGGAGTTGACAGGAAAGCAGGTCGTCGGCGATACCGTGGGCTGCTTTGGCGATGATGTTTGCGGTTGCCGGTGCAACGAGCATGGCTTCGGCCTGCTGCCCGGGTTCGAGATGGGCAAAATCATGGCCCGGGGCGTCAAACATTGCGGTATGGACCGGGTCTGCCCCAAGTGCCCTGCATGTCAGGGGGGTCAGGAATTGCTGCGCCCCTTTTGTCAAGGTCATCCCTGTCCGCAAGCCCAAAGATCCGAGCATCCGCAAAAGTTCCAATGACTTGCATGCGGCGATGCTCCCGGTGATGCCCAGGTGGACCCTCCGGTTGCGGTACAGGGAAAAACAGCAATGGGGCTGCACGGATCAGTCCTGAAGGATCTCGGTAGAGTGGGCCCCGGCAGCGCGGACGCCGGAGTCCAGGCGGGGGGCGACCCAGACCTGAAGCCTGGATTTGAGCGTTCCCTCCTGAATGGTGATGATGCAGTCCTTGTCCGGTTTTTCATAGACCTGGATATAGCGGTTGTACTTGAAGTAGCTCCGCAGGGCCCAGCCGTCCTTGGGCATGTTGGACAAAAAGAAGTTGAACAGCGAAACCGGCTCGACCCGGCCTTCGAACACCAGGGCCCCGGTCCTGGCCCGGGGGGTCTCGAAAAGCGCGGAGTCCTTGGCCACAAGCTGCATTTCCTTGGGAATCAAAATATCTTCAAAATCGTAGTAGAAATGGGTATCCTGCTGGCTTTGGGTTTGAAACGAGGGTCGATCTCCTTCTGCCCCATCCTTATTGATGGTGGCGCATCCGGAAAAGAACAGGGCCGCCAGGGTCAGCATCATCAGCTTTTTCATGCATCCTCCAAATCAGAGTACACGCAGTGGATAGGTAGGCAAAAACATATGTCGGACTCCTCCGGCTCTTAGCCCAGCGGGCACAAAAGTTCAATACGCATTCAGGACCAGGACCCCACATGACAGCAGCAGAATCCCTGGAAGGGGAAGACCTTCTCCTTACGGCCTATGATTACGATATAGCACCGGAATCCATTGCCCAGCATCCAGCGGACAGACGGGAAACTTCGCGTCTTCTGATCCTCGACCGCTCCTCTGGACGGGTTCAGGATGCCCGGTTCGATGCGTTAGCCGATTTCCTCCCCAAAGGGAGCCTGCTGGTGGCAAACAACAGCATGGTTCTGCCGGCCCGCGTGTTCGGACAGCGGGAGACAGGGGGGAGGGTGGAGTTTCTCCTGTTGACGCCCTTGCCGCTTGTTCTGAGCGGAGCCGAAAACGTTGCCGGGGGCGGGCTAAAAGCAGAAGTCCAAGGGCTTGTCAGGGCCTCCAAGGGTCCCCGGCAGGGGGAAACGGTCCAGTTCACCGAAGAGTTCAGCTTCACAGTTCAGGAGCGGGGGGAGTTTGGCCGTGTCCGGGGAACCGTGAACTGGAAGGGCGATCTGGCTGAAAAATTCCAGCAGCACGGACAAGTGCCGCTTCCGCCGTACATCAAGCGTCCGGACACTGCCGGCGACAGGGACCGGTATCAGACGGTCTATGCCGACCGAAAGCGGCTGGGGTCGGTGGCCGCCCCCACGGCCGGGCTGCACTTCACCTCCGAGCTTCGGGAGGAGTTGAAGAGGCGTGGGATCGGGTGGTGCGAAGTGACCCTCTATGTGGGATACGGCACCTTCAGCCCGATCCGCAACGAGAACATCGACGAACACAGGATGCACCGGGAGTATGTCGAGATCTCCCAAACCGCTGCGGAAGCGATCAACAGGGCCAGGGCCGAATCCCGGCCGGTGGTCGCCGTGGGCACCACCAGTGTCCGAACGCTGGAGGGGGTGTATGCCGAGCTGGGGGAAATCGCTCCCTGGTCCGGGTGGACCGATATCTATATCCGCCCGGGGTTCCGGTTTCGGGTCACCGATCACATGATCACCAATTTCCACCTGCCCAAATCTTCGCTTCTGGTCATGGTCAGCGCCTTTGCCGGCCGGGAGCGGATACTGTCCAGCTACCGGCATGCCCTGAAGCAGGGGTACCGGTTTTTTTCCTATGGCGATTCCATGCTTATTCTCTAGGAAGACGCCGAGCGTATTGCCTTGCGCACCCCGGCCATGTACAGAAGGGGTTCGCAAATTCAGGAGGAACGGATGTCAAGAGCAGTGTTCAACGAGGAGCGGTGCAAGGGATGCCTGTTGTGCACCATGGTCTGCCCCAAGGAGACCATACGTCAGGCGGACCGGTTCAATACCCAGGGGTACAAGGTGGCTGAGGTCGCGAAAGAGGACAGTGAGAAATGCATCGGCTGCGGATTCTGCGCCGAGGTCTGTCCCGATTACGCCATCGTGGTGTTCAAGTCCAAGAAGACGGTTGAAGGGGAATCGTAATGGCTTCGGCAGAGCAGAACCGAATATTCGTCAAGGGCAACGAGGCCATCTGCAGGGGAGCCCTGGCCGCCGGATGCCGGTGTTTCTTCGGCTACCCCATTACTCCGCAAAACGATATTCCGGAGTTCTTGTCCACGGCCCTGCCCGAGCAGGGGGGAGAGTTCGTCCAGGCCGAAAGCGAGGTCGCGGCGATCAACATGCTCCTGGGCGCCGCCGCCTGCGGCGTCAGGGCCATGACCTCCTCCTCGAGCCCGGGCATGTCCCTGAAGCAGGAGGGCCTCTCCTACATGGCCGGAAGCGAGTTGCCCGGGGTCATCGTGAACATCAACCGGGGCGGACCGGGCCTGGGAGACATCGGGCCTTCCCAGGGCGATTACTTCCAGTCAACCAGAGGCGGGGGCCATGGCGACTACCGGCTTCTGGTCCTGGGGCCGGGAACGGTCCAGGAAGCCTACGACCTGACCATCAAGGCCTTTGATCTGGCCTTCAAGTACAGAAATCCGGTCCTGATCCTGGGGGACGCCATCCTCGGCCAGATGAAGGAGCCGGTGATTCCGTGGGTTCCCGAGGGCCGGAGCGCCGAGGAAGGTGCCCAGTGGCGCCTGGAAGGGGCGAGGGACCGCGATCATCGGATCATCAAGTCCCTCTTTCTCCAGGAAGGCGCCCTGGCGGGGCAGAACCTGAATCTCAGGGACAAGTACGAGCGGATGAAGCAGGAGATCGAGTTCGAACGGTTCGAGACCGATGACGCCGAGCTGATTGTCGTGGCTTTCGGGTCCATCGGCAGGATCGCCAAGAGCGCGGTGCGCTCCCTGCGCCGCAAAGGCCACCGGGTAGGGCTGTTCCGTCCCATCACCCTCTTTCCCTTTCCCTCCGAGGCCCTGCATTCACTGACCCGAAAGGGAAGACGGTTTCTGACCATCGAACACAATCTGGGGCAGATGGTGGAGGACGTTCGGCTGGCCCTGTGCGGCGTCGCCTCCTCGGAGTTCTACGGCTGCATGCCCGGAAACCTTCCCACCCCGGATGATTTCGAAGCGCCGATACTCAAGGCCTTGAGGAGCTGAAACATGACGACGCACCAGGAAGAACAGGTTTTCTCCATCCCCGGGGTCATGGCCGACCGGCCCACCCATTTTTGCCCGGGATGCCAGCACGGGACCGCCCACCGGCTGGTGGCGGACTGCCTCACGGACATGGGGCTGGTCCAGGACACCATTGCGGTGAGCTCCATCGGCTGCTCCGTGTTTCTCTACAACTACCTGAAGCTGGACACGGTGGAGGCGCCTCACGGCAGGGCCCCGGCCGTGGCCACCGGGGTCAAGCGGGCCCGGCCGGACAAGTTCGTGTTCACCTACCAGGGGGACGGCGACCTGGCCTCCATCGGCCTGGCCGAGATCATGCACTGCGCCAATCGCGGCGAGCGGGTCTCAGTGGTGTTTGTCAACAACACGGTCTACGGCATGACCGGCGGGCAGATGGCGCCCACCACCCTGGTGGGTCAGAAGACCACCACCTGCCCCGGCGGCAGGTGCGCCGACCGGGAGGGCCTGCCCATGCGCATGGCCGAGATGATCGCGACACTCGGCGGGGTGGCCTACAGCGCCCGGGTGGCCATGGATACCATCCCTCACCTCAAGAAGGCCAAGGCGGCCGTGCGCAATGCCTTTGAGGTGCAGGCCCGGGGGATCGGGTTCGGGTTTGTGGAGCTTCTCGCCACCTGCCCCACCAACTGGCGGATGGACCCGGTCAAATCCAACAGGAGGATCGGGGAGGAATTGATCCCCTACTTCCCCCTGGGCGAGTACACGAACAGACTGGAGGAGAAGGAATGAGCCTGTACCAGGATGCGATCATCGCCGGGTTCGGGGGCCAGGGCGTCATGCTCATCGGCAACCTCCTGGCCTACGGCGGTATGGAGCACGGTCTTTCCGTCACCTATATCCCGGTTTACGGGCCGGAGATGCGCGGCGGCACCTCCAACTGCACCGTGGTCCTTTCCGACGAGGACATCGGCTCTCCCATCATCCGCCGGCCGGTGAGCCTGATCATCATGAACCGGCCGTCCCTGGACAAATTCCAGCCGCGGCTCAGGGACCAGGGCACGCTGGTTCTGAACAGCTCCCTGGTGGACACCTCCCTGCTGGACAAGGACCGGGTCCGCTGTTTTCCTGTCCCGGCCAACGATCTGGCGGACCGGCTGGGCAATACCAGGATGGCCAACATGGTGGCGCTTGGCGGCTATATCCAGGCCACCGGGGTGATGCCCCTGGAACAGGTCCAGGAGAGCCTGTCCCACGTCATCTCGAGCCATTACAGTCATTTGATCCCTAAAAACAAAGACGCCCTGCAGGCCGGGGCGGACCATGTTGCGGAGCACGGCGCCTTGTAGGTGCAACGAGATGACCGGTCTTCTGCCGGAAAAGCTCTACGGCATCATCGGGCATCCTCTCGGGCACAGCCTGAGCCCGCTCATCCACAACAGCGGGTTTCAGCGGCTCGGTTTTCCCGGGGTGTACTTGTGCTGGGAGCTTGCACCGGAAAAGCTCCCCATGTTCATGCAGGCCGTGAGAACGCTTCCCGTCTCCGGCCTGAGCGTGACCATTCCGTACAAGCGCGCTGTGGTTCCCTATCTCGACGGGATCACCCCCCTGGCCAGAAGCGTCGGGGCGGTGAATACCATCTTCTGGGACGGAGAGGATCTGATGGGGGACAACACAGATGTTCCCGGGTTCCTCGCCCCCCTGAAGGACCGAGGCGCGCAGCCTGAGCATTGTCTGGTCCTTGGGGCCGGCGGCGCAGCCCGAGCTGTTCTGGCAGGGCTGCGCAGTCTGGGGACACAGCGGGTGAGCATCAGCAGCCGGGACATGGATAAGAGCAGGGCATTGGCCGAAGAGTTCGAGGGGGAGGCTCTCTCCTGGGAGGATCGGGCTGGGTGCCGGCCCGACCTGCTGGTCAATGCCACGCCCCTTGGCATGCATGGCCGGTATGAGACCATGTCACCCTGGCCGCACACGCCGCTTCCGGATTCACTCCGCTGGGTTTACGACCTGATCTACAATCCCGAGGAGACCCCCCTGGTCAGAATCGCCAGAGAGGCAGGCAGATCAGTAATCACCGGCCTGCCCATGTTCGTGCATCAGGCCGCGGCCCAGTTCGCCCTGTGGACCGGGATGACCCTTCCTGCCGACGAGACCGCATCGCTGGTCAAGGCTTCCCTTTCCAAAGCCCGTTGAGCAGGGCGCGCTGCAAAACACAAGGCTTCATCACGCGGGTTGCGGATGAAGCCTTGGGTCGGTGTCAAAGGAAACAGCGGTGTTGTCAGTCGACGTACACCTTCAGGTTGTCGCCCGGGCGGATGAACGCGCTGCCGTGCAAATCGTTCCAGGCTTGAAGGTCTTTGTGGCTGACCCCGAATTTCCTGGCAATGTCCCAGAGGGTATCCCCGTTGCGAACCTGATATTGCACCAGTCGCAAGGGTATATCGGAAGAAGGGGCGGTGGAGCCGGAGGTGGCCACCCGGGTGGGGGGGGTGGAGGTCGAGGGAATGTAGATCTTCTGCCCCACCTGCAGGGTGCGGGCATGTGACAGGCCATTGGCTTTGTGCAGGGTCTGAACGCTCACGCCGGTGGCCTGGGAAATGGCCCAGAGCGTATCGCCCTTGCGAACCACATAGTTGGACCGCTCCTTGGCGATCTTGCGGATGGTTTCCACACTGGTCGAGGCCACGGCCGTGCTGTGGCCTGGGACCAGAACATATTCGCCAGGGCGCAACAGATTGGACCGCCGGTCATTCATGGTTTTCAGGATGTTGATGGGAACATCGTATTTTCGGGAAATGCGCCACCAGGAATCTCCTCCCGCCACCTTGTGCCGGAAATATCCGGCTTGCCGGGACTGCGGTTTTTCCAGATAGCTCTGGGCGAGCTGAAGTTTTTCCCGGGGGACATAAATTCTGGAGGTTCGGTCCGGGGGGCTGACCATGCGCCGGTACGCGGCATTCATTTTTCTGAACTCGTCCCAGGTATAGCCGCAGGATTTGGCCAGCTCCAGAAGGTCTGTGCCGCCTTTGACCTCCAGCATGACAAACTCGTCCTCCTCGGCGATGGTCAGAGGTTCAAAGCCGAGGGACTCCAGATTGCGGACGATCTTCAAGATGGCCAGAAACTTTGGGACATAGTGACGGGTTTCCAGTTTCAGGGTCTGCTTGCCGTTGACCATGTCGAAGAAGTTGTCGCATCCGCTGCTGGCCAGTGCCCGGGCGATGCGCCCTTCTCCGGCATTATACGCTGCCAGAGCCAGGTACCAGTCCCCAAAATCATTGTAGAGCTTTTTCAGGTATGTGGCAGCGGCATGGGTGGCCATGTACGGGTCGCGCCGCTCGTCCATCCACCAGTCCACCTGCAGTCCGTACATCTTTCCCGTATAGGGCATAAACTGCCACATTCCAGCCGCTCCTGCCCTGGAGTATGCCCAGGGATTGAAGCCGCTTTCCACAAAGGGGAGATAGATGAGATCCTCGGGCAGTCCTTCGGCTTTGAAATGGGCCTTGATATACGGGAGATAGGGCTCGGCTCTTTTCAGCCATTTCTGGAAGATGTTGTGGTTCTTTCGGGTGAAGTAGAGAAAGTAGTGCTCCATCTCCTTGGTCTCCACCACGTCCAGGTCCAAGCGGATTTCCGGTTCTGTCTCCAGGGCGGTTTCTTCCTGGGGAGAGAGCGGGTCTGCTCCGGTTTCTTCGATCACCTGCGGCTCCACGATCTCAAGATCAGGCGGCAGCTCTTCATCCAGGGGCACCGGCGACTCAGCCGGAGGGTCCAGCACCTTTGCCGGGAGTTCGGCAACCTTTTCCGGGGACTGAGCCCGATGGTCCGCAGCGGGCTGGTTCGTCCGGGAAAGGGGTGTGCAGGCTACGGTGAGCAAGAGACAGACACAGCAGCAGAGCGTTATTATCTTCATGACGAGGCCAGGATTCCTTGTTCTCGAGTTGCTTCAGGAGTATGTGAAGGCAAATACGTGTACAGTCTGTGCGTGAGTGCAAATGAAGGACCGCTTCATTCCCATGGTGAATACCTGCTTTTTGCCTGCGAGAAAAGAGTGGAACCTCGAGCACTTCGGGAAATTACTTTTTTTTAATCTCACGCGCGGACTGCTCTGAAGACGAGAAAATGGGCAAAATTGGTCCGGGAACAGATGAAGATGAGACACAGCACGTACACGTTTACCGGAAGCAGCAAGGAGAGCAGGTGCACAAGCAGAGTGAAGAGGCAAATGCAGGGGTGATCGGCCCCAAACCGGTTCTGGACACCATCAGAAATGCCCCGGAAACTATTGAGACCGTGTTTGTTCAGGAGGGGCGGGCGCCAAAGATCAAGGACATCCTGGACCTGTGCCGGGTGCAGAAAGTCCGGTACCGTTTCATAACCCGAGAGCGGATGGACAGCCTTTTTCCCGGGAACCATCAGGGTGTGGCGGCCAAGGTGTTCCAGGCCGGATTCGTGGATCTGGACAGCGTCCTGGAGGCGACGCATAGCGCCGGGCTGCAGGTGGCCGTGGCCCTGGATCAGGTTCAGGATCCCGGCAATGTTGGGGTGCTGGCCAGGACCCTCCTGGGCCTTGGAGGGGCCGGACTGATCCTGCCCAAGGACCGCAGCGCCGCCCTGGGGTTCGGCGCTGCCAAGGCCTCGGCCGGGGCCTTGGCCAGCCTTCCGGTGGCCCAGGTCGTCAATCTGTCCAGGGCGCTGGATCAGGCCAGGGACCTGGGGTTTGCCGTGGTCTGTACCGGTCGGGGCCAAAGCAGCGAAAATCTCTACCGCACCTCCCTGAGCTTTCCCTGTGTTCTGGTGCTGGGAAACGAGGACCGGGGGGTCAGACCGGGGGTGGCCAAGCGGTGCACCACCGTGGTGGAAATTCCGCTCACCGCTGCTATGGAGTCGTTGAACGTGGCCCAGGCCGGGGCGATTATCCTGGGGGAGATGTGGAGAAGAACGATGCTGGACGAAGGATGAATGCGGAGGCCTTGGCGGATCTCAGCGGATCCAGGTGGGGAAGTTGAGAAATATTTCCCTGGTATACGAGAGCATTTTGTCCAGGATCCAGGGCAGGGAGATGAGCAGGGACAAAAAGACCGCGATAATCTTAGGCACGAAGGTGAGCGTCATCTCCTGAACCTGGGTGGCAGCCTGCAGGATACTGACGAAGACCCCCACCAGCATGCCCACCCCGAGCATGGGCATAGCGACAAGCAGGGTGGTTTCAATGGCCTCCCGGGCGAATCCGACGATGAAATCAGGGCTCATGGACCGTTCTCCATTCAGGCAAAGCTGTTTACGAGTGATCCCACCAGAAGGTTCCACCCGTCCACCATGACAAAGAGCAGGATTTTAAACGGCATGGAAATCATGACCGGTGGGAGCATCATCATGCCCATGGCCAAGAGGATGCTGGCCACGACCATATCCAGAATGAGAAAGGGAATATAGATCAGAAAGCCAATCTGAAACCCGGTCTTGAGTTCGGAAATCAGAAAGGCGGGAATCAAAAGGGTCGTTGGGACGTCATCTTTGCTCCTGGGCCGTTCGATTCCGGCGATGGAAAAGAATACCGATAGATCCTTCTCCCGGGTATGCTTGAACAAAAACTCCCGCAAGGGAACCTCGGCCCTGTCAAGGGCCTCCTGATAGCCGATCTCTTCATTGAGATAGGGCTGCAGCGCCTGATCATTGATCCGGCTGCCTACGGGCAGCATGATCACGAACGTCAGGAAGATGGCCAGGCTGGCGAGCACCTGATTGGGAGGCATCTGCTGCGTGCCCATGGCATGGCGGAGAAAGGAGAAGACCACGATGATCCGGGTGAAGGAGGTCACAGTCAAAATAATGGCTGGAGCCAATGACAAGACCGTGAGAAGAAAGAGAATCTCCAGGAGCACCGAGACTTTCTGGGGCTCGGCTTCCCCCGCGCCCACGGACAGGGAGAGTGTGGGCAGGGTGGGCTCCTGAGCCAGGGCAACGGCAGGAACAAGGACCAGCAGGATGCTAGTCAGGATCTTGACTGCGGTGCGTTTGCCTGAGTGTTGTGGAGAAATCCTCTGAAGGGGGGTGGTCATGGTCCGCGTCCATCTCCGTAAGCTTGGTTATCTGAGAGTCGGTGACCCCCAGTACCAGGTACTTATTCAAGAAGCGGACCACCACAACAGACTTTTTCGGGCCCAGAGAAAGCTGGCTGTGATAGCTCAGATCCCGGCTCTTGAGATTTGCAAATCCCATTTTGGGGCCGAATTTCCTGAGCAGATAAAACCCCAGAAAGATGAGGGCGAGCAGAAGGAAGAGGGCTCCGGCCATTTTGATGCCGGCAAGTCCCATGTCGGGGACGGCAGTGGCAAAGGTCGAGTTATCCAAGCTGCTTTACCCGCTCGATCGGTGAGATGATGTCCGTGAGTCTGACGCCGAATTTTTCATTGATAACAACGGCTTCGCCGCGGGCTACCAGCTTGCCGTTGACATGGATCTCCAGGGGTTCGCCGGCCAGCTTATTCAGTTCGATCACCGAACCCTGGCCGAGTTGCAGCAGTTCATTGACGAGCAGTTTGGTCCGGCCGAGTTCGGCTGAAACCTCTAAGGGGATGTCGAGGATAAAGTCGAGCTCCCGCTTGGCGCCTTGGGGTCTGGGAGCTTTGGCTTCTGCGGAAAGATCCTGGAACTCGGCCTTTTTGCTGC
>JBKHAV010000002.1:0-79936 GCA_046542715.1 Desulfovibrionales bacterium
ATCTGTCCACCATCAGGGAGGGAGAAGGCTGCAGGCAGAAGCTCAACGTGCCCCCCCAGAACCAATGTTTTTCCGGTATGAATGCCAAAAGCAGGAATCTAACCTGGGCCATTGACGTCCGCTCCCCGTTCCCTTTTTGAAAATCCTGCCCCCATCGAAACCGCGGCGTGCTTCTGGAGATGACCTTTGCTCCGAATCCGTGGTAATGAATCCTATGGTCTCTGAACGTACATCCTCTTTGTGCAGAACGATGCTTCTGCTTTGTTGGTGCTGTCTTGCGCCTGTCTCGTGTGCCACCATGAACCCCCAGGAACCGCCCAGAGCGGACTCAATTACCGCTCCGCTCATGTATGAAGAAGGCGTACTCAGCTGGGGGGAACTTGCCCTTGGGGAATCTCGATCGGAAATTGCCTCCAGGATTTCAGCATCATTACCGATCCACCATGAGGAATCTCCGGTCTGCGGGGAGTACTTTCACCATGGTCGCTATTTGGGGCGTGATGTGGTTTTGCAGTTTTCCGGATGGATGATGGACGAAAAGCTCGAGTCCATTTTGATCTCTGTTCCTGAGGAAACTTCCCGGGAGGAACTTGTTGCAGCCTTGAAAGAGAAAGTGCCAAATGTTCGGTATACACCCAGCCGACACCAGCCTTTTGTAAACGAAAACGAAAATCCAACTCCGCTCTATCTCCTGCCGGACCGTGAGGATCTGGCGGTTTTGATCAAACCGGGAACGGGCGTGTATCTGTCTGTCAGAGATTGTCTGGACTGAGAAAAATCTCAGAAGAGGTACCAGACGATAAAGATCATTAACTATCCATTTTTCTTAGATAAATCTAAAAATTTTACAAAAAGGTTACGGTTTGCCTTGAGCTCATGGCCCTTTTGAGGCAAAAGTCGGGTTTTGTTTCGGAGAACAGAACATAGAGGGCGGATACCCTTCAGGACGCATCAAAAGAGGCAGCTGATGGAACAGTGGCAGGAGCAGTTGAGAAATAGCGTAAGGACTCTGGAGCGGCTTCAGGAGTTTATTACCGTAACAGCGGAAGAGGAACGGGCAATCACCCGGACCGACACAAAATGGGGGACGACCCCATATTTTGCATCCCTCATGGACAAGGATGACCCCAATTGCCCCATACGCAGACAGGTGATTCCTTCCCCCTTGGAAAATGAAAACCGCTACGGTCTGGACAATTATTTGATCTGGAAAGAGAACAGGGCCACCGGGGAGGAGCGTCCCGACAGCATCGCCCGGCAATACTGGGACAAAATCGCCTTCACGGTCACGGATGTCTGCGCCAATTACTGCAGACATTGTTTCCGCAAAGAGCTGGTGGTGGACGGCGACATCTCCCTGCGGTTCGACCTCGAAGAAGGATTGAAGTGGATTCGGGACCACCCCGAGATCCGTGACGTGCTCATCACCGGCGGGGACCCGTTCATCCTCTCCGACGACAAGATCGAATACCTGATCCGAAAAATCCGGGAGATCCCCCACGTTCAGATGATCCGTTTCGGGACGCGCACTCCCATCGTCCTCCCCCAGCGCATCACCGAAGGGTTGAAACAGGTCCTTTCCGGATACCACCGGGTTCCGATATGGGTGAACACCCAGTGCAACCACCCAAAGGAAATCACCGAAGAAACCGGACGGGCCGTGTACGACCTGTTGTCGTGTGGTGTGAATGTCGGCAATCAGGCCGTGCTGCTCAAAGGCATCAACGATGATGTGGACACTTTCAAGGAACTGCACCAGAAACTCCTCTCGGTTCGCATTCGGCCCTATTACCTGTTCTACTGTGAGCCGGCACCAGGCATCGATCATTTCCGGACCCCTGTGGAAAAAGGAGCTGAACTCATCAGGGACGCCATCCGCGGCCATACCACTGGGCTTGCCCAGCCCATGTACGTGGTGGCTACGAACGTGGGCAAGATTCCCCTGATGCCGGACTACTACATCAAGGAAAAAAATGAGCGGGAGTACGTCCTGCGCAATTACAGAGGAGAGCTGACAACTCTTCCCAATATTCCCGAGTAGGATATGCGGAGCAGCTTTGCACCGTAACGATAACCACAAGGAGGTTGTATGAAGAGACTGATCGGATTGTTTGCTGCGGTGGCTGTGGTCCTGACAATGATGACCGCTCCCGTAGGCGCCAAACAGTTGGTTGTCGGACATGACACCAACTTCATGCCCTTTGAGTTCAAAGATCCCAAAACAGGAGAGTACGTCGGTTTCGACATCGACATGTGGAAGAAGATCGCCGAGGAACTGGGGCTCGAGTACAAGCTGCAGGCTATGGATTTCAACGGGTTGATCCCTGCGCTTCAGACAGGCAACATCGACGTGGCCATCGCCGGAATGACCATCAAGTCCGAGCGGGAGGAAATCGTTGACTTTGCTTACCCCTACTACGATGCCGGGCTGCATATCCTGGTCGCCAGCGACAACAACGAGATCAAGTCCCTGGAAGACCTGAAGGGCAAGGT
This sequence comes from Desulfovibrionales bacterium, assembly GCA_046542715.1. Lineage (GTDB taxonomy): Bacteria > Desulfobacterota > Desulfovibrionia > Desulfovibrionales > JBKHAV01 > JBKHAV01. The sequence goes on from JBKHAV010000002.1 coordinate 2,494, forward strand.
CGTGGCCACCAAGCTCGGCACGACCAGCGCCGACTTCGTGAAACAGCGTGCCCAGGCCAAGGATGTAAAGCTCTTCCCGAACATCGACGGCGCCTACATGGAGTTGCGCACCGGCGGAGCGGACGCCGTGCTCTTTGATTCCCCGGCGGTTCTGTATTATTCCACCACGGCAGGTGAGGGAGCAACCAAGGTCGTAGGCCCTCTGTACATGGGGCAGTCCTACGGCATCGCCTTCCCCCAGGGAAGCGAGCTGCGTGAAAAGGTAAGCATCGCCATTCTCAAGCTCATGGAAGACGGTACCTACGCTGAGCTGTACAGGAAGTGGTTCGGTTCCGACCCCCTGTAATCTCTTTTAGTGCCCCTCCCTGCCGGGGAGGGGCGCATCCCTTTCCATCCCCGCCTGAACGAGCATCTGCCGAGGAGTGTGTGCAATGGCCAATTTCGATTTCAAAACCAGTGTCATCTGGGAATCCATTCCCTTCCTGATGCAGGGGGTCGAGCTGACCCTGCTCATCACGCTGGTCGGATGCGTTTTCGGTTTTCTTTTCGGATCGGTTGCCGGTCTGATGAAGACCTCCAGGAATGTGGTGTTTCGAAAACTTGCAGGATTTTATATCGAATCTGTCCGGGGCACACCGTTGATGGTTCAGGTCATGTTCCTCTATTTCGGCCTTCCCATGGCTCTGGGTGTTCGCATTCCGCCATTGACCGCAGGCATCGTGGCCATTGCGGTCAATTCCGGTGCCTATATCGCCGAGATCGTCCGGGGCGCGGTACAATCGATACGGAAAGGACAGGTCGAGGCAGGGCGCTCCATCGGACTGACACGATTTCAAACCATGCGCTATGTTGTCTGGCCCCAGGCCTTCAAACGGATGATCCCGCCCCTGGGCAACCAGTTCATCATCAGCCTCAAAGACACCTCACTCCTTGTGGTCATCGGAGTAGGGGAGCTGACCCGCATGGGCCAGGAGATCATTTCCGTGAACTTCCGGGCGTTCGAGGTCTGGTTGACCGTGGCCATCATGTACCTGATCATCACCATGGCCATATCCAAGTTTCTGCGAATCGTGGAAAACCGCTGGTTCACACAAAAAACCGTCCATTAGGAACCGTCACATGGAGCAGAACGTATGACACAAGTACAGGCCGGTGCAGGAGAGGCCATCATCCAAATAGAGAACCTGCACAAATACTTCGGCAAGCTCGAGGTGCTCAAGGGTATCGACCTGAACATCCGAACCGGCGAAGTCGTCGTCATCATCGGCCCCTCCGGTTCAGGAAAGAGTACATTGCTGCGGTGCATCAACCGGCTGGAAAACATTACCTCCGGCAAGGTCGTGGTCGACGGGTATGATTTGGATGACCGCAAGACCAATTTGAATCTCGTCCGCACGGAAGCAGGCATGGTTTTTCAGCAGTTCAATCTTTTCCCGCACATGACAGCCCTGGAAAACGTCACTCTAGGGCCACGGAAAGTCAGGAACATGAACAGAAAGGCTGCGGAAAAGCTCGGCCGGGAACTGCTGGACAAAGTCGGTCTGTCCGACAAGGCCGACACGTATCCGGACCAGCTCTCCGGAGGGCAGAAGCAGCGGGTGGCCATTGCCCGGTCCCTGTCCCTCAATCCGAAAATCATGCTCTTTGACGAGCCCACCAGCGCGCTTGACCCCGAGCTTGTAGGCGAGGTGCTGGATGTCATGAAAAAGCTGGTCCAGGAGGGGATGACCATGGTCGTGGTCACTCATGAAATGGGGTTTGCCAAGGAAGTGGCCGACCGGGTCATCTTCATGGACGAAGGCGTCATCATGGAGGAAAACAGCCCGGATAACTTCTTTTCCAGCCCTGAAAATCCCCGACTCAGATCCTTTCTCGGCAAGATCGTCGGGGAATAGTTCTGTCGCCGTTGGTCTGACAGGACAGATCGAGCCATGAATTTCGCCCTGGCGGCCATCACCGGCCGGATTCTCCTTCTTGGAATCGAACGGATCGTGGTCAAACGCCTCGGCACCTACGGAGACAGCTTCAGTTCGGCATTCCTTTTCTTCGCTTTCGGGGCCTTGCTGTTGTGGCCCTTCACAATACTCGAAGAGGTCGGCTCTTACGCTTTCCTGGGCAGGGTGGCTGTCAGCAGCGTCGTCTATGCCGCGGCATTTGTCTGCTATGTGAAGTCCCTGAGCATCGGGGAAGCTTCCCTGGTCAGTCCTCTGTACAATTTCAATATTTTTTTTCTGGCCGTGATTGCCGCGGTTTTTCTCGGGGAAGGGCTGGGGCTCTTCAAACTGGCGGGACTGTGTCTGCTGGTCTACGGGGCGACCTTTCTGAACCGGCAGCGCACCTGGTGGTGCTCGCTCGGGGTGCTTTTCCAGGACAGGGCGTGCAGGCTGATGATGGCGGGTTCGCTGCTCATCGCCGTGGGCCGGGTCATCGATAAATACAATATGGCTGTCGCCCCGCCGGTAACCTACTGTTTTACCTTGTACTGCTTTGTCAGCGCCTATCTTCTGATCCTCATCATCTGGAAAAGAAGGGTTGGCCGTATGGTCCGTCTGGTCAGGGAGCAGCCGGGATTGTCCATCACCGCCGGGGCGATCAACGGGCTTTCCTATCTGTTTCTGCTCATTGCCCTCAAGGACCTTGAAGTCAGTGTGGCCGAGCCGGTCTCCATGCTTGGAATGGTGGTGACGGTCATTCTCTCCAAATTCATGTTCGGCGAACACATTCGCCAGCGGATGCTCGGTGTGGTGGTTATGACCGGGGGTGCCTGGCTGCTTTTTCTCGCCTGAAGTCGAATCAGCCTGCATAAAAGCCCATTGTCCGATCTCAAATCAGGGCGTTCTCCTTGCCCGAGTCCATGACGAAAATGCACAGGGTTCTGGCCTGTCCAGCCAGGGATTCCATCGTGTTGAAATCGGTGTCCGGGGTTATGCTGAACAGGGTAACGGAAATCCCGGAACTGTACTCGAGGTCGAAGATGGTGTCTTCGGTCCTGACATGGAACCGCACGTTGGGAATTCTCCCCAGTTCGGTGACCGCCCGGAGGTAGTCCAAGGCTTCTTTCTGTTCGTCTGCATGGTGGAGTACGCCTGTCAGCACCAGATCGACCTTGCGATTTTGCTTCAGTTTGTAGGCGGTGAGCATAGCCAGATTCGATGCATCGAGATCGAGTCCAATTTTCCAGCCCTTTTTGGGCTTGCGCAACACCAGGTGCAGCAGCCCTTCCCGGTCCATCTGTTCAGAACTGCCATGCACAAGGACCAGGCCGAGACCGGACTGCTGGGCGCTGCGGATGATGCGGTGGATTTCCTCCCGGGCTTTCTGATCCCTTGGGAAGCGCATGACAATGACGCTGGACCGAAAGAACGCCCCGCCCAGGGCTTCGATGCCCGCGGCCAGGTTGTCGCTGAATGTGGCCGCATCGATGACGGTCCAGTTCGAAAAGATACCGTCGTCGTGAAAACGGCTGGAAAACTGGTCCAGCCCCTGGGTGAGCTCTGCAGCATTCCGTTTTCCCGTGAGCCCGAGCATCCGGACAAAACCTTTGGGTGCGGCAAAGTCGCGAAGCAGGGGATAGAGTTCCTCGGCTTTGGCCGGGTTTTGGACTGGCACCAGAAGATTGGCTTTCCATGTCTTGGCCCTGGGTCCGGCCAGACTCTCAATTTTCTTGGCAGCCCATTCGGCCAGAGCAACGAAAAGACCGCTGCGCACATCGCCGAACGGGGCTTTGAGGTGCCTGCGGATGAGATAGGCGTGCAGAACGAGCACCACCACAACCGCCACCCCGCCGAAGACCGGATTGACAATGAACATGACAAAAACGCAGCCCACAGCTCCCAGGAGGGAGACGATCCTGGGTATGCGAAGCAGCGGGCGGAAGCTGACCAGGCCGAGCGTCTGCTCGATGAACACCACGATATTGATCATGCCGTAGGTGATGAGAAAAAACATGGTGATGAGCGGGGCAATGGCATTCAGATTTCGGAGCATCAGTGCAGCCAGGACCAGCGCCCCGGTGATGAGCATGGCATTTCTCGGCTCACCGCCGCGGGTGCGCACACTGATCCAGGAGCTTCCGGGCAGAATGTAATGTTTTCCCAGGGCCTGCAGTATTCTGGGCGCTCCAACCAGAGAGGAGAGCGCCGATGAAAAGGTTGCCCCCAGAAGTCCTGCCAGAACGGCCGGCCCCCATGCGGAGCGGTCGATCATGATCGTGTAGTTGCTCAGCAGTTCATCCGTAGACGCGCTGACCGCCAGCCACCATGCCAGAAACAGGTACACAAGGAGACTCAGGCCGATGGCCGCAAGGGTCCCTTTGGGAATGGATTTCCGTGGATCCTTGAGGTCGCCGGACATGTTCGCCCCGGCCATGATCCCTGTTGACGCGGGAAAAAAGACGGCGAATACCGCCCAGAATCCGATCCCTGTAAAACCGGTCTCGGGCGCTCCCTGAAAGTCGCCCCACCACTGGATGGACTGATTCAGGTCCCCGGTGAAGACAGTGGCGGCCACGGCTGCAAGTGAGCCGATGATGACGACCAAAATGACGTACTGCACCTTGAATGCCAGGCCTGCACTCACAAAAGCAATTCCGAACAGGACCAGGAAGGTGAGGAGGTCGACCACCAGCGGCGGATGCTCGGGAAAGATCCACAGCCAACCGGCTCTGAACCCGAAGATGTACATGGCAACGGCCAGGGCCTGGGAAATGTACAGGGGAATGCCGATGCTTCCGCCCACCTCGAGTCCCAGGGACTGGGATATGATCGAAAACGCTCCGCCTGCGCCGATGCGGATGTTCGTTACGATGGAGGAGAGCGAAAGTGCCGTAAACGTCGTGATGGAAAAGGCCAGCAGGATGATGAGCCAGGCCCCCAGAAGGCCGGCGTTGCCTACTACCCAGCCTTCCCGCAGGTACATGATTACCCCGAGGATGGTCAGAAGCGTGGGGGTGAATACACCGCTGAAGGTGCCGAAAAGTTTTCTGGATCCATCGGAGCGAACGACCTTTTCTTCGACCTGTGCCCTAACTGATGCGGTTGCGCTTCTGGGCTGCTCCAGATTCTGTTCTTCAGGCATGAAAGTTCTCCGTAAATCGAAAATGGCGGGTCCAACGTTTTCAACGTCCATAGCACAAAATATTAAGGAATTCACGACCATTTTCACGAACACCCAGGGCTTCCGAACTCGTCTTTGCTGTTCAGCCTTTGCACGCTGCGGTTTGCCCCGTTCCCATCCTATGCTACCCTTCACGCGTAGAACACAATCGAGTTTGGAAACAGCGGAGGCATTCATGGCTGAAGAGAACCCTAACATTTCAGGCAAACACCAATCCTTGTGGATGGACACAACGCAGCAAACCTCCTTTCCCCCTCTCGGGGGGGACCGCTCCGTGGATGTGGCTGTTGTAGGCGCCGGATTGACCGGTTTGAACACGGCCTTTTATCTCGCTCGGGCCGGTGCAAAAGTGCTGGTCCTGGACGCAAACAGCGTTGCTGCAGGGGTGTCCGGCCATTCCTCGGCCAAGATCACCTCCCAGCACGGTCTGATCTATACTCATCTTGTATCCACATTCGGCCACGAACATGCAGAGCTTTACGCCCGAGCCAACCAAACCGGAATGGCCAGATACGAAGAGATCATCAGGGAGTTGGGAATTGAGTGTGATCTTGAACAAAAGGATGCGGTGACGTACTCGTCGCGGGCAAGCGATGTTTCAGCTCTTGAAAATGAGGTTTCAACTGCCCGGAAGTTGGGCCTTCCGGCCCGCTTCAGCACTGATGTGGACCTGCCGTTTCCCGTTGCCGGAGCGATCGTGTTTTCCGGACAGGGCCAGTTTCACCCCCGAAAGTACCTGCTCGGTCTGATCAAGGAACTTTTGACCAGGGACGTGACTATTGTCGAACAGACACGGGCCCTGGAAGTTTCTGGAGGGTCAAGTCCCACGGTGCGAACCGATCAGGGCACGATCACGGCAAAGCAGGTCATCCTCGCCTCACACTCGCCAGGGGACTATTCCGTTCTGCTCTACCCGAGAATGAAGCCCAAGCGTTCCTATGTGCTTGGGGTGGAGACTGCCGGAGATTTGCCGAGCTCCATGTATTACAGCACGGAGGAGCCGTTTCACTCCCTGCGGACCCATCCCTTCGAAGGAAAGCGTATCCTTCTGGTGGGCGGTCAGAATCACCAGACCGGTCACCATGGAAGTTCCCTTGATCGCTATCAGGCCCTGGAAAGGTACGCCAGGGAGTTCTTCCGGGTGGAGCGGGTCAGGTACAGCTGGTCCACGCAGGATCAACTGACCATGGACCGGGTTCCCTATATCGGAAAGGTGCCTGTCACCCGCAATGTCTTTCTGGCCACTGGATTTGGGGGGTGGGGCATCGCCCATGCCATGGTTGCCGGAATGCTCTTGTCCGACCTGGTCCTGGGGAAGTTGAACGACTGGAAGATGCTCTATGATCCCGGGAGGGTGGATTTTTCCGGAATGGGGGAAGCGGCCAGGCAGAACGTCCATTTCCTCACCCATGTGGTCAAGGACCATCTCCCGTCGTCGCAACAGATCGATCCCTCCCGCCTTGAAGCAGGTCAAGGAGAGACAGGGAAGATCGGCCGCCACAAGGTGGCCCTGTCCCGCGACCTCCAGGGCGACGTGCATGCGGTCTCGCCGATCTGTACCCATATGGGATGCGCAGTGAACTGGAACGACGGAGAGCTTTCATGGGACTGCCCCTGTCACGGCTCCCGATTCGATCAGCAGGGCAGAGTGCTCAACGGTCCTGCGGTGGAGGATCTCGAGGGGATTGATCTGAAGAAATAGCCTGTCCCGGTCACCGGTTTCATTCTGATCGATACACAAGGGTCGTATTAATCGGATTCCCCAAGATTCAGAAAAAAATTGCAGCCACTGAAACTTCCACTTGACCGGACCGCTACAGTTCGTAATCACGGAAATGGAAGTCTCAAAACATTTTGCGTGTTCGGAGAAGGCCCATGAAAAAATGGATCGTCTGCATCGTGATCTTGACGCTTGCCCTGGCCGGGATGGCAGGATGTGCGCCAAGCCGTGAAGGCAAGGTGTATTCGCGTTCCCAGGCCCGGGTCATGCACGACGTGCATTACGGCACGGTTCTTCAGGTCGAACCGGTCACCATCGAAGGGACCAGGTCCGGATTCGGGACGCTAGGGGGAGCTTTGGTGGGCGGTGTTCTCGGAAGCCTCATCGGGAGAGGAAAGGGCAGAACCCTGTCCACAGTGGGTGGCGCACTCGGCGGCGCTGCTGCCGGAGCAGGCGGAGAAGAGGCCGTGACCAGCAAGGATGCCATTGAAATCGCCGTGGAACTCGACAACGGCGAAATCGTGTCCATCGTCCAGGAGCCGGACGTGGTCTATCGTACCGGTGACCGGGTGCGGGTTCTCACGGCACCTGACGGTTCGGCCAGGGTTCGGCAATAATCCACGCCACTTTTTGGCACAATGGCGGGCCTCTTCAGTGAAAGGCTTGTCCAAAATTCCATTCCCATATTGGAGCAGATGCCCCGAGGTTTTTGATGACTGCAGACCAGCGCGAGAACACGCCTCTGTGCGTGGACCATTGGAGTCGGGTCAACGATGCCGCATGTCTGGTCATGCGTTGGACTCCAGCAGGCAAGTTCAGGTGGGAATCGTCTTGAATCGGATCGAGGCGTGAGTCCCAATGTTGAAGAGAAGGGAATCAACGGGGGCAAAAAACCCCCGTCATCCCATTCATATCGAAATTTACTCGGTCTGCTGCGTCCCGTTTTCCGTGCCGTTCTGCGGGCTTTCCGGTGCAATTGAACCGGATTCCTCGGAAGGAGACAGATCAATGTCGAGCTGATCGAATTCCTCAATGATCTCGTCGGTAATTTCCAGTTCGTCGCTGGAGGAAATGACTGTTTCTTTTGACAGGAGGACACTGAAATTGTTTCGTTCCCGATACTCTTCCAGCAGCCTCTGGAATCGTTCATTCAGGATACCGACCACGCGTTGCTGTTCCTGTTCGATCCTGCCTTGATAGCGTGTAATGGCTTCCTGCATCTTCTGGGCACTTTCCTCAGTCTGCTCCTGACCCTGCATCTGACCGAACTCCTGCTGAAACTGGTCATTGATGCCCTGCAGGTATTGCATTCCTTCCTGTCCAGCCCTGGATTCCTGAAACACCCGGTTCACGTCCACAACACCGATCTGCTGGGCATTCCCGAGAGGTTTCGTACATCCTGCGGCCATCATTCCCAGAACCAGAAGAACTATTCCCATTTTCATTCGTTTCATGCTGTGCTCCTCGTCTTCGATTTTTGTTCGCCAAAACAGGATCTTGCCATAATTTTTGAACATGTCCAATGAAAAGAAAAGGGCCTGGAAATCCGCCTGGCCAAAAAAATCAACTTTCTCTGGACGATGCCCCACCCTTTCGGGTTATCCTGCAAGTACCATTGATGATCCAGGAAAGGAGGGAATCATGAAGAGGCAGATTTCAGGCGCTGTCCTCGTGGTGTTGCTTCTGGCTGCAGGTATCGGTCTCGTGGGTGTTCCTGGTGCCTGTGCCGCATCGGATGAGATCCAGATCGCTGTTAAGGACAATTCTTTCGAGCCCCGACAGATAACAATCCAAAAAGGGCAGACCGTAAAATGGACCAATGAGGGGCAAAACACCCATACCGTGACCAGCGGGACAGACTGCTCAAAGAACGGCCAGTTCAACTCCTGGATAGCTCCTGGCGAAAGTTTCACCCACACCTTTGAAAAAACAGGCGAGTATCCTTACTTCTGCATACCTCATTGCGCTAAGGATATGACAGGGACGGTGATTGTGGAATGAAGCACGAGGTTTCCATAGGTGATTTCACTCGAACAGTCAGGACAGGAAGAAGGCTGGTGCCCCGCTTCCTGCCCTGACCCCGGGAGTCCCTCTAGCGGCGTCTTTCGGCTGCTGATTTGAGTGCCTCAAAAGTCGGCGGCCACAGGCCCACGAAAATCGCTTCCTCTCGTCTCCCTTTGAGAAACAGCGCAATGGATGCCCCGATGGAGGCGATGGTGAGAATGTGAAAGATGCTCACCCGGGTCACCCTGGTCGTCGAGTTGTCCACGGTCCGGATGATCGATTCAGCCACGTCATCTCTTCTGGTCTCCAGATTTTCTCTTGTCATTGTTTCCATAGTGTCCCTCCAAAAAAATGGTTAGATGGCGCCAGTATCTCACATCAGAAAGGACCGGGGAACGGAAAAATGAATTTTCCTTCCGAATTTTTCGGGGCAAGGAAACCGTTTGCCATTCCCATGGGTTGTCCCCTATCAGGGTTTGCAGGTGTTGCGCGTTGAAGGGCAAAACAGTCGAACATTCGCAGGATTCTTCAGGGGCTCGCATTGGACAGATTGAAGCGTGCTGATTCCGTGCTCATCATTGTTGCCGGGGTTTCCGGGTCTGGAAAGAGCACTATTGGACGCCTTCTTGCCGCAGCCCTTGACTGGCCGTTTTTTGAAGGGGATGATTTTCATCCCGCAGACAATATTCAGAAGATGCGTTCCGGAATTTCCCTGGGTGATGCGGATCGGAAGCAATGGCTCACGCGACTGAAAGCGCAGATCAGAGTCCTGCACAAAGCAGGGCAATCCGCAGTGATCTCATGCTCTGCTCTGAAGCGTTCTTACAGGGATGCGCTCTCAGAGGATCATGACCAGGTCTTTTTCGTTTTTCTCAAAGCGGACAGGGATACCATCCGCCGACGCTTGCAGGGTCGGACCGGCCACTTCTTTCCGCCGGAACTGATGGAGAGTCAATTCAGGGAGCTTGAAGAACCTGGAAACGCACTCGTTCTCGATGCGGCCCTTCCCCCTGACCGGCTTGTGAAGATGATTGCCGAAGAATACAACCTCAAAAGAAACTTGATGGATCAGACCTGATCCTGTTGAATTTCCCAAATACCCAAGGAGCTCAAGCCATGAACAGCCGCAGGGTTCTCCTCTTTCTTCTCTGGGTCGGAGCCGGTTTCGGAGGCTGGTATGTTTCCGTTTTTCTGTTCAGAACCCTTATCTCGCCTGTCATTCCGGAACTTCTTGGATCAATACCGGACGGGTTCATGGAAAGGACGTTCATTTTTATCTCGTCCCATCTGGCAGAATGGGTTCTGGCCTTCTTGCTCTGCATGGTGCTGGGTGTCTTTACTGGATTGACTTTCCTGCGATTCCTCGGATTCGTGATCGCCCTGGTGTGTGTGGACGCCTGGTATTTTATCAGCCAGTATCTTGCCTTTACGAACATGTACGAGGCTGTTCCCCGAGGGACCCATATGATCTATTTGCAAGGCTTTTTCTCGTTTTTTGTGCTCACTCCTTTTATTGCTCTGGTGGGGGGGCTTGCAGGTCACAAAATGGGCGCGCATTCCGCAACCCCACGGAAATCAAAACCGCGAAACACAAGGTGATTTATTATCCATGAAATCGCTGTATCTGAAAAAAAACGAAGAAAAAAGGATCATTGCCGGCCACCTCTGGGTGTTCAGCAATGAGGTGGACGTGAAAAAAAAGTCCCTTTCCTCGTTTGAACCAGGAGAACCGGTTCGAATCGTCTCCCAATCAGGCACCCCGCTGGCATCAGGATACGTCAATCCCAAAAGCCTGATCTGCGCCCGGATCATGTCCCGGGATGCAGCAATGAAATTTGATTCGACCCTTCTGCGGGAACGCGTTCGCACCGGACTAGCTCTTCGCCAAAAGATATTCAAGGAGCCGTACTATCGACTCGTGTTCGGAGAATCAGACAGGGTTCCCGGACTGGTTGTGGACAGGTTTGGTGACATTCTCGTGGTCCAGGTCACAACGGCAGGAATGGAGCGATTGATACCCGATCTCCAGGACATTCTCGTGGAACTGATTTCTCCCAAGGGGATTTTGTGGAAAAACGACGCGTCATCCAGGGAGATGGAAGGGCTCCCTTCCACAGTCAACCAGTGGGGTGACGTGCCCCGCGTGGGCACGGTCCTGGAAAACGGGATCACCTACTCCTTTCCCCTCACAACAGGGCAGAAGACCGGCTGGTATTTCGACCAGCGCGAGAACAGGCGACGTTTCGCCGCCTATTGCAGGGAAGCGGACTCCGTTCTTGATCTTTTTTCCTATGTGGGCGGAACGGCTGTTTTGGCTGCGCGTTCAGGAGCCAGGCGGGTGGTGTGTGTCGACTCCTCTGCACAGGCCCTGGAATATGTCGATCACAACAGCCGGGAAAACAGGATGGAGTCCCGGATCGAATCAATAGCAGGAGACGGATTTGACGTGCTCAAATCCATGCGGGGCGAACGGTTTTCCGTGGTCATGCTCGACCCTCCGGCGTTCATCAAACGCAAAAAAGACGTGCCCAGTGGAATGGAGGCGTACACCCGCTTGAACACCCTGGCACTGAATCTTGTCCAAAAGAGCGGGATTTTGATCTCCTGTTCCTGTTCTCAGCACCTGTCCCTTGACGGGCTGATGAACATTGTCCGGCGCTCCGGACTCAAGTCGGGGAGAAACATCCGTGTTCTGGAGTTTGGACACCAGGACCGGGATCACCCTGTTCACCCGGCCATGCCGGAGACCAACTACCTGAAAGCCGTTGTGTGCTGGGTGGAATAGAGCGGGGCAGTTCCCGTCATCATCCGTCATTTGTCATTCAAGCTTGGCTCAAGCGTATCCCGTGCACGTTCGGGAAGACATTGTGCAAGCTCGTCCCGGTTGAGCAGGACAATCTGCTGCTCGCGGGGTGATCGCAAATCAATGTCGAGCAATCGCAGGTGCTGCAGAAAGTAGAACACCAGGGCCTTGCGCAGGGCAATGCTGCGGAAGCCGTTCTTCATGCCATAATCCCTGGCGATGATCTCCTGTTGGGTCGGGCTTAGCTCGGGATGAGGCCCGATTTTCACCTCTGCTTTTTCTCTCCAGAAATGGTCATCTGTTGGAGGTACATACTCCTCTTCCCTTCCTGCGACCACAGCGATGCGAATGAGCACGAAATCCCTGAACCCCCGGCTCGAATGACAATATGCCCGGACGTGCCAGCGGCTTCCGTCATAAACAAAGGCGTGGGGCGAAATAATCCGCATGGTTGGGGCATCCGAAGTCATGGACTGGTATAGGATTCGCAAAGAAAATCCATCACGGATGGCTTCGATGGTTTTTTGGAGCACTCCAGGCTCCACCCGACGCTGGAGAGGTCGAACAACGTCACACCCCGGTCCGGTCTGGGCAAATCCAACGATGCCGAGGTCCTTCCCATCCTTTGCCTGGACAAGATGATTGAAATATCCTTCAGGCGATGGGGAGATGAGCAGGGGAGAAAACTCTCGGGCCCGGACGTACCGCTTATTGCTCAGATCGTAGCGAATATTTTCCGGAGCGATCTCCTGATACCTCTTGAGCAAAATGCTGGCCTGGGGCCGGGAAACCCCGAAAAACTCCATCAGATCTTTTCGGGTGACAGCGTTTTCCCAATACAGTTTGAACTCAATGTACTCCAACTGCTGCCGGGCAAGACGTTTTTCCATGGTTCCTCGCTCATATCTTCTTGACTAATAGGGATATTTTTTATACCCTAATTAAAAATTAAAAGCATAATACCCTTCAGGCAAAAAGAACGCAAGGACGGCATCGATGATGAACATGAGTGTTTCCGGAAACGGGCATGACAAAGCTTTTGTCTTTATTACCTGCGGTGCGTGTTCCCTGCAATTTGCCACCGTGGACAATGGTACTCCGGACGGGATGTCCCAACTTCCGTGTCCTTTTTGTGGAAATCCTCTCCAAACGGATGGGTGCCGGGACAGGAAACCCAGGTGAACGGAACAGGCGGACTGGCGGCGTGATCCGTTCCGGTTTGATTGTCGGTCCTGTTTTTTCCGGCTATCCTGCACCCTGTTTTGACAAAGGGGATTTTCTGCATACATCAGCAAGAGGAGACATGGGCCAGAATATGGAACAGATTCTCAAAGAGACGTTGGAAGCAGTGGCCCTTTCCGGAAGGATCATTCAGGACGATTGGGAAAAACCGCGAACTATCCGTCACAAAGGCAGAATCGATCTGGTCACCCAGACCGATCTGGATGTGGAAGCCGATCTCAAGAGCCGGCTTTCCGCCATCGTACCAGACGCCGACTTTCTGGCCGAGGAGACAGCGTCCGATATCAGGCCGGGAAATCGCACCTGGATCATCGACCCGTTGGACGGGACAACGAATTTTGCGCATCAATTTCCCTTTGTGGCGACATCCGTTGCCCTGTGGGTCGAAGATCATGTGGAATTTGGTGTGGTTCACCTCCCCATCATGGGAGAAACGTTTTGGGCCCTCCGCGGTCACGGCGCCTTTTGCAACGGGAAACGCATCACCGTATCGCCGACTTCGGATCTCAAGCAGGCCCTGGTGGCCACGGGTTTTCCCTATCAGGTCGAAGAATATCTGGACCAGATCCTCGAAAATCTGCGGAACATGCTCTCTCGAACCCAGGGGGTGCGCAGACCAGGCTCGGCAGCCATCGATCTGGCCTATACGGCCTGCGGGCGGTATGACGGGTTTTACGAATCCTCGCTCAAACCGTGGGATACGGCAGCAGGGTGGCTGCTTGTGGAAGAGGCGGGGGGCATGGTAAGCCGGTTCAACGAGCACATCCCCTACGCGCTCGGGGCGGATTCGATCCTTGCCTCCAACGGCTTGATCCATGCTGCCATGAGTTCCCTGCTCGTCGAATAAACGAAATGGAGTAGACATGATAAAAACGCTTTCCAGTGTGCTGTGTACGGCTGTGCTCCTGGTATGGGCCCTGCCCCTTTCGGCCGCCACGCTGACCGAACAGATACAGGACAGGTATGAGTCCATCGATTCGTTCACAACCGAGTTCACCCAGGAACTGACCAATGCCTCCAGCCGGGAGCGGGAGGTCAGGCAGGGACAGATTTCTTTCAAGCAGCCGCGGCTGATCCGCTGGGAAACCACGGTTCCGGAAGCGGAACTGCTCATTGTCGGACCTGACACGGTCTGGAACTACTTTCCTGCGGAAGAATCCGTTTACACCTATCCTGTAGAGCAGATTTTCGACTCCAAAACCATGCTCAGGTTCATCTCCGGGCGAGCCAACCTGGAGGAGGATTTTTTTGTGGAGAGCCAGGAAATGGAAGAGGGGTTTCAAAAGCTCAAGCTTGTCCCCAGAAAACCCGAACCCAACCTGGTTCTGGCCTATCTCTGGGTGGACCCGGAAACAGCCCTGCTGCATCAGATTCTGCTCGTTGATTTTTTCGGGAACGGCAATCAGCTCACGTTTGACGATCTGGAACTCAACATCGATCTGAGCGAGGACCTGTTCACCTTTTCTCCGCCCCAGGGCGTGGAGATTCTGGAAAATTGATCCAATGGCTGTGAAGCGGGAATCGTCGACCGTGACACCCGGCTCGGCAGACACCACCAAGCAGCAGGTCCGATTGAACAAGGCCATTGCCGGAGCAGGGGTGTGTTCCAGGCGCAAGGCGGACGAGCTCATTGCCGCCGGAAAGGTCAAGGTGAATGGTCAGGTGGTCACGGAACTCGGAACCAAAGTGGTCCCGGACAAGGACACCATCGAGGTGGAGGGCCGAACGATCGGGGAAATGGTGGCCTGTGAGGCTGATCATCTCTACATCGTCCTGCATAAACCCGTGCAGGTGGTGACCACGGCCCACGATCCCCAGTCCCGCAACACGGTTCTCGATCTGCTGCCCGATCGCCTCAGAAAACGCAGGCCCTTTCCGGTGGGACGACTGGATTTTTTTTCCGAAGGGCTGCTTCTTCTGACCACGGACGGGGATCTCGCCCACCGGCTGACCCATCCCAGCTTCCACCTGCCAAAGGTCTATGAACTCTGCCTCCGGGGCAGGGTTTCCACGGATCAGATCCAGACCATGGCGGAAGGAATGGTTCTCAAGGACGGGACCAGCCTTGCCCCGGTAGAGATCTCTATCGCCCAAACCGACCGGAACTCCACGATCATGCGGATGACGCTCATCCAGGGGGTGAACCGTCAGATCAGACGCATGTGCGAAGAACTCGGGCTGGTCATTCTCACCCTCAAACGGGTCAGCCAGGGGCCTGTAGAACTTGAGGACCTCAAACCCGGGGAGTTCCGGGAACTCACCCCCGATGAGATTAAAACGCTGAAAGGAGCTGTGAGATTGGTCTAACCATCCGGCCGGCTAAAGCTCTCAGCCGGAAGAAAAAGCAACCGACCGTAGGACCTGTGGCCTTTCACCCCCAGGCTGCGGGATCAAACGCTGACCACCTTGTCCGCTATCTGCATGGACGTGATCACGTCCAGCATGTTCGTTGTCTGTCCGACGCTCTTTTTTTCCAAAATCCCGAAATGGTCCAGACAGGTTCCGCAAACCAGGATGGAAACCTTGTCCTGCTCGAGTCGTAAAAGGCTTTCCAGAACAGCGCTTCCTGCGACGCAGAGATTGACTCCGCTGTTGACGAAAATGATCCGCCACAACCCTTCCATCTCCGGCAGAGTGGAGAGGAAATTTTTCATGAGTTTGGCCCCGAGTTCGTCATCGCCGGCCCCGATCCGGTCAGAAGCGATAAACACCAGAGTTTTCGCGGGTCCGCCGGACTTGTGCGGAAGCGAGGGTTCAGGCTGCTCCTGAGTCGATGCCGTCCCTTGCTTCGTGGCCCTGATGTTCCATTCCCCGCCGTGTTCCTCGGTGGCAATGATGGAATACTTCTGGGTGGACAGAAAACGCTTCACGTTTTCCATGGATGCCTGATTATCCACGACCACGACAAGGGTCTCGGGATGGTGCGCCTGGATGACCTGCTTGCTTTTCAGCACGGGCTGGGGGCAGGGCAGACCCTGGCACTCCACTTTGATTTCTGACATACTGCCGACTCCTTTTTGCTTCCACAGCACAACCACAAGAACCGGATCGAATCAAATTGAAAATTGTTATCCATTCCCTGCAAACCTATCGGGTGCATTGATACGACAATGGCCATCAAGCTCGATCCCGCGATCGTCTCCCCGCCGCTCTGCATTCTGACCCGCCTCTGGTGCATGAGCCTGCGTTATGAACGGACCGGGTATGAACTCCTTTTGCATGAGCGGTCCAGGGGGAAGCGGCTGGTCTATGCCACATGGCACGATGAGCTATTCCCTCTAGGATTTCTCCACCGGGGTGAGGGCGTTGTGGCCGTTGTCAGCCAAAGCCGGGATGGAGAGTTCATCGGCAGAGTTCTGGCGCACTTTGGATTTGTCCTGGCCAGAGGGTCCAGCAGCAGGGGAGGGCTCAAGGCCCTGGTTTCGGCATTTCGGACCATGAAAAAGGAAAACAGAAGTGCATGCTTTACTGTGGACGGGCCCCGGGGCCCGCGTCATAAAGTCAAAGACGGGGCAATATTTCTAGCAGTGAAAAGCAATGCATTGCTCGTTCCGGTCAGGGTAAGCATGTCGCCGGTCAAAGTTTTCGAGCGGTCCTGGGACAAGTTCCAACTGCCTCTTCCCGGAGCCAAATGCCGGGTCACCTACGGCGTTCCCTATCATCCCGATGATGACCTCTCACCCGAGGGGCTCCAGCGGCAGCGGGCAATACTGGAAGAGCGACTCAACTCTTTGGGCGGAACGTGATGAACGACATGTTCTTTGAAACACTTTCGGGCATGGGGCAGAAGCTGGACTTCGAGTCGACCTGGAATTTCGGGGGGGTTCTGGGAACTATGCTGTGGGCGACACTCCCTGGACGCAGGACCGAAACCATCGATGCGGTCTATGCCCGGCTGGGAAAACCTCTCCCCATTGCCGAGGCGATCGCCAAACAAAGTTTTGCGCACAACTCCAGATCATTTCTTGAAATCTTCTGCAACCGCCGGATCGATCACCGCTTTTATCACGACCAGCTCACCTTTCAAAATCCTGAGCAGCTTGCGGACATTCAGGCCGCAGACCGGCCAGTTGTCGCTGTTACAGCTCACCTGGGCTCCTGGGAACTGCTGGTCGGGCTCTTCAACTTCTTTTTCCCTCAGCGGGGAGCCCAGGTTGTGGTCAGAAAACAACGCAATCCTGCCCTGGACACCATGATCCGTCGACTTCGATCCAGGCCGGGAGTCGACATTGTTCCGCACAGGAATGCCACCCGCAAAGTGCTCAAAAATCTCTCCCGCAAGGGCGTGACCGCCTTCCTGGTTGACCACAACTGCTCACGAGACGAGGCGGTTTTCCTGCCTTTCCTGGGCAAAACTGCAGCGGTGAATCTGGGTCCGGCGCTGCTGGCTCTTCGATCGGAAGCCCTGGTCTGGCCTGTGTTTCTTTTGCGCCGCGGAAAGGGTCGATACGAATTCGTTTCCCATAAGCCCCTGGACACCAAAACGTTGAAAGGGGACAGGAGAACGCAGGTCGAGAACATTGCCAGGTTTTACACCCAGGCGGTTGCCGAACGGGTACGAAGCGACCCGGAGCAGTGGTTCTGGATGCACCGGCGATGGAAAACGCAACCTGAAAAGCGTTGAGCTCTTCTTTAAGACAACCCCTCTATCCGGCAAACTTCGGCCATTTTCCTGTTGTCCTGAACAGATATCCTGCTTCAGCGTCAAATCCGCTCACCTGTTATGTCTGAAACCATCATTTCGCATGGTTTGCCTGTAATTGGCGCGTAAGGAATTTCCATAGGTGGCGCGAACAAAGAGACGACTTTGGGAATCTAAAGCGCTTACAAGGAAAATTTGCGCCTTGTTTATACAGGAATGCACGATGAGAAGTTCACAGGGGTGTTTTGGAAGGAGACGAACATCTTCTTCCTGTAAACCGGCTTCAGCCGGAGTTTGAATTGCTATGCATACAGAACTTAAAGTTCAACTTTAGGTCTAGTCATAGGGCCACCCTTAGAAGGGGAAGGGGAGGATTGCATCAGGTTGCCGGACCCGGCCTTTTCCAGAGATAGCGTTCAACCTGTCCTGGGCAGCCTCCTTTTGACTTTTGCGGTCCGCCTTTTTCAGCACTTCACTCAACAGTGCCGCTGCTGCATCATATGACCCTTTCTGCTCGTTGATCAGGGCACTGCGGTACAGGGCGGTGACAGCCCAGATGTTCTGCTCAGGATACGCCCATGCAAGGCGAAGATAGGAATGCAGAGCCCGGTCCAGTTCGCCCTGCTGCTGATATCCTTCCCCGATCCAGAAGAGGATTTCTGCCTGGAGCTCACGACTCAGTGTTTCCCTGGATTTCCAGAGGGTATCCAGAATGCGTTGCGCTCCGGTCCAGTTTCCGCGCTGCTGTGCATACAGAGCCACCTTCATCCTCTTGTCCGGAGAAAGCCATTGCGGATAGCGGGAAAGCAGGGTGGAATAAGTGGCCATGGCCCTGTCTTCCCACCCGAGTTCCATTTCCAGACCGGCCCGGGCCTCCAGAAACTCGGCCTCCCGTTCCCTGGAGATCGATTCCGCACCGATTTCATTGAGATAGGTCCAGGCGAGTCTGGTCTCTCCCTGATCGTGGGCTTCACGGGCCAGGAAGAGGAGGGCCTGGTATCCCAGGGTGGTCCCGGGGTAGAGCATGGCGATGCGTTTTGCCGCAGCAGGGGAGGGGGAACGCTCCCATTCTTCCTGCAGTCCACCAAAGGCGATCACCCTGTCCAGGGGGTATGCTGATGCAGCAGAAGCGCCGTTTCCGTCCTGAACCACCAGCCAGAAGGGTCCGTCCGTTCCCGGGGGAACAATGTCTGCAGACTCGGAAAGGAGCCGAAGCGCTTCCTGATGCTCCCGGGGAAGAGAATGTTCAGAACCAGGCGCATTTTGAATAAAAATGCGGGCAAGACGAAAGCTCAGGGGAAGGTCTGCATCCGGAAGTGACTCCATTGCAGTCAGCGCTTCCTGGAAATGTCCTGCGGAGAGAAGATGCGATACCCTGAGAAACTCAAGTACTGTTGTATACTCCTGGGGAATGAGCGGTGATGTGCGCTCCAAAGCGATACGGTCCAAAGCGTCGGCACTGGAAAGGGCATGCAAATCCAGCAGATAGCCGGCCCAGATCTTGCCCTCGAGGTCCGGAATGGTCCAGACCCGGCGGGGATCAAATCCGGTCCAGCCCAGATCCCAGAAATGAGCGGCTTTGAAGAGTCCGGACCTGCGCAAAGAACCGACGAAATCATCAGAAATTTGCCCGGTCTTCAGGTAGGAGCCAAAGGTTCTCCAGAACACTCTGACTTCAGGCTGGGGTATCGCGCTGAGAAATGCCTCGGCCTGTTCCCAGTGCAGCCTGGACCAGGCCCCGAGAGCCCTGATCAACGCCGGCATGACCACGGAATCCATATCCTCGACGAGCAGGACATCGAAATCTGGATTGGCAGCTTCAAAACGATGGAACCGAGACTCTCCGGAATAGGCCCAGAACCTGCTTTCCGGCCAGAGTGACATGGCTGCCTCCCGAGAACTGCTGAGAAATTCCTGGCGGTCTCCAGCAGCGTCATCCCAGGGTCCGGATTTCACATCCCAGAACAGGGCAAGCCATACCGTTTCCCAGAACCGTTCCAGTCCGGGCTCATCAAGACATTTGCTTGCAAATTCCTCTTGTGTCATGGAATCCCCGGCCTTCATGTAGAGGATCAGTGCAGCTGCATGATGCTGCAGAGCCCGTTCAGCCCTGGCCATGGTCCAGAGCCGTTGGGCCTCGAACCGGGTGTCTTCGCCAAAAGGGCCGGAGCGCTGCAGAAGTTCAAGTGCCGGCTCAGCTTTTCCCATACGCAGGAGATAATCGGAGCGCTCGAGAACAGCCTCTGGCGAATCGCTGTCAGAAGCATTGATCGAGGCCAGAACGTCCCAGGCATTCCTGGCTTTGAGCCATTCTGAAAATTTAGCATCACTTTGAGCAGCAGCGACACCACTGAAAAGCCCGCCCAGAAGCATGAGCGCTACGGTCAGGTGGACTCGATATTTCATGCAATCTCCAATTTTGTTCTTTTATCGAAGCCTGTGAAAGTGCAGTAGCAGGCAGGCCATACAAGGGCAAGAACAGGTCGATCGAGTTAGACCAATTTTTTAAAGTTAACATAATTTACATTATGAGACTTAACGATAACGATAAAAGAGTTTCAAAAATTCGCGCTGATACCAAGGCGTGTCGTACCCTGGCCATGTGCCGAATCCTGAATGCCCTGACAAGCCGTTGAAAAATCCTCACGCGCTCTGCTTGAGAAAAACCAGCAATGCTCTCAGTATCATCTGCAAGGCTCATTCTTCACCTCACGGCTAGCGGTCTGTCAGCGTGGTGTTTGAACAGCACGTAGAAATTCAAGGAAATCGAGACTCGGGTCGGATTTCGCAGGAAGGAAAAACTATGGGGATGCTGATCGCTTGGCGTAATGCAGGACCAGTTCCAGGACAGCCTTTACATCGGAAAGCTCGTTTCCATGCTTGAGAACCATTTCCTCAATGGTGTGCAGCTTTTCCTGAATTCCCGGCGCATCCTCCCGGGAATCCCCCCCGATGTGATCGACAAAATCCTGCAGCACCTGCCTGGTCAACGAGGAAAAGGTCGTTCCTCGCTCCAGAGCGAGGCCGTGGAGATCTTGAGCAAGCGCTTCAGGCAGATACAGATTGATCCGCTTCATACACAACTCCGTTATGTATAAATGGTGTATACTTGTGTATAATGTACATCAGGTACAGCAGACCGTCCACTGCGCTTCTGCTCCTCAGCCTGTTCACCGTCTGAACCAGGTGTGCGAAAGGCGGTTAATTGGAGATTTGCTTTGAAATGGACAGAAACGCCCTTGTGAGGCGTTTTGCCCTTTGGGATAGCGAATCTATCCGCTTTTTGGAAAGGAAAGCGGGAGAATGGAAATATGGGACCTGATTTTTCAAGGAGAAAGAAATGCTGCCTGGGAGATTTCTCCTTGGCGATGAATAAAACCATGGGTTTGAGCTGCAGATCCAATTCGAAAAGAAATCTGGGTGAATACGCAGTCGCAGGTCAGCTGGCTTTCTCGGTCTCCTTTTCCTCGATCTGCTTGAGGAACTTGTCCCGGCAATCATAACTGCAGAAATTGTGTACTGCTTCTCCTTCACGGACCCGGATTTCACTGTCCTTGGAAACATAGGTGCCGCAAATCGGATCCTTGACCATGACGCCGTTGGCTGCCAGTTTTTCAGATTCCTTTTTTTTGGTTTCCATTTTTTTCTTCTTGTCGCCAATGAAGAGCTTATACAGGATGAAGGCGGCAACAATAAAAATGACGAATTTCAGCATCGGACCATCCTTAAAGTATGACTTTAGGGTTCAAGATTGCCATATGCGGGTATCTTCCAGCCGGAACATCACCCTGGAAAGGGCCTGCGTCAAGGTGTCACCATCCGGAAATACAAGGGTTGGACAGATTTCATGCAAGGGAACCAGAACAAAGGCCCGTTCTCGCATGCGCGGATGGGGAAGGGTCAACTCCGCGGTATGGATCGTCTGCGTCCCGAAAAGGAGGAGATCGAGGTCAACGGTTCTCGGGCCCTTGGGGGTTTTTCGCACACGGCCCAAGGTTACTTCAATGTGCTGCAGATTTTTGAGAAGATCAAACGGATTCATATCCGTGCACTGCACTTCTACGACCTGATTCGCAAACCAGGGCTGTTCCCTGTGGTCCTGGGGCTCGGTTTCATAAATTCGGGAAAGGCGTGCCACTTCAAGACCAGGAACCTTCTGCAGTTTGCCACGCGCCTGTGCCAGGGAGCCTTCCCGGTCGCCCATGTTTGATCCCAATCCGACATATGCCTTGTGAACACCCATGATTGCGCCTGCAGTCTGCTGGTCCTTACCCAAAAAAAACGGCCCCGGAAAGGTTTTCTTTCGGGGCCGTTTTGAACACAAACCTCTGGTCCCCTTAATCCTCTTCCTCTTCCTGCAACTGCCGTGGAAACCAGGAACAAAGCGCGATGGGACGATAATTGCTGTCCACTTCCTCTGCATATCTGCACGCCCTGTGAGAACCGCCCTGCTCTGCTATATCCTTGGCAGAGCCGGTATAATACTCGCACTCATTGTTATTGCACACAAGCAGCTCGTTCCAGAAGGTTTCCGGCGGCGGAGCCCATGATTCAAGGGCATGGTTGCAGTGGGGACAATATCGGACTTCCTTCTTCTCTTCAGCCATTTCACTAACTCCTTACAATTGAACATTCCAATGCAGAATATGATAACCACAGAAAACATCAGGGCAAGAGTTGCGGGAAGAAACTCTTTTTTTCCCTTGAGCCCGGGAACAATGGAGATTATCGTCACTCTTCCCAACCGTCCCAACATAGGAATGAATTCATGGAAGTCAAAGAGGTTTCAGACAATTCCCACTCCTGGCTGGACACCTATCTCGAATATCTGCTGGTCTCCAAAGGATTGTCCGAAAACAGCCTGAGTTCCTATGAAGCGGACCTGCGCAGCTTTTTGAGTTTTCTTCGGGAAAACACCATGGATCTACATGAGGTGACGGAAAACACGCTGTTTCTCTACCTGGTCCGTCTCAGACGGAAGCAGTTCACCAATCGGACCATGGCCCGGCATCTCTCCTCATTGCGGGGTTTGTTTCAATTTCTTACCGAAGAAGGTCTTGTCAAGGAAAATCCGGCAATTTTGCTGGAAAATCCCAAAATTCCCAAGCTCTTGCCCGAGGTGCTTTCCGTCGTGGAAGTCCAGACTCTTGTGGAGCAGCCGGATACGGGCTGCAAGCTGGGGTTTCGAGACAGGACCATGCTCGAACTTCTCTATGCCGCAGGACTCAGGGTATCGGAACTCGTCTCGCTGACCACCCTTGATTTCGACAGTCAGACCGGATTGCTCAAAGTCTGGGGCAAGGGGGGCAAGGAGCGTCTTGTGCCCTTGCATCAAACCGCCCACGATCTTTTGAGCGCATATCTTTCCTCGTGGCGCAGGTCGTTTTCACCGGTCGAAGCGACGATCTTCTGCAACCGTTCCGGGCGCGGGCTCACCAGGCAGGCTGTCTGGAAAATGATCAAAAAGTACGCGGCCCAGGCCGGGATCAGAAAGCATATCTCGCCCCACACCCTGCGCCACTCCTTTGCCACGCATCTGCTCGAGGGAGGGGCGGACTTGCGGACCGTTCAAACCCTGCTCGGCCACGCCGATATTTCAGCAACCGAAATCTACACCCATGTCCAGGGCAAACGGCTGAGGCAGATTCATGGTGTTCATCATCCCCGTTCAGGAAGGCAGTCACATTGAGTTCCAAGCCTCAGCCCAAACTCGACGCGCCGGTGGTCATAACTTCGCACATGAATGCGGATTTTGACGCCCTGGCAGCCATGGTCGCGGCCAGCAAGCTCTACAAGAATGCCGTGCTGATCTTTCCAGGAAGCCAGGAAAAGAGCATCAACAGCTTCTTCATCAACTCCACCATCTATCTCTACAATTTTCACAACTTCAAGGAGATCGACCCTCAAACGGTCAAAACCCTGGTTGTGGTGGATACCCGTCAGCGTTCAAGAATTCCCCATGTGGCTTCGTTGCTGGAACAAGATGACCTGGAAATCCACACCTACGATCACCACCCGGCAACAGATGAAGACATTCCTTCGGATCGGGAAATCGTGAAACCCTGGGGATCGACCACGGCGATTCTGGTCGACTTCCTGAAAAAAGAGGATACGGATCTCACGCCGGACGAAGCGACCCTGCTCGGTCTCGGCCTGTATGAAGACACTGGAAGTTTCACCTTCAGTTCCACCACCGAGCATGACTTCAATGCCGCAGCCTGGCTCATGCCCCGCGGTATGGACCTGAATACGATAAAGGATCTGCTCACCAGCGATCTGAATGCCGATCAGATATCCATTCTGAACGATTTGCTCGAATCAGCCACCACCCACGACATCAATGGCGTTGAAGTGGTCATCACTGAGATTTCAACTGAAGGGTATGTGGCTGATTTCGCTCTGCTCGTGCACAAGATGATGGATATGGAAAACATTCGGGTGCTGTTTGCCCTCGGCCGGATGCAGGACCGTGTGCACGTGGTGTCCCGCAGCAGGACACCGGAAGTCGATGTTGGACAAATCTGCTCCTCCATGGGGGGCGGGGGACATCCCTACGCCGCTTCGGCAACAGTCAAGGACCGCACTCTTGTTCAGATTAAAGACGAACTCTTCGGCCTGCTCTACTCCCAGATCAATCCGCAGATTCTTGTCCGAACCATCATGTCCAAGCCGCCGATTTCCATCCGCAAAAAGGAGAAAATCGCGGATGCAGCAGAACTCATGACCAGGTTCGGGCTCAAGGCGCTTCCTGTTCTGGACTCGGAGACCGATACCTGTGTGGGCATCATCGAACACCAGCTCGCCGACAAGGCGGTGGGCCACGGCCTGGGTCAGGTGGAAACCCGGGAGTACATGATGCGGGATTTTTCCACTGCCTCTCAGGACACGGATCTCTATCCGGTCATGGAGATCATCCTCGGACAGCGCCAGCGGCTCGTTCCCATTGTCGAAAACCAACGGGTCGTCGGGGTGGTCACCCGAACCGACCTCATCAACTTTCTGGTCGAGGAACCGGCTCGGCTGCCCGAGTCCCTTCTCCCTGAACGCAGGAAAGAGCGCAATATCCAGTCCCTGCTTCGAGAGCGGCTGCCCGAGAAGGCTCACGCCTTGCTCCAGCAGGCCGGAGAGGTGGCCGATGAGCTGCACTTCGACCTGTTCGCTGTTGGCGGGTTCGTGCGGGACATCCTCCTGCGCAGAGAAAACCTGGATCTGGACCTGGTGGTCGAGGGAGACGGGATCGTCTTTGCCAGAACCCTGGCCCGCAAAATTGGAGGGCGTGTCCGTGCCCATGAAAAATTCAAGACCGCGGTCATCATCCTTGAAGACGGTCAGCATGTCGATGTGGCTACGGCCAGGCTGGAGTACTACGAACATCCGGCAGCGCTGCCCACTGTCGAACTCTCCTCCATCAAAATGGATCTGTACCGGCGCGATTTCACGATCAACGCCCTGGCTGTACAGCTCAACTCCGCAACCTTCGGCCGTCTGGTCGATTTCTTCGGGGGACAGCGGGATATCAAGGAGGGGGTGATTCGGGTCCTGCATTCCTTGAGTTTCGTGGAAGACCCCACCAGAATCCTTCGGGCTCTTCGCTTTGAGAAACGGTTCCATTTCCAGATCGGCCAGCACACCGAGCGGCTCATCAAGAATGCGGTTTCGTTGAACATGTTTTCCCGCCTTTCAGGACACCGGATTTTCGGGGAATTCAAACTGATCATTGAGGAAATGAATCCTGTCTCCTGCTTCAAGCGCATGGAAAAGTACAACATCCTCCAGTCCATCCACCCTCTTCTCAAACTTACTCCCAATGGCGAAGCCATTTTGGAAGAGATCGAAAAAGTGCTCAACTGGTACCGGCTGCTCTACCTGGAAGAGCAGCCGGAAAAATGGATCGTGTATTTCTTTGGATTATGCGCAGGCTACAATTCGGCGCAGACCAAGCTCATCTGCCGCAGGCTTCAGTTTTCCAGGCGAATAGAAACCTCCTTTCTGGACCAGCGTGTCATGATCCAGGATACTGTGGGAAAGCTCCACGAGTGGTCACGGGGGAAAAAACTCCTGAGCGAGCTCTATTTCATCCTTTCGCCCCTCTCCCTTGAGGGGACGCTTTTTCTCATGGCCAGGAGCCGGAAAGAAGACATGCGCCGGAGCATTTCCCTGTTTCTGACCCAGCTCAGAAATCAAAAAGTCGACATTACGGGTAAGGATCTGGCCGATCTGGGACTGGCCACCGGTCCGGTATATTCCGAGGTGCTCCAGCGAATCATGGCGGCCAAAATCGACGGGATGGCCTGCGACAGATCCGCCCAGCTCAAACTGGCGGAACGGATCGTTGATTCGGTTGACACCGAATCAGGGAAAGGCCGTTCTTGACCAATCCGGAAGCTTGCATTTACAAGTCCTTACACAGAGAGACTTTTTTGTCTCTATCGGGGAAAACTCAAGCAGGATGATCATGGACCTTCGCACCTGTCCAAGAGTATCACTGATCGGAGCCGGGCGATGCGGCAAGAGCAGATATGAGCAGGCCAGAATCCTGGGAGGACTCCTTGCCCAAAGCGGCTTTACGATCATATGCGGCGGGCTTGGGGGAATCATGGAAGGGGCTGCCCGGGGAGCGCAGGAGCACGGCGGGATCACCGTCGGGATTTTGCCCGGAAGCAACCCTTTGGAAGCCAATTCCTACATCACCTTTCCCCTGGCGACCGGCCTTGGCCCCATGCGGAACTATCTGGTGGTCCTGAACGGGGAAATCGTTGTGGCCATGGGAGGGGCAGCCGGGACCTTGTCGGAGATCGGGCTGGCCCTGAAGATCAACAAAACGGTCATCGGACTCGACGAGTGGGCTGAAATCCCCGGCGTGGTTCAGGCAGCCGGTCCGGACCACGTTGTTGAACTGGTCAAACACTATTTGCTATAGATTGATGATGGACGTACTCTGGGCACCTTGGAGAATCGACTATATTCTCGGTCCGAAAGCTGACAGCTGCGTGTTCTGTCTTCCGGCTGAACAGGACGCGGATGAGAAGACCCTCGTGCTCTACCGCGGGGCCCACAGCTTTGTGATCATGAACAGATTCCCCTACATGAGCGGCCACTGTATGGTCGCCCCGATCCGCCACGTCCAATGCCTCACAGAGTTGAACAGTGCAGAGCGCCATGAAATCATGGACCTGACAACAGAATGCATCCGGATACTGAAGGACGAGTTCAAGCCCGACGGCATCAATGCCGGTCTCAACCTTGGTGAAGCCGCTGGTGCGGGAATCGGGGAGCACCTCCATTTCCATCAGGTTCCGAGGTGGGTCGGAGATGTCTCCTTTATGGCAGCCATCGGTTCTGCCACAGTCATTCCCGAACACCTGAAACGGGTTTATGCACGACTCAGACCCTATTTCCAACGGCTCTGATCCATGAGACAACTGCAGGGAACAATTCCATAACCCAGGAGGAAACGTGCGCTACCTCAAAGTTCTCGCCTTGATTCTTTTTTTCTTCGTAGGCATGGTTTTTTTCGTTCAAAATACCGAAGCCCTGTCCGATGCCATCCAGCTCAGATTGAATCTCTTTCACTGGCGATGGATTTCCATTGAATTTCCCTATTACCTGCTCATTCTCATCTTTTTCGTCATCGGTGCGCTCTTCTCCCTGGCCTTTTTCCTGGCCGAAAAGATCCGTCTGACCAAACAACTGCGCGCTTGCAATCATAAGGTGCAGTCACTGCAACAGGAACTCAATTCTCTTCGCAATCTTCCCCTGGATGAGGAACGATATCCGGCAGAAGAACCCTCCACAGAATAGCAAGGTCAGATCATGTCTACCTACACCTGGATAAAACGACTGTTTGCAGAGAAGAGAACCGCCTCGGAGCTGGATCGGGGTCCCTTTTTTTCCTCTTTTGAAGGCAATCTGCCGCCAAACAGGGACACCCAGTCCGCCATCGGTGAGCTTTCCGCAGCAGTCAAAAACAATCCGGATGCTGTAGAGATCTATCTTGCCCTGGGAAATTTATTTCGCTCCCAAGGGGAGATCGACAGGGCCATTCAGATCCGAAACAGTCTCATTGTCAGGCAGAACCTGGATCCGCGGTTCAAGGCCAGGGCCTGGTTTGAAATGGGAAGGGATTACAAACGGGCCGGTTTTCTGGACCGGGCGCAAAGCGCTTTTGAACAGGCCAGAGCGCTTCTTGGGGATGACCCTGCCCTGCTCGAGGAAATGGCCAGGCTTGCGGCAGACAGCGGTGATTTCGAAAAAACAGCCGCATTCTACGGGAAGTTGAACAACCGCAGGGCCGAGGCCCACTATCTGGTTCGCCTGGCCCGGCAAAGTCAGACCAGAGGAGACAAAGGGGGAAGCAAAAAATGGCTCAACAAAGCCATGCGGGTTTTCTCCGGCTCTCCTGAAGCCTGGCTGGAAACCCTTCTTCAGGTCTATCAAAGCGGAGATTTTGAGAAGTTTTCACGGGAACTGAAAACTGCACTTGACCAAGTGGACCAAAACCTTTCCTTTGTCCTTTTGGAGGGTATTCTCGAATTTCCCATCCGGGTCAAGGAGGAAGGAACTTCCAGTCAGCCGGAGCCAGGAGAGAACGTTTCAGAATCCTTTCCTGTGGAATTTTGCAATTACCTCTTACCGGTTCTCGAACAGCAGCCTCAAGACCTGCTGATCTATTACTACGGGGCCTGGCTCTCATTGCGATGCGGAGATTCGATCACAGCGCAGAACTGGTTTGAGAAGACGCTGCTTTTGAATTCGGATTTCTGGCCCGCCAGGCTCGAACTTCTGGCCAACTCCATTGAAGAGCAGAATCTCACTCCGGTTTTTAAAGTACAACTTGAATTTTTCCTGGACCGGGCCAGGAGAGTCAAAAGATTCGTCTGCCTCAAATGCGGCTTGAAACGGGAACAGATCTTCTTTGTCTGCCCCCGTTGTCAGGCCTGGCATTCGATCTCCTTTCGGCTCTCTTTGGGTGATTGATTCAACAACACTAACCCCTCTTTTTTCAGGATATCGTGACCCAACCCAAGCTCACCCCCATGTTCGAGCAGTATCTGGGCATCAAGGGAGAATACCCTGATGCCCTGCTCTTTTATCGTATGGGCGATTTTTACGAACTCTTTTTCGAGGATGCTGAACACGCCGCCCGGGAGCTGCAGATCGCCCTGACATCCAGGAACCCCAACGCCGAGTTCAAGGTGCCCATGTGTGGAGTTCCCCACCATGCTGCAGAGGAGTACATCAGTCAGCTCCTTGAAAAGGGGTACAAGGTGGCCATCTGCGATCAGGTGGAGGATCCCAAGCAGGCCAAAGGGCTGGTCCGGCGAGAGGTGACGCGGGTGCTCACCCCTGGAACCGTGGTGGAAGACTCCAATCTGCACTCCAAGGAGCATAACTTTCTCTGTTCGCTGTTCTGGGATGGACATTCAGGCGCCGGCGGTCTCGCCTGGGTGGATTTTTCCACCGGCGAGTGGAGCGGAATCCATTCCCGCAGTATTGCCGAACTCTGGCAGTGGACGGCAAAACTCGGTCCCAGAGAGCTGCTCCTGCCCCAGGGACTGGAACTTCCCCCCACCCTTGCTGATCTTTCCGCCGCTGTGCATCACGTCCCGGTCTCCCCGTTTTTCGACCTGGCAGGGGGGGAGGAAAAGGTCTGCCGCGCACAAAATACCTCCAGCCTGGAACCTCTGGACCTCGAGAGTCGACCCCAGCTCGTCAGGGCCTTGGGCGGCCTCCTCACCTATCTTTCCCAGACACAGAAGCAGGAGACCCTGCCCCTTGGAGAGTTCCAGACCTTGAACCTGAGCCGTCACCTGATCGTCGACGAGGTCACGGAACGCAATCTGGAAATATTCAAACGGATGGACGGCCGTAAAGGAGCGGGCACGCTTCTTCATGCCCTGGATCGGACCCTGACCCCCATGGGCGGCCGGCTGCTCGAACTCAGGCTGAAAAATCCCTGGCGAATCCTTCGCCCCATCATGGAACATCAGGAATGCGTGCGTTTCTTTTTCCAGGAGGACCAGCTCCGTGAGGATTTTCGGCGCATGCTCGACAGGATTTTTGATCTCGAGCGGCTCAACACCAGGATACAGCTCGGCCGCTGCTCTCCCAAGGACTTCGTGGCGCTGCGGGAATCGCTCTGCAGTCTGCCAGCCATCCGGGAACTTCTGACCGGTCGGGAACTCCCCCCACGACTGAACCGAATTCTCTCCGAGTGGGACAACCTGGACGATCTCCGGGAACTGCTCGTCAGCGCCCTGGTGGATTCTCCCCCGCACGTCATCACAGAGGGAGGGCTCTTCAAAGAGGGATTCGACCCTGGGCTGGACGAGTACATGGACCTGACCGAGCACGGCGAAGCGCGGCTCGAATCCCTTCTGCAGCACGAACGCCAGACCAACGATCTGCCCAAGCTCAAACTCGGGTACAACAGAGTGTTCGGGTATTATTTCGAACTTTCGCGGGCTCACCAGGGAGCGCTGCCGAACCATTTCATCCGCCGTCAGACTCTGGCCAACACCGAGCGATACATCACCGAGGAACTCAAGGAGTTCGAGGAAAAACTGCTTTCCGCCTCCCAAAAACGCAAAAGCCTTGAATATGCCCTTTTTCAGAAGCTGCGTGAGGAGGTGGCGCAGGCCCGCAACCGCCTCTCCACCCAGGCCAGGGCCCTGGCCCGGCTGGATTACTGGCAGGGGCTGGCCCACGCGGCCAGGCAGTGGGAGTGGACCCCCCCCGCCTTGCACCAGGGGCTGGAAATCCGCATCAAAGGGGGGCGACATCCAGCCATCGAGGCCTGTCAGGGGCGCTCCGACTTTATTCCCAACGACCTGCACCTCACCGCGGCGAACTCCCTCCTGCTCATCACCGGCCCGAACATGGCGGGGAAATCCACGGTGCTCCGCCAGGCCGCCATTATCACTTTGTTGGCGCAGATCGGCTCTTTCGTGCCTGCCCAGGACGCCCTGATCGGAATCGCCGACCGAATTTTCTCCCGGGTGGGCGCTTCTGACAACCTCTCCCAGGGGCAGTCCACCTTTATGGTGGAAATGACTGAAACTGCACGCATTCTGCGGCAGGCAGGGAAACGGAGCCTGGTCATTTTAGACGAGATTGGCCGGGGCACGTCCACCTTCGATGGTTTGGCTCTGGCCTGGGCCGTTGTTTTGGAGCTTGCCGAACGCAAAGACGGCATTCGCACGCTCTTTGCCACGCATTACCATGAACTTACCGACCTCGAGGGAAAAGTTCCTTCTGTGCGCAACTACAACATTGCGGTGAAGGAATGGAAGGGAGATATCGTGTTCTTGCGCCGGATGGTCCCGGGGCCGGCCGACCGCAGCTACGGCATCGAAGTGGCCAAGTTGGCGGGCGTGCCCCAAAACGTGGTCCGCAGGGCCAAAGAAATCCTCACAACCCTCGAGGAAAAAGCCCGCGGCATGCGCCGCCCCTTGTCACGCTCCGACGCCGGGCAGCGGCCTCTCCCTGGCCTGGCTGCTCCACAGAGCCCGGTAGAGCCGGTCGAGCATCCCCTGATCAAGGAACTCAACGGGCTGGATCCCGTGAATTTGACCCCGATGCAGGCCATGAACCTGCTGAACCGCTGGAAAGAAGAATGGGGAAGCGATGCGCACAAGAACTGATTGCATCCGAAGTGTTGCCACGCTGCTCTTTTTGAGCTGCCTGCTGCTTCCTGCATGCGGCAAAAAAATATGGCCCGAACCGCAGCTTGCAGAAGACAAATTCCGATTCGAATCGGTGCAGGCCTTTTCTCTGGAAGGATGTCTCACAACCTCCGCCTTTGTTTCCGGCCGCTTTGAAAACCTTGACACCGTCTTTCTCGAGCTGGAATATGCAGGCGACGACGTATGCCCCGGATGTCCATTCACCCCAAGTCGAGTCCTGACCTTCAACCCCTATGAAAGCCGGGTCCACATGGAAGGGCCGCAGCTTCGCATCACCCTCTGCAGTGCCGCGGCTCAAGATGTTTTGCGCATTCGCCTGCGTGGAACAAACATCTACGGCACGCTGCAGGAGACCGCATCGGAACCGGTCCGTGTTCGACAAACCGAGAGGAGATGACATGCATTTTTTTGAATACAGAAACAAAGAACTCTGGGCTGAAGGGACAAAGGTCAGCGACCTGGTCGCCCGTTACGATACCCCCTTGTACATTTATTCGGCCAAAACCCTGACCCGTCATTTCCAGGCCTTTGACACCGCCTTCGATGGTCTTGACCATCTGACCTGCTACTCGGTCAAAGCCAACTCCAATCTGAGCGTCCTCAAGCTCCTGGGAAGCCTTGGCGCCGGAATGGACATCGTGTCCGGAGGCGAGCTCTACCGGGCTCTGCAAGCGGGTATCGATCCGCAAAAGATCGTGTATTCCGGTGTGGGCAAGCGAAGCCATGAGATCGAGGAGGCCCTTGATGCTGGAATTCTCATGTTCAATGTGGAGTCCACCCAGGAGCTGAAGCGGATCAATGCGATCGCGGACAAACGAAACACCGTGGCCCGGGTATCCCTGCGCATCAATCCGGACGTGGACCCCAAAACCCATCCCTACATCTCCACAGGACTGGAGAAGAACAAGTTCGGGCTGGACATTGAGACCTCGATCAACGTTTATGAAATGGCCAGGGACATGCCTGCAGTGGATCCCATTGGCATCGACTGCCACATCGGCTCCCAGCTCACCAGCATCGACCCGTTTCTGGAGGCTTTGAACCGTATTCTGGATTTTCACGACAGACTTGTGGGGATGGGCATCACGATCGAGTATCTGGATCTCGGAGGTGGTCTCGGGATCACCTATGATGAAGAGGAACCGCCCCACCCTGCGGAATTCGGACAGGCCCTGACCGAAAAGCTGGCAGGAAGAAATCTCAAGCTGATTTTCGAGCCCGGCCGGGTCATTGCCGGCAACGCCGGCATCCTGGTCACCAAGGTGCTGTACACCAAAAAGACCAGGAGCAAGGATTTTGTGATCGTGGACGCGGCCATGAACGATCTGGTCCGTCCTTCCCTGTACAAATCTTTTCACCGCATTGCCGAGGTCACCCCCCGGGGGCGGGAGACCCTGAACGTGGATGTGGTCGGCCCGATCTGTGAAAGCGGGGATTTCCTGGCCCAGGACCGGGACCTTCCCGCAGTGGAACAGGAAGAGCTTTTGGCCGTCTTTTCCGCAGGCGCCTACGGCTTCACCATGTCCTCCCAGTACAACACCCGACCACGGGCGTGCGAACTCCTTGTGGACGATACCAGGGTGACCGTGGCCCGCCGACGGGAGACCTACGACGACTTGATCCGGTTGGAAAAAGATCAGGGTTGATTCAGGACCAGGCAAAGCTTCTCAATGAAAAGGGCGGCTCCAAGCCGCCCTTTTCATTGGACTCGGTTCCGTTGCACCGTTTTTCTGGATGATGCGCTGAACCGGGAAAGAGATGTCCTGGGAAGTGCCCGCCAGGAACTTACGTGAGCATGTCGGACATGCCATAGAGCCTGCCCGGCTTCTGACCCGCTATCCACTTGGCTGCCCGCAGCGCGCCCTGGGCAAAGGTCTCCCGGGAATGGGCACGGTGCGTCACCTCGATGCGCTCCCCCGGGCCGAAGAAATAGACGGTGTGATCTCCGACAACGTCACCGCCGCGCAGGGTCTGCACGCCGATTTCCTTCTCGGGCCGCTCGCCGATGATCCCTTGCCGGCAATACTGTTTTGCCTGATCGAACGGCCATCCCTTGGCATCGGCCAGGACCTGGGCCAGCTTCACTGCGGTGCCGCTGGGCGCATCCTTTTTGAACTTGTGATGGATTTCAGATATTTCGACATCATAGGCTTCGCCCAGAAGCTCGACCAGTCTGGGCAGGAGCTGAGCCAGAACATTGATGCCCACGCTCATGTTCGGAGCAAAAAACAGAGGCACGTCCCGGGCGCTTTCGGCAAGAATGTCCTGCTGCTGCTGATCCAGTCCGGTGGTGCCGACAATCGCGGGATTGCCGTATTCCCTGGCCTTGAGCGCGGTCTGCACCGACACCTCCGGCACGGTGAAGTCAATGATGACCCCGCCGGGGACCTTGGGCAGAATTTCCTCGAGATTGGTGCCGACCAGGCACTCGTACTGCTTCAGGGCCTGTTCGTATCCGGACCGTTCCACCACTGCGGCCAGATTGAGTTCAGGATCCTGCCTGCACAGTTCGCACAGCGTCTTGCCCATGCGACCCAGCGCTCCGATGATGATGGTTTGCGTTGCCATTAGTTCCCCTCGCGTTGTGCATTGTCGATCAGAGTGAAAAATTGGGTTTCATCCAGAATCGTCACGCCAAGCTTTCCGGCCTTGTCCAGCTTGCTTCCTGAATCCTCCCCGGCCACCAGGTAATCGACTTTCCTGGAAACCGAAGGGGACTGCTCACCGCCGAGCTGCTCGACCATTTCCGCGGCCCTGGACCTGGGAATGGAAAGCCTGCCGGTGAATACGAATTTCTTGCCGCGTAAGGGGGTCGGCGGACGACCTCCCTTCTCTTCCCTGCTCCTGGGCCATAACCCGATCGCTTTGAACCGGGCCAGCACCTCTTGATTGGCCGGGTTTTCGAAAAATTCCCGAATGCCCTCTGAGATCTTGCCGCTGATACCGGGCAGCGATTCGAGCTCCTCTTTTCCGGCAGCTGCCACCGCGTCCAGGTCAGGATAGGAGGAGGCCAGCAGTCTGGCGGTTTCCTCCCCCACGTGGGGGATGCCCAGGGCGCTCAAAAGCTGGGCCAGGGTGGCCCGTTCCCGGGCCTGGCGGATGGAGGCGACAAAATTTTCAGCCAGTTTGGGGCCCATGCGGTCCAGGGAGAGCAGCTCCTCCCGGGTGAGGTCGAAAAGGTCGGCCGGCGAGCGGACAAGTCCCCGGTCCACCAGGATCTCGATCCATTTGCGGCCCACCCCTTCGATGTCGAGACCCGATCTGGACACAAAATGGATGATCGACTGGATCAGGACGGCCGGGCAGGAGATATTCACGCATTTCCAGATCTTTTTCTCTTCCGAGGCCTGGACCACTTCGGTCCCGCAGACCGGACAGGTCTCCGGGAATTGATATTCGCGCTCAGCCCCGGTCCGCTTCTCGGTCAAGACCCGAACCACCTCGGGGATGACGTCACCAGCCCGCTGGATCAGTACGTGATCACCGATTTTGAGATCCTTTTCCCGGATAAAGCTTTCGTTGTGCAGGGTGGCATTGGATACGTTGACCCCGCCCACGGTCACGGGATCGAGCACGGCCTTGGGCGTGAGCACGCCGGTGCGTCCGACCTGAATCTCGATGGACTTGAGCACGGTTTCAGCCTGATGGGCCGGGAATTTCAACGCCAGAGCCCAGCGGGGCGCTCTGGCGGTGAATCCGAGGAACCGCTGCAGGTCCAGACTGTTCAGCTTGGCCACCAGCCCGTCGATCTCAAATGGAAGCTCTTCCCGCTTGTCCTGGAGCCGTTCGAATTCCCCGGCGACTTCTTCCGGGGTTTTGCACAGCCGCGCCTGGGGCGGAATGGAAAACCCGAGTTCGTCCAGGCCGTGGACGATCTCCTGCTGGGTTGTCCAGCCGGTTCCTTCCTGCCACTGCACCCGGCCGATGCCGTAGGCAAAAAAACGCAGGGGCCGGGTTGCCGTTATTCTGGAATCGAGTTGTCGGATCGATCCGGCCGCGGCATTGCGTGGATTGGCAAAGACTTTATCCCCCTGCTCTGACTGCCGTTCGTTGAGTTTGAGAAAGTCTCGGGTGCGCATGACCACTTCACCCCGGACTTCCAAAATCCTGGGAAATACAGCCCCTTTTTTCATTTTGAGAGGCAGATTGCGAACCGTGCGCATGTTCGCGGTCACATCTTCGCCAACCACCCCGTCACCTCGGGTGGCCGCCCGCACCAGCACGCCGTCTTCATAAATGACTTCAACGGCCAAACCGTCGAGCTTGGGATCGATCCAAAACTCTTTGAGAGCCCGGGGAATGGCGGACCAGGTCCTTTGGGACAGCAAATTCAAAAACCCGTGGACCTCTTCCGCTTTGCTGGAATAAAGGAGCGCTGTCTTTTCAATCCGCCCCCGGAGATCATTTGCGCCGGTTTCCAGGGATTCTCTGACAATCTCCCGGATGTCGCGTTTGAAACGATCTTTTAAGCGCTCATCCCCGTCGGCCGTGGCCGCGAGTCCATCCTTGAGCCGGTCCTCGAAATGGCGCTCCAGGCGGCCGACGAAATCCTTCCAGGCAGCCAAGGACATGCCGTTGTCCAGGGAGTACATGGGCAGGGCATGGACATACTGCTCGAAACGTTCTGAAGGCCGGGCTCCTACTCGCCGGGTCGGTGAAGAGGGGTCCTCCAGGCCGGGATATCTCGCCTCCAGATCCTGGAGTTCACGGAAGAGCCGGTCGTATTCGATATCGGAAATGACCGGATCATCGAGCACGTAGTACCGGTAGTTGTGAAATTCGATTTCAGAGCGGAGCTTTTCCACTCGTTTGACAATCTCGGGAGAGAGGTTTTGCATAATCCCTTACGTACAAGATTTCCTGACCGATCTGAAGGGTTCCTTTCTGCCGCCCTCCACCATGGGGCGAGCTGGAGGACGGATTCGGGCATATGCCTTGACCATGTCCTGATCAGGACATCTCGAGCAGCACCTCGCGAAGGTGGAGCATCTTGTCTCTGAGCCCGGCCGCTTTTTCAAAGGCGAGTTCGCCGGCTGCTGCGCGCATCTCTTTTTCAAGTCGCCTGATCTCCTGTTGCAGCATTTTCGGATCTCCGTATGCAGCAGCCTCTTCAGCGAAATGGTTCCACGTGTTCTTTGCGCCGCCGTCTGGACTCAACGCAGACAGAACATTGACCGAGTCCTTGATGATGGTCATGGGCTCGATTCCATGTTCCAGGTTGTAGGTCTCCTGGATCTCCCGGCGCCGTTCGGTCTCCTCGATGGCATCGTGCATGGAGCCGGTCACCCGGTCGGCATACAGAACGACTTCCCCGGCGACGTTGCGCGCGGCACGGCCGAACGTCTGAATCAGCGAACGGGTCGAGCGCAAAAATCCTTCCTTGTCCGCGTCCAGAATGGCCACCAGGGAGACCTCCGGGAGGTCCAGCCCTTCCCGGAGAAGATTGATGCCCACAAGGACATGAAACTCTCCCTGCCTGAGGGCCTGGAGAATGGCCACCCGCTCCAGAGTGTCGATATCGGAATGCAGATACCGGGCAGTGACCCCCATGGAATTCAGATATTCGGTCAGATCCTCGGCCAGTCGTTTGGTCAGGGTTGTGACCAGAACCCTTTCATCCCGCTGCATGCGCTTTTTACATTCGGTGAGCAGGTCGTCAACCTGGGTGTTTGTCGGTCTGACTGAGATCCTGGGGTCGACAAGTCCGGTGGGCCTGATGATCTGCTCCACCACCACTCCTTCCGAACGCTCGATTTCCCAGGGCCCGGGGGTGGCGGACACGTAGACGACCTGATTGAGCCGCTCCTGGAACTCGTCAAAGGAGAGCGGCCGATTGTCCAGGGCGGAAGGAAGCCTGAATCCGTAATCCACCAGGTTCTGCTTCCGGGAGCGGTCCCCGTTGAACATGCCGCCGACCTGGGGGATGGAGATGTGGGATTCATCCATGAAGAGGAGAAAATCATCCGGAAAATAGTCCAGGAGACAGGATGGAGGCTGGCCTTGGGTCCGTCCGTCCAGGTGGCGGGAATAGTTCTCGATGCCGTTGCAGTATCCGAACTCCTCGATCATTTCCAGATCGAGCTGGGTGCGCTGTTCCACCCGCTGTGCTTCCACAAGCATGTTCCTGTCTTGGAACCAGACGAGGCGTTCATGAAGCTCGTCGCGGATATCGGCGATGGCGCGTCGCAGGTTGTCCCTGTCGGAGACATAATGGCTTCCGGGAAAAATGAGCGTCTTGTCCAGCCGGGACTTGACTTCACCGGTCAGGGGGTCGGTTTCAAAGATGGAGTCGATTTCGTCGCCAAAAAATTCCATGCGCAGGGCGAGCTTGTGCCGGTAGGCAGGGATGATCTCCAGCACATCCCCCCTGACCCGGAACGTCCCGCGATGAAAATCGTAGTCGTTTCGTTCGTAATGGACCTCCACCAGCCGATCCATGAGGGAGTCCATGGTCATCCTGTCACCCTGCTGCACCGGGATGACCATCTTGCGGTAAAAATCCGGTGACCCGAGTCCGTAGATACAGGAGACCGAGGCCACGATGACCACGTCGCGCCTGGTGAGCAGGGCATGGGTTGCGGAGTGCCGGAGCTTGTCGATTTCGTCGTTGATGGAAGAGTCTTTTTCAATGTAAAGATCGGTTTGCGGCAGATACGCCTCCGGCTGATAATAATCGTAATAACTGACAAAGTACTCCACCGCATTCTGCGGGAACAGGGATTTGAACTCGTTGTACAGCTGTGCGGCCAGTGTTTTATTCGGAGCCATGACCAGGGCCGGCTTCTGTGTCCGTTCGATCAAGTTGGCCATGGTGAAGGTCTTTCCGGATCCAGTCACGCCCAGCAGAACCTGATTGGCGACCCCCTGCTCGACGTTCCTGGAAAGCTGCTCGATTGCAGCGGGCTGATCCCCGGTCGGGGAAAACGATGAATTCAAAATGAATTTTTCCTGCATAATCCTGTATCTCGATGCCTCTTTTTAACTCCAAACACGAACGCTCTCAACAGACGGGAAATGATCATACCCTTACAATTTGCCCCAGTCCGGAGTTGTCATTCCGGGCTCAACCGGACATACTCCCACCACTTCCAGGATGATCACGAAAACGCAGCCAGGAGGCCCAAATGGAAATTCGTGTGAACACGCCGGAGACGGCCCCTCCGGTGGAACGCTCCCATGTCCTGACTATGGTCATCAAAAGTTTCAAGGGACGGCGGGATGTGGACGTCCACCTCTTCAGAACAGACTGGGACGAATCCGAGAAGGGTTCGATTCCCTGGGAGAATGTCCTGGAGAGGAAAGGAGATAAGGAGGAACTGGACAAAAGCAAGCGTTTCCTCATGGAAGCGTTCACAGCTTCTGAGCGGGACAGACTGATCGAGTACCTGAAGAGCCATTACAGCGAGCGGCTTTCGTCCCTTACGGCGACGCCCCTGGTCTTTCCCATTCCCTCCGGGATCACTCCCTTGTCCGAGGTCGCTCTAGGGGAGGATATCGGGGTGATTCGATTTGAAAAGATTCCCCATTTCGATCTCCCCTTCACCGTGCACGGCCTTTTCGATCTGAGTCGTCACAAGCCCATGGTGGACATGATCGGGGACGCATAACTGACCATGGTCACACCTTCCCTCGCAAAGGTCCGAAAGATCCTGGTCTGTCAGCAGCGGCAGATTGGAGATGTGGTCCTCGCCATCCCGGTCATCGACCTTCTGGCACAGCGATTTCCGGATGCGGCAATCCATTTTTTCACTGAAAAAAAATGCGCACCCATTCTGGAAAACCACCCGGCCCTTGACAGGATCTGGACCCTGGACAAGAGCGCCACGTTTTCAGGGCAGCTCGGGCTTTATGCCGCTCTTGGCAGGCAGCGGTTCGATCTCGTGGTCGATTTGCAGCAACTGCCCCGGTGCCGATTCGTGACCCTGTTCTCTTTAAGCCCTCTCCGGCTCTCCTACACACCCAGGTGGTACAACCGGTTGCTCTATAACCTCCACGCCGACCCCGAACCAGGGTATGCGGCACAGAGCAAAGCTTCCATCCTTGCGCCGCTGGGTATCACTTGGAATGGCGAGTTGCCCCGAATCCACCTCCGTGAGCAGGAGCAGGACCGGGCAGTGAGCTATATGCTGAAACTGGGAGTGGGGCCCGAAGATATGTTCATCACGGTAGACCCGACCCACAAAAGGGTGACCAGGCGCTGGCCCCCGCATCATTTCAGCACGCTGCTCCGAATGGCTTCAGACAGATGGCCGCAGGCCAAGTTTCTGGTCCTGTTCGGGCCCGGGGAAGCTCAGGAAGTCAGAGGAATCGTTCAGGCAAGCGGTTCCACCCGCTGCCTGCTTCCGGACAGGGTTCTCTCGCTGCGGGAATCAGCGGCCCTCATGCAAAAGGCCCGGCTGCACCTGGGCACCTGCTCCGCACCACGGCACATTGCCGCGGCCGTGGGCACCCCTACGCTGACCATCATGGGGTCGACCACTCCGGACTCCTGGACATGCCCGAGCGGTCCCCATGACGTTGCGGTTTTTGACCTGGAGTGCAGGCCCTGCAACCGGGACCAGTGCGACACCCTGAGGTGCCTTGAACATCTTGAGCCTGAGAAGGTGCTTGAGAAGATGGGAAAAATGCTGATTGATCAGGGGTGATTTTCAGCAACGCAATCGTTTCGTTCAGGCAACCGTGTCGAGCCTTGACTCTTCCGGACTGTCCCAGTGAGGCACTCCGGAACGCACTGCCTCCTGCAAACGGTACAGGAACTCCCTTCTGGGAATTTCCCTCACGCCGTACCGCTGCAAATTCGCGCTCTGCTGCTGGCAATCCATAAAGGAATAGCCTTTCGTCCCAAGAAGCCGGACCAGGTGTACGAATCCGACCTTTGAAGCGTTCGTCACCGTATGGAACATGGATTCGCCGAAAAACGCCCTGCCCAGGGACACCCCATAGATGCCCCCGACCAGCTCGCCTTCAGCCCAGACCTCGACCGAGTGCGCGAATCCGGCACGGTGGAGCTCCTCATAAGCGCTCACCATTTCCGGGACGAGCCAGGTGCCGTCGGCGCCCTCGCGGGGAACTGACGCGCAGGACCGGATCACGCCGGCAAAGTCGTGATCCACAGTCACGGAAAAGCGCTCTTTGTTGAGCACACGGCGCAAACTTTTGGGAATATGGAGTTCCCGGGGCTCGATGATGGGCCGGGGATCAGGGGACCACCAGAGGATAGGGGTATCTTCCGTGTACCAGGGGAAGATGCCCATGGAGTAGGCGGCGACCAGCCGTTTCACGGACAGGTCGCCGCCCAGTGCAAGCAATCCGACAGGTTCGGACGTTTCAGGATCAGGAAAGACCGGATCGTCGCTCAGGAAATACACCGACACAACACGAGGACCTAACTGACCTTCTCCGGATACTCGAAGAGCAGCGGAGACTGATCCTCACCGAGTTTCTCCTCCCAGTCCTTATCAACATCAATGCGCACGGTCCCGCCGTCCTTGAGCTTGCCAAAGAGCACCTCCTCGGACAGCGCATCCTTGATTTCCCGTTGAATGACGCGGGAAAGGGGGCGCGCACCGTAGTTGGGATCGTACCCCTTCTTGGCCAGGTAGGCCCGGGCGGATTCGCTCAGGACTACTTCTATCTTGCGTTCCTGCATCTGCCGGTTCAGCTCGTCCACGAACTTGTCCACCACCTTTTCCATGACGGACTGATCCAGAGCGTGGAACTGGATAATGGCGTCGAGGCGGTTGCGGAACTCCGGGCTGAATATCTTTTCCACAGCGCCGATGGCTTTGTCCGAGGTGTCCTCGGCCTTTTTGGCTCCGAACCCGATATTTGCGACACTCATCTCCCTGGCCCCGGCATTGGAGGTCATGAGCAGG
The DNA here is from genome assembly GCA_046542715.1 of Desulfovibrionales bacterium. Lineage (GTDB taxonomy): Bacteria > Desulfobacterota > Desulfovibrionia > Desulfovibrionales > JBKHAV01 > JBKHAV01. The sequence goes on from JBKHAV010000002.1 coordinate 43,580, forward strand.
ATCACGTGCCTGAAGTCTGCTTTGCGGCCCGTATTGTCGGTGAGTGTGGCGTAATCCATGATCTGCAGCAGGATATTGTACATATCTGGATGGGCCTTTTCGATTTCGTCCAGCAGCAGGACGCAATGCGGGTTCTTGCGAACCCCGTCGGTCAGCAGGCCGCCCTGATCAAACCCCACATACCCAGGAGGCGCCCCGATCAGCCGGGCCACCGCATGCTTTTCCATGTATTCGCTCATGTCAAAGCGCATGAACTGGATGCCGAGAGTGGAGGCCAGCTGCTTGGCCAGCTCGGTTTTGCCCACGCCGGTAGGGCCGATGAGCAGGAAGCTGCCTCCAGGCTTGCCTTCCTCACGCAATCCTGCCCGAGACCGCTTGATGGCCTTGGTCATGGACTCTACAGCCTGATCCTGACCGAAAACCACGTTTTTGAGATCCCCTTCCAGGCTCATGAGCCGTTCCCGGTCATCAGCCGTGATCTGCCGGGCAGGGATACGGGCCATGCAGGCGATGATCCGCTCGATGTCCGAGGGGATGATCTGCTTGCGCCGCTTGGACGGGGGCAGAAGCTGAATCTGAGCCCCGGCTTCGTCCAGCACGTCAATGGCCTTGTCCGGCAGGAACCGGTCGTTGATGTGCCGGGCGGAAAGTTCCACGGCCGTGCGCAGGGCCGAAGGCGTATACTTGACGTCGTGATACTCCTCGTAAAACGACCGCAGGCCGGTCAGGATCTTCACGCAGTCCTCGACCGTGGGCTCGGTCACGTCGATTTTTTGAAATCGCCGGGAAAGAGCCCGGTCCTTTTCGAAATGGTTCTTGAACTCTTCATAGGTGGTGGAACCGATGCACCGAATTTCACCGGCGGCAAGCACGGGTTTCAGGAGGTTGGATGCATCCATGGTTCCGCTGCTGGTCGCTCCGGCACCGACAATCGTATGGATCTCATCGATGAACAGGATCGAATTCTCGACCTCTTTGAGTTCGTTGATCACCCCTTTCAACCGGGCCTCGAAATCGCCCCGGTACTTGGTTCCTGCCAGGAGTGAGCCCATGTCCAGTGCAAAAATCTTGGTATCCTTGAAATGGCCGGGGACCTCCTCCTTGGCGATCTTCAGCGCCAGCCCTTCGGCCAGGGCGGTCTTGCCCACACCGGGGTCGCCCACATAGATGGGATTGTTCTTCCGGCGACGGGAGAGGACCTGCAGGGTCCGTCCGATTTCCGACTCCCGCCCGATGATCGGATCGATTTTCCCGGCTCTGGCCCGCTCGACCAGATCCACGGTGTATTTGGCCAGAAACCCGTCTTTTTTGGTTTCCTTCGCGTCCACAGCCTGCTCTCCTTCCGAACTTCCGGAAGATCCGTGGGAGATGAAGGTCAGTACATCAAGCCTGGTGCATCCTTGCGACCGCAGATAGTACACGGCAAAGGAATCCTCCTCCTCGAACATGGAGGCCAGCACGTCGCCGACGTCGACAGCTTCCTTCCCGGCGGACTGCATGTGCATGATGGCCCGCTGAAAAACCCGCTGCACGCCGACTGTCTGGATGATTTCCTTGTGTTCCTTTTCAGGAAAGACCTGGAGGTGCTCGATGAAAAACCGCTCCAGCTGACCCTTCAGCTTGGTGATATCGACCCCGCAATTGAGAAGGAGTTCCTTGCTCGCGTTATCGAGAAGATACGCATACAGGAGATGCTCCAGCGTGAGATATTCGTGATGCCGATCTTTGACCTCACGCACCGCATGGGACATTATTCGTTCTAAGTCCTTACTTAACATCTAAACCTCTTCCATGGTGCATTTGAGGGGATATCCCCTTTTCCGGGCCTCATGGTTGACGACGGACACTTTCGTTTCAGCGACTTCTGCGGTGTAAATCCCGCAGATTCCTACACCATTTCTATGCACATTGAGCATAACCAAAGTAGCTTCAGCCTCATTCATGCCGAAAAACACGATGAGAATTTCAATGACGAATTCCATTGTAGTGTAATCGTCATTATGAAGCAAAACCTTGTACCGTTTGGGACGCTTGGACTGCTGCTCGATTTCCCGTTTGGTTTCAAAATCAAAACCGGGTTTGCCCATTCCTGCTCCTTCGACTGTTCGGCTCGAGTTCTCATAATATAAGGTGCACAACCGTGTTGACCAGAGCACAGAGCGGCAAAAAGTCAAAATGGTTTCCTGCCGGATTGTTCATCGACCCGCTCTGGCCTTCAGTCGCATCCGCTCCTCTATGCCAAAAACAAAACTCTCCTGAAAAGGCAATCCATTGCTCTGGAGGTATTCCTGGTGCAATTGATAGTAACTCTTCGGGGATCCCCCTGAGGGGTCGAGACCGAGCAATCGGCAACATTCAAAAATAGTACCAGGGCGCCCTTCTATTTCCACGAACTCGCCGAATGGCAATATATCCAGGCAAATATGACATTCACCAAGGAACCAGATCTCACGAAACTTCTCGTAACGGAAAACCGGACAGAACCCCAGAAATGTCAGTATTTCCTGAAGCGCTTGAAAATTTTCGACTTCGGTTTCGATCTCTTCCCTTTCCTTGAATTGTGCTCCCCCATCCTGCCGCTCCGGTGCCCGCTTCACGGTAAGCAGGTTTCGCCTGCCTTTGCGCAGGCGCAACAGGATCTCCTTGGCGTTGAGATCCCTTTGCGGCGTATCATAGACGACATTTTCCTCGAAATACATCTCGCCCTGCCGGGCGTTCAACCGGTCGAGATTTTTTCGCAATGCGTCAAAAGATACGCCGCTGAATTTTGTTTCCTGCTCCAGATGCATGAAATTCCTTTGGTAATGAAATCATAAACACTGGCACATCAAACCGCAATCCTTTACGGTTCCCCGCATAAGAGCTTTTGGTCAGGGAATTCCTTGAAGGAGAAGCTGCGCTCTTGTTCCAGGAGCAGAGGAATCGTGGTGATGCTCACAACACTTGTCTGGATTATGTTTGCCGGAGGGTTCGGAGCCCTCTCCCGATATCTGCTCGCCGGTCTCGTGCACAGGTTCTGGGCAACGAGTTTTCCCGTGGGCACGTTTGTGGTCAACATGGTTGGATGCCTCCTTTTCGGCCTGATCTGGACCCTTGCCGAGGAGCGCTTCCTTCTCGATTCACAGACCCGGATCATCGTTTTCACCGGATTTCTGGGCGCATTCACCACCTTTTCAACCTTTATTTTTGAATCAGGCTCGCTCCTGCGTTACGATCAATTCGTCTTTGCAATGATCAATATTGTGGGCCAGAACGTCATCGGACTGGTTTTCCTGCTTGTGGGAATCGCCCTGGCCCGTCTCTTCTGAACCCTTCAGCGCCGGACAAGGGGGGATTTCCAATGAAACTCGCCGCACATGCCAAACGGATGCGCATCTATACCGGTGAACGGGACCGGATCGGCACTCGGCCGCTTTTTGAGGTCGTCGTGGAGGAAGCCAGAAGGCGCGGCATAGCCGGCGCCACGGTGTTCCGGGGAATTTCCGGGTTCGGAGCGCACAGCCGCGTTCACACCAATAAAATCCTTCGACTCTCCGAGGACCTGCCCATTGTGGTCGAGATCGTGGATCATCAGGAAAAGTTCGATGAGCTCTTTGATTTTTTGAACACGCACATCAAGGAAGGATTGATCACGCTTGAGGATACGACCGTACTTCTGTATCGCCACCGGCAGGATTCAGGGCAACATCAAGAATAAAACGTTTTGTCCTCCAGGCAACCCCTCCGGCATTGTCCTTGAACAATTTTGCGCATGGCAAAATCTGCACGCGCGATCAGGCTGCGACTTGCGCGTCTTCAAAAGAAATCCGATCCGTGGGCCACAAGCATCCTTTCTACCTGTTCCGGGACGAGGAAGGCGATGCTGCGCCCCTGTTGCAGCAGGGTACGGATCATGGTGGAACTGAGATCCATCCGGGGGAAGGCGACGTGCTGCATGAGCGTGCCGGAGGCGAGCTGCCATCTGCGTTCGTCGAGTCGCCTGCTTCCCGGGATATGCTGCGCCAGAAAGCTGTCGATCTCCCAGGAGGAGCGCCCCCCCCGGTCCGTGACCACAAGATTGGCCAGGGAACAGATCTCCTGCCATTCATGCCAGGAGGGCAGCGTCAAAAGATCCGTGGAACCGAGCACGAAGTAGAGTTCGTCACCCGGGTTGTGCGCCCTGTACTGACGAAGGGTGTCGACCGTGTAGGAAGGTCCCTGGCGTTCCCGTTCCAGGGGATTTACTGCCACCTTCTTCCTCCCTTCGATGGAAGCCCGCAACAGGGCCAGCCGGAACTCAAACGGGAGGAGATGTTCGTTCCTCTTGTGGGGGGGAACCGCTGCAGGGACGAGATCCAGTCTGTCCAGTGCCATTTCCTCCAGAACCACCACGGCGAGGCGGAGATGGCCCAGGTGCACGGGGTTGAAGCTGCCCCCGAGAATGCCGACTTTCGCCATGTCAACCTGCCGATCTACGTCCGGACCTGGCCCTGGCCCAGAACAACGAACTTGGCGGAGGTGAGTTCATTGATGCCCATGGGACCGTAGGCATGCAGCTTGGAGGTGCTGATACCGATTTCAGCGCCCAGGCCGAACTCCCCGCCGTCGTTGAACCGGGTGGAGGCATTGACGATCACTGCCGAGGCGTCCACCTCCCTGAGAAAGCGCATGGCCCTGCCGTGATCCGTGGTCAGTATGGATTCGGTGTGGTTGGATCCGTACCTCTCGATATACTCCTGGGCTTGTGCCATGGAGTCCACCACCTTGACGGCCAGGGTCAGAGAGAGGAACTCCGTGCCCCAGTCTGTTGCCGCAGCAGGTTCGGCCGTGTTCCCGAGGAGACCGAGCGAGCGTTCACAAGCTTTGAAACGAACGCCTGCTTCACTCAGACGTCGGGCAACTTTTGGGAGCAGGATTTCGGCGGAATCAACGTGGACCAGAAGACCTTCCAGGGCGTTGCAGACACCGGGGCGCTGCACCTTGGCATTGAAAATGATCTCAACAGCCTGGTCCACATCCACGGTGCTGTCCACATAAATGTGGCAGACCCCTTTGTAGTGCTTGAGCACCGGCATGGTGGCCTCGGCCACGACCGCACGAATGAGCCCTTCTCCCCCCCGGGGAATGACGACGTCGATGTATTCGTCCAGTTTGAGCATGACGTTGACCGCGGCTCTGTCCGTGGTGGGGATGATCTGCACGGCCTCACCTGGAAGATGCGCTGCGTCCAGTGCATCGGAAATAATCGCTGCCAAAACCTGATTGGAGTGAAACGCTTCTGATCCTCCCCGGAGAATGACCCCGTTGCCGGCTTTGAGGCATAAAATAGTGGCGTCGACAGTGACGTTGGGCCGGGATTCATAGATCATGGCCACGACCCCCAGGGGAATGCGCATCCGGCCCACGAGAAGTCCGTTCGGTCGCTTTTTCATCCCGTCGATCTCGCCCACTGGATCGTCCATGGCCGCCACGTGGCGACATGCCGCGGCCATGGACGCAATACCCTCAGGGGTAAGCCTGAGCCGCTCCAGTTTGGCGGAATCCATGCCGCTTTGGGCTGCAACGGCGCAATCCTTTTCATTGGCCTGGAGGATCTCCTCCTGACGACTCTCCAGCAATCCGGCAAGAACGACCAGGGTTTTGTCCTTTGCTGCCGAATCCGCTCTGGCCATCCGGGCAGCACCCTGTTTCGCGCTTCGAGCCAGTTCGGTTATGGTTTCTTGAAGATCCATGCGTGCTCCTTACGGCAGAAATTCATTCCATTTTTGTGGAATGGATAACAGTATCGTCATTGCCACTCACTTTCCGAGTAAGGGCCGGATCTATCAGAAATTCCCTCGAAACACCAGTCTGGCCGGCTCGGAGGCACGACGAACACTGGTTGGAAAACCGGCATGTTCAGGTGAGAATTCCAAGTGAAGCGTTACAGCAGGAATTGCTTTGACGCGAATGGCTTTTGTGTTTAAAGAAACGGCTCTGAATCGTGATCACAATTTTGTCATTACTTATTGCTCGGAGGATCAATGGAAGAGAAGAACACCCCATCTTCCTTACAAGACCGGATCGCAACCGAAACACAGGACGTCCATCCGGTCCTCAAAAAAATCTTGGACAACGCAAAATTCATCGTGCTTGGAGTGGCCATACTCCTTCTGGCAGTGGCCGGGTACTCGGGGTACTCGGTGTATCAGGATTCCGCAAAAAAAGAGGCCGCAGAGGAGCTGGGTCGGATTCTCACGCAAACACAGGGATCCGACCGCATAGCCGCTCTCCAGGACTTTCTGGATAACGGCAGGCTCCAGCAGGAGGCCCGCATGGAGTTGGCCCGCGCCCAGATGGATCAGGAACTCTATCAGGATGCAGCCGCCACCTGGGCCCGGCTTGCCGAAGACGGCCGAGGCGACCTCGCTGTGGTGGCCCGTCTCGGCCAGTCCAAAAACCTGCTGCTGTCAGGCACCCCCCAGGAGGCGCTGACCATCCTGGAAAGTCTGAGGACCACCGCCCCGGATTCCTATCACCGCGTTATCGACGCCCAGATCGCCGAAGCTGCGGAACAGGCCGGCAACCGGACGCAGGCCCTGTCAGCCTATGAGCGCCTCAAAAACGCGGTCCAGGACGAAGCCACCGAAGAATACTACGACTACAAGATCAGCCAACTCAAACAACAAAACGGATAGGATTTTTCATGGCGCATACGCTTCTTTCCGACTCACCCGGCAGCACGCATCTGCTGCTGGGAAACGAGGCCATTGTTCGCGGGGCTCTGGAAGCAGGTGTCGGTTTTGTTTCCTGTTACCCTGGAACCCCCTCCTCGGAAATTCCGGATACATTTTACCGGCTTTCCCCTGAGGCGGCATATATTTTTGAATACTCCGTGAACGAAAAGGTCGCTCTGGAGGTTGGTGGAGGGGCGGCCCTGACCGGGGTTCCGACCATGGTGACCATGAAGCATGTGGGGGTGAATGTCGCTGCCGACGCCCTGATGAGTCTCGCCTATATGGGAACCACCGGGGGTCTGGTCCTGATCAGTGCCGACGACCCTGGATGCCACTCCTCCCAAAACGAGCAGGACAACAGGTATTATGCCCGCCTGGCTGGACTTCCCTGCTTCGAGCCCTCCACAGCTCAGGAGGCCAAAGACATGGCCAGGGATGCCATGACGCTCTCGGCGCAGTGGAATCAGCCTGTCATGCTCCGGACCACGACACGGCTCAACCACCTGCGCGGCGGCGTCGTATTCGGTGATCTGCCCCCGGCCAAAAACAAGGGCTCCTTTGTCCGTGATACCCCGCGATATGTGATCATCCCGGCCCACGCCCGGGTCAGGCATGCTGTTCTCCTTGAAAACCTGGAGAAGATCCGGACGTATGCGGATAATTGCGAGTGGAACCGCATTTCAGGCCAGGGCAATGTCGGCTGTATTGCCAGCGGCGTCCCCCGAACCTACCTCCGGGACGCAGTCGAGGAACACGGCCTTGAAAACAGGGTCAAAATTCTCGAACTGGGACTCAGTTATCCCTTTCCCAAAGAACTGATCACTTCATTCCTTCGTGGTCTGGACAAGGTCCTGGTTTTGGAAGAGCTGGAACCGATTCTGGAGAACGATATCCGCGTCCTGTGCCAGAAAAACGGTATCGAGGTGGAAATCATTGGAAAAGGGGGCCCGCTTGGCCGCCTCGGAGAGTATGACCCGGCTCTGGTGGAAAATGCCGTTTGCAACCTCCTTGGAGAACCCCTCCCTTCTGCAGTCGACTGTACAATGCCCCAGGACCTTCCGGGACGCCCCCCCAACCTGTGCGCCGGGTGCACCCACCGTGCCGCCTATCTGGCCGTTCGAGAGGTCTTCGGCGACGATGCCCTCTACTCCTCGGACATCGGATGCTATACACTGGGCCTTCTTCCACCGCTGCGCATGGCTGATTTTCTCTTCTGCATGGGCTCGTCCGTCTCCGCCGGTTCCGGGGCAGCCAAGGCCGGGGACAAGCCGGTCGTTGCCTTTATCGGCGACTCCACCTTTTTCCATTCCGGAATCACAGGGCTTGTGAATGCGGTTTACAATAACCACGATCTGCTGATCGTCATCCTGGACAACCGGACCACGGCCATGACCGGGCACCAGCCGCATCCCGGAGTGGACCACTCGGTTCTCGGACCGAACCCTTCGCCCGTGGATATCACGGCCATCGTCAAGGGCTGTGGAGTGAAAAACGTCAGGAAGGTCAAACCCTCAAACCTGAAAGGGACCCGGAAAGTCCTTGAGGAACTCAAGGCCGAGTCCGGGGTAAGGGTGTTGGTGGCCGAGGAGCCATGCCCACTTTTTGCCAGAAAGGCCTTGGGCAAGAAGTTCACTCATGTTGCCTATATCACAGACAAATGTGAAAACCGCAGGGAGTGCCTTGAACGGCTCGCCTGCCCTGCATTCTATGTTGAGGATGAAGTGGTCAGGATCAATCAGAACCAGTGTACCGGCTGTATGCTCTGCCTGCAGGTCTGCCCAAACATCAAAGCCAGGAAAAGGAGCTGACGGATGAAGAAACGTATTTTCCTGGTGGGTGTCGGTGGGCAGGGAACGCTGACTGCTACGAATCTTCTGGCTAAGGTGGCGTTGGACGCGGGAATTTTCGTGGTTGCCGGCGAAATCCACGGTATGGCCCAACGTGGCGGTGTGGTTGAATCCACCCTGCTGCTCGGCGGTTACCAGAGTCCGCGGATCAGCAAGGCGCAGGCCGACATCCTTCTGGGATTCGAACCGTTGGAAACCTTGAGAGCGCTTTGCTATCTCAAGCCCGAAGGACTGGTCGTGTCGAACTCCGAGCCAATGCCGCCCCTGTCCGTAGCCCGCGGAACAGCGTCATATCCCGATACATCGCGCATCCAGTCCGAAGTAGCGGACCGCGCTTCCCGTTCGGCATTCATTCCCTGCCTGAGCCTCGGCACCAGAGCCGGCGCCGTGCAATCCGGAAATATGGTTCTTCTGGCGGCATTGTGCGCCAGCAATGAGCTTCCTTTCGGGCTTGACGAGCTCCGCAACGGCGTGAGGAATTTTTTAAAGCCCAAGCTGGTGGACATGAACCTCGCAGCCATCGATCTCGGTGCGGAGGCGTTCCGTGCCCAAGCATCGGGTGCCTGATCAAAGATTTCTATGAAAAGTGAGCCTCTTCAGTTCCTTGGTCCCCTGAAGACCATTCTCAGGCAGATCGACCCCAATGTTCCCCTGGAGTCGAGCCTGGAATACCTGCTGGAAACCATTGCCGCCCATCAGGGCTATCATCGCATTGCCCTGGCCATCATCCATCCTCAGACTAAAGCCCTCAAGCTCAGCCTGACCCACGATGGTTCCAAGCAGGAGAAGGACACCTATTTTCCAGGCCAGGGCATCTCGGGCCAGGTTCTGGAAACAGGGGAGACCATTGTTTTGGAGCGTATCAAGGACAGCCCGGATTTCCTCAATTTTGCCGGACGGACCCAGGAGGAACTCTCCAACTCCTCCTTCATCTGTGTTCCAATCCCCGAACCGTTCAAGGAAAAGGACCAGAGCAGCGTCCTTGGCGTCCTCAGTGTGGACCTCCCCTGCTCTTCCCCCGAGAGCCTGGTGAATCACAAGATTTTCCTGGAGATCCTGGCAGTCATCATTGCCAGACAGGTGGCCTATCTTCAGGAGCACATGATCATTGCGGAGCGGCTCAAATCCCAGGGAATGCCGCCACAGGCCGCCGGCACGAAAAAATTTACCGCCAAAAACATCGTGGCTTCCTCCAAAAGCATGAACATGGTTTTGGAGCAGATCTCTCAGGTGGCGGCCAGTAAGGCCACGGTTCTCATCCGGGGCGAATCCGGTACAGGCAAGGAACTCCTGGCCGAAGCCATCCACAACTCCAGTTCCAGGTCCAAGGAACCCTTCATCAAGCTCAATTGCGCGGCTTTGCCGGCAGAACTTCTGGAAAGTGAACTCTTCGGCCATGAAAAAGGAGCGTTTACCGGAGCCATTCAGGCCAAGAAAGGACGGTTTGAACTCTCCCATAAGGGCACACTCTTTCTGGATGAGATCGGCGAATTGAGCGTGGATGCCCAGGCCAAACTGCTTCGGGCCATTCAGGAAGGAGAAATCCAGCGGCTGGGAAGCGAAAAAACCATTATGGTGGATGTGCGCCTGATCTGCGCCACCCACCAGCCCCTGGAAAAACTGCTCCAGGAAGGGGAGTTCAGAGAGGATCTCTACTATCGGATCAATGTCTTTCCGGTCTTTATCCCGCCTCTGCGGGAACGCACCGAGGATATCCTCCCCCTGGCCGAGCACTTCATGGCCGACTTCGCCCGGGAGTACGAAAAGAACATCAGAAGGATCTCCACTCCGGCCATTGACCTGCTCACCCAGTACCACTGGCCAGGAAATGTGCGCGAGGTCAGAAACTGCATGGAACGAGCCGTCCTCATCTGCAATGAAGAGGTCATCCGCACCTATCACCTCCCCCCCACCCTGCAGACCGCCGAGAGTTCGGCCACGGACACCGACCTCTCCTTTGGGGAGGCAGTGGCCAGATTCGAGCAGGAGATCATCGTCGAGGCCTTGAAAAAAGCCCGGGGCAATATGCTGCAGGCTGCACGGGACCTGCGGGCCAGTTACCGGATCATCAACTACAAGATCAAGAAATACCGCATCGATCCGAAAAAATACGTTTAGTTTGCAGCTTCCGAGCCGGCTTGAAACGGCAAATAAAAAAAACGGAGACCCTTTTCGGGGTCTCCGTTTTTTTTATTTCAAAGCACTTTTTCCGAATCGGTTCAAAAAGTGCTCGTGACTCTTAGAAAATTTCGAGTCAGATCAGGCTCGGCTTGTCTGGAAGATCCTGCGCATGAGACGAGACAGACGGCATTGGACAGTCTGGTCTGTGCGAAAGCGTCTTTGAAATATATCCCAGCTAGGCGCTAAAAGTGCAGGGTATCATTGCGGGAGCGCAAAAACCCTCGGACCTTGGACCGTATCCTCCAGAAGGTATCCTTCCCTGCTGATCCGGTCCCGGAGTTTGTCCGCCGTTGCGAAATCCTTGTTCCTGCGGGCGGCTTCCCGTTCCTTCACAAGTGTTTCCAGGCTTTGGGGCCACTGATGGTTCGGCACGGGCATGCGGGTCCAGTCGATGATCCTCAAAACCTCGTCTATGGATTTGAGCTGGTCCAGACAGGTCTCGGCCTCCTCCCGGATCATGGCGCATTTGGACACAAGGGTATTCACGCTCCGGCAGAAGGAAAAGAGCACGGGCCAGAAACGATGCAGGGCCAAATCATCTTCCATGGCCGCTGTAAAGCCTTTTTTCAGATCGAACACTGCCTGTTCAACAGCAGCTCCGGCTCTGCCTGGCCCCCCTTCATACAGAGTCAGGCTGACGGCCAAATCCTGGACCTTCTTCCAGTTCTTCCTCCACATGGTCAGATTTGCCTCGGAACAGGTCAGGGGCTTGCGGTAGAACGCGGACAAGAGCCAGAAACGGATGACCCTGGACGGATCGGTGCTCTGCTCCAGGTGCATTGCATCACAGCCCCCAGCATTCTCCACAGATCCTACCAGGGACCACACGTTGGGTGTTTTCCCTGCGCCCTTGTCCCAAATTCCCCGAATATTCTCCAGGTGGGGGAACCATTGGGTCCGACTGCCGAACACCGCCTTGACCTCACCGAGTTCGTCCAGGGCTGCCGCGGCCATTTGCAGGTGCCATGTCGGACGCACATTGCCCCACTCGGTCTTGAAGAAATGGCCCAGTTTGAGATCCTGCAGCGAAGTCCTCTTGAGCAGCGTGAAATCCCGGGGATTGCCCTTGGCATAACTGTCCAGGTCCACGGTTTTTCCCAGGCTGAGCTTGTCCAGGTCGGTGAGAGAAAGTGAACCGTACCGGCTGTCCCGCTGTACGTCATAGTAAACGGAACGGAGTTTCTCATAGGCCACTCCCTGGCCGAGTAGGGTCCTGCAGAGGGAAAGCATGGTTTCCATGCACCGGCTGGCCAGGACAAATGAAACACCAACCCCGATACCAAGCTTCCGGGCCAGGGTGTTGACCCGATCGAGATACGTTTGCGAGTAGTCGTCGAGACTTTTGCCTTCGGCCTGGGCCAGGGCCAGCGTGTGATCCTCGAGATCAGCCAGTCCGACAGCCACTTCGGGACGTGCCCCGTACCGGCTCAGATACGCGGCCAAAACATCGAGAATAACGACCCGTCTCCAGAATTCCGGATCATCCAGAGTGTCCGGACCGGGGCCGAAGGTGAAAATACCCTGGGGGGAATTGTCAGCCGCAAGGCCGACGGTTTTTCGGCTCTTGAAGTCGAAGATCGCCGGGCCGCGGGCCGGCTTGGGCGCAAAAAGGGGCGTGGAAAGGTACCGCTCCCCTCCGTCCGGCAAAATTGCGACGATCAGTCCCTCTTCCAGTTCCGAGGCGATGTGGACGGCTCCGGCCAATGCAGCCCCGGAACTCATGCCCACGAACAATCCTTCCTCCTGTGCAGCCCTGCGGGACATTTCAAAAGCGGTTTCGTCCTCAACATGGATGATCCGGTCCAAGAGGGACTTGTTGAAAATCCCTGGAGGGTAGGATTCCTTCATGTTCTTGAGTCCCTGGATCTTGTGCCCCTCATACGGTTCAACCGCGACAACGACAACGTCGGGCGCGAATTCCTTCAGCCCCTTGATCAGTCCCATGGCCGTGCCTGAAGTCCCCAGGCAGGCCACCATGTGGGTGATCCGTCCCCCTGTCTGCTCCCATATTTCCCGGGCCGTGCCCAGGTAATGGGCCTGAATGCTGGCTGGATTGTTGAACTGGTCCATGAGCACGTACTTGTCCGGTTCCTCCCGAGCAAGACGGTAGGATTCTTCAATGGCCCCGTCAGTGCTCAAGTGCCCGGGGGTGAGCACGATTTCCGCACCATAGGCACGCATGATCCGCTTGCGTTCCTCGGATGCAGAATCCGGCATGAGCAGCTTAAGCCGGTACCCTTTGACCGCGCAGACCATGGCCAGCCCTATGCCTGTATTGCCGGAAGTTGCTTCGATGACCGTCTTTTCAGGGGTCAGCTCACCCGAGCGTTCGGCCGCCTCGATCATGGCCAGGGCCACCCGGTCCTTGATGGAACCACCAGGGTTCATGGCCTCGAGTTTTCCGGCAATGAGAACGCCGGGATGAGGGTTCAGCCGATGGATGCGCACAAGGGGAGTGGCCCCTACAAGTGTCAGCACTGTGTCGTGTATCATGAGTGTTCGTCGATGTTCGGGACGCCCCGGTTATGTACAAGTGATTGCAGGAGATGGTCCGGTGTATTATGCCCTGCCCCATGAGGAAACAGAGTCAGGCCTACATGTATGGCTTGGCCACCGTGCTTCTCTGGTCGACGGTGGCTTCGGCGTTCAAGCTCTCGCTGCGCACTTTGGATGTGGTGGAACTGCTGTTCTTTTCCTCGCTTGTCTCGACTGCGGTGCTCTTTGTCTTTGTGGTCCTGCAAAAAAAACTCATCCTCTTGAGGACGGTGACCCAAAAGATTCTCGCCCAGTCGCTCCTGCTCGGTCTGCTCAACCCATTTTCGTACTATTTGATCCTGTTCAAGGCCTATGACCTCCTTCCCGCCCAGCAGGCCCAGCCCCTCAACTACACCTGGGCCATCACGCTCAGCCTGCTCAGTGTCCCGCTCCTTGGACAACGTCTTCGGCCCATCGATCTTCTCGCCCTTTTTGTGAGCTATGCCGGCGTCATCGTCATTTCCACAGGAGGAAATGTCTCGGCGCTGACCATGACAAGCCCCCTGGGAGTTGGCCTGGCGCTGTTCAGTACTGTTGTCTGGGCGTTGTACTGGATCGCCAATACCCGTGACCGGTTCGATCCGGTTGTTCGGCTCTTTCTGAACTTTGTTTTTGGAACTGTCTACACTGCTGCGGCGTGGTGGTTCAGCAGAAAAACCCATACATTGCCGGCTTGGAGTATGCTTCCGGGTCCCCTGTACATCGGTGTCTTTGAAATGGGAGTGACCTTCGTTCTCTGGCTCAAGGCCCTGAAACTGTCCCAATCCACTGCCAAGGTCAGCAATCTCATTTTTCTGTCCCCATTCCTTTCCCTGGTGCTCATCCATTTTCTCGTGGGGGAGGTCATCCTGCCCTCCACGCTGACAGGGCTGATCCTGATCGTCGGGGGCATTCTCATGCAGCGAATCGGAACATCACGGGTACCGACAGAGCCGAAGCCGCGGGGCTGACCATCACCGTCTGCACCTTCTAGTTGATAAAGACCTGATCGAATTTTCGTTCGTTCATAAGGGTTATGCCTGTGCCGCGAACCACAGTCGTCAGGGGATCTTCATCCAGATTGACCCTGAGCTTGACCTGGTGGGTGATGAGTTTGTCAAGCCCCATGAGCAGCGAGCCTCCTCCGGCCAGCAGCACCCCATTGGTGGCGATGTCCGCCACCAGTTCGGGGGGGGTTTTCTCCAGTGCCCGTCGAATTGCGGACACGATGATGCCAACCGGCTCCTTGATCGCTTCACGAACGTGTCCGTCGGTCACGACAATGGTCTTGGGGGTGCCGTTGACCATGTCTTTTCCGGAAACCTCCATCTGTTTCGGCTCATCCAATGGAAAGGCCGATCCTATGGCGAACTTGATCCGCTCCGCCGTGTTTTCGCCGATGAGGAGCTTGAATTGATCCTGAACATACCGCTGAATGGCCTCGTTCATCTCATCTCCGGCCACCCGCACGGACTCGGAATAGGCAACTGCGGAAAGAGAGATGACCGCAACTTCGGTCGTTCCCCCGCCGATATCCACCACCATGTTCCCCAGGGGCTGGGCAATCGGCAGGTCGGCACCTATCGCCGCGGCCATAGGTTCCTCCACCAGTCTGACCTCGCGGGCGCCGGCCTGGAGGGCGGATTCGATGACCGCACGCTTCTCCACCTGCGTGATCCCCGCAGGAACGCAGATGACCATCTTGGGTTTGACCAGATTGAACCCGCGGATCACTTTACGGATGAAAAAGGAGATCATGGCGCGGGTGACCTCGAAATCAGCGATCACCCCATCCTTCATGGGCCGGATGGCTTTGATCTTGTGCGGGGTCCGGCCGAGAAATTCCTTGGCTTCCTTGCCCACCGCGATAACCCGTTCCGTTCGGTTTTCCAGCGCCACAACAGACGGTTCGTTGAGCACGATTCCTTCATACGGCGTGTAGAGAAGGGTGTTGGCTGTGCCGAGGTCCATGGCCAGACTCTTTCCCAGGAGGCCGAGTAAGCGCTTGAGAACCATAGCGTGATTTCTCGCAATGTTAAGAATTGTTGGACTTGAGATCGCTGACCAGCATGGTCATCTTGTTCTTGAGATACAAGTTTTCCAGGAAGGTGGCCAGGTAGTCGGATACCAGAAACAGAAAAGATTTGAGATTGTCGGAAACACGCAAGTTCTCCCGATCCGCCAGAACCAGGACTCCCCGGGCCTTCTTGTTCATTATCAGAGGAAGGCAGATCACGGACTTAAACGATGGTCCGGCAACTTCCTTGCCGAACACCGGAAAATCCACCGGACCGGATTCCTTGTCTCCGGTAAAGACTGAGGAGTTGTTCTTGAACACCCACCCGATAAGTCCGCTGCCCATGGGAAAAGATCGCGCACCTTCCTCATTGTGTTCAAATAATGGCTGGTTCCACCCTTCCAGATAATATGTCTTGCCCCACTCGTCGCGAACGGCCAGAAACGCGAATTGATATCCGGTGTTCCTGGAGAGAATCGTAAGAAATCCTGAGAGGAAATCCGACCACCTGGGATTTTTTTCCCTGAGTTCGTGAATGGCGGAGAGGCTGCCGTAGAACCGGCGCTCCTGCTGCACGAAGTTTGCGTTGCACATGGAGCTCTGCACCGATTCGATGAGCTGCGTGAACTGATGCAGGATCTTCTGGTCCCGTTCACTGAAGGAATATGTTTTTTTACTGTCCAGGCAAAGTGCTCCCAGTCCTCCGCTCATGGGGCACCCCATGAAGGCTTTTATTTTGGATTCGCTTTCAGAGTTGTAGTAGCCGAGACAGTTGGTGGTCCGATCAAAATTATTGACCAAAAGAGGCCTTCTGTTGCGGATTATCCACCCGACAAGCCCTTTTCCTGAATGAATACGTGTATCCGGGAGAATATTGTCCCCAAGACTGAAAGAGGCGGCAAGGAAATATTCTTCTTCTGATTCCGGAAGAAAGAGAACAGCCGAGTATGCATCGAATACATTGCATACGATGCCGAGTATCTTTGCCAGGCAATTATTTCCATACATGGAAAAGCCTACTTGAAGCGCCGTTTAGAGTAAAATTCGAGGGTGCGATTATATGTCTTTTCCTCTTCTTCAGAAAAGTAACAGACAGGAAGCTCCATTCGTTTTCGATGATAATGCATGCATTGGCAACACAGTCCATGCCTGGGGCACCCCAGTGAGGTACAGGGGCATTCCTGCCTGTCGACCGCAGGCCTGGGAAATTGCTGAAGCCTCCGGCTCATTTGTATTGATCCTTCTTCGAAACCATTGCTTCGCAAGATGAGCCTGAATCACTAATGAATGGGGAAGTTCCTGTCAATTTCCTGTCTTCATTGATTATTTTTTTCATATTTGCTATCATCAATAACGTAACAAATATAACTTCTTATACATCTCACAAAGTTCTTCAACGACCAAAGGATTACCTGTCCGTGCTGCAACCCTGCCCCTGATTCCTGCGGAATGCCACTTTTTTAAAGGAATTCATCGCAAATACATGGCCATGATCAAAAAATGGAATGAAGCTTTTACCAAACCCTCCAACCATTTGAAACGGGAACGGGCAAAACCGGTAAATTCCCTGGAGCGGCTCAAGCTTTTTCTGGACAGCGTGCATATCCCCCTTTGCCTGCTCAAGCCCTATTTCGAAAAAAAAGAGTATCCTCTGGTGGAATCCAGAGAACTTCTGCCTTCTTTTGAACCCGACCTGTTTGAGCATTCCGATCTTCCGGGGTTCAGTTTTATCGCGTTCGAAAGGCCTCTGGATTACTTTCATGAAATCTTTCAATTCGATATCCTGCACACGTGTCATGAGGCCCATGTGTCGTCCAGCCGGACATGTCCCCTGGAAGAGACCATCATCTACAACAATGTCCAGGCTTTTCTCAGCCGCATGCCCAAGAACCTGCAGGAAGAGTTCAGGAGCCAATTTCAGGACAAAAACGTTTCAGACCTGGATTCCTACCCGGAAGTGCTGCCCTATCTCCTCCAAATGGACAGAGCCCATGTGATGGCGATGAATGCCGAGCAGGAGTTCTATCTTTCAGGCATCTACGGCTCCTTTCCCTCGGATCTCGACACCGAATTGAAACGGTTCGGACTGAAGATAGGGAAGTTCAACGTTCATGACAACACCAAGTACGAACAGAACCGGCCCTTCACGTACCAGTTCCTCATGGAACTTTACGGCTTTCCCATTGTTTCGGAACGACGCACCTCTGCCGCTCTTTTTTCCAGAAGGCTTTTCCGCATGGGCGAGCAGTTTCTGATCAGGGTTTTGGGGCAGTCGGATCGGTGCATCACGACGCTTCACAGCCATCCTCGCTGCCGGTTCCACCCGTGTGTGGAAAAAATCGCCCTGTTCCGGGTGGACTCCGACCGGGAAGAGATCCTCGGTCCCCTGAAGCGGGGCGGCTACTTTGTGGACGAAGCGAAACAGGTCGTCATTCTCCGGGTCCTGTACCGGCAGCACAAGTACGATCCGAACAACGTCCGGGAGGACAGGGCGCTTTCCGTGTTCCGGCAGGAAGTCATCCACCCCCTGTCCGGCAAAGTGCTCGACTCGCTGAACCTGATCAAGGATATTTCTTCCATGACGCTCAAGCTCAATGACATCGTGCGCGGCGAGTTCATTGGCAGAATCAAGTTCAAACGCCATGAGATCGTGGAAAATACCGACACCCACGAAAAGCGGCTCAAGTTCCTTCATTCCTGGCTTTCCAAGCATCAACGCAGGATCATCGGGTACTCTGAGGAGTTCTATTCCAATGTGGTCAAGGTTCTGGACAACTACCTGCTCAACGCGGACAACTTTGCCGACTTCAATGACATGCACGATCTCTATCAGGAGGTCTGGTCCAAATACAGTTATATCCAGCAGGCAAGGAAAGTGAAGGAACTGGAAGACCTCAAGGACCGGGATGCCAAGGGCAACACCCTGAGCTATCTGCAGATGCTCGAACAGACCACCGAGATCATGAGTGCCCTCAAATTTGAAATTGTGAATTATTTCGATGAACTGGTGGAGCGCTACATCAACATCTGCGAGATGATGCTCAACAACAGCTATCTCCAGCGCACGTATATCCGCCCAAAGAAAGAACGCCTCACGCCATACGGCCTCAAAGTGCGCACCCTGTATGGACGGCTGGTTTCTCTGGTGGATGAGTTCAAGGCCATACGCAAAACCAAAGTCGAGGCGGAAGGACGCGGTCCCATAGGATTTGCCGCATGATTGCCAACACAAGGACAGGACAGTGAACGAACTGCACAAGACACCTCTATTTGACTGGCACTCGAAGAACAGGGCCCGGATGGTGCCCTTTGCCGGCTGGGTCATGCCCCTTCAGTACGACTCCATTCTCACAGAGCATCACCATACGCGAAAAAAGGTTTCGGTATTTGACATCTGCCACATGGGGGAATTTCTGGTCCAAGGTCCCGGAGCCAGGGAAAGCCTCTCCTTTTTGCTAACCCATGATCTGGATACTCTGCGCCCCGGCAGGTGCCGTTACGGGTTTATGCTCGATCCAAAGGGAGGTGTTCTGGACGATTTGATCGTCTATGCCCTGGACGAAGAATCCTACATGCTGGTGGTCAATGGTGCGCGGATCGACGCTGATTTCTCCTGGATACACTCCCACCTTCTCCCGGAAACCACCATCAAAAATATTTCCGAGCAGACAGCCAAGATCGACCTGCAGGGGCCGGAATGCCTTTCGCCCTTGGAAAAAGTCCTCACAGGGGACTGGCGGATTCCCTATTTTTCCTTCCGCAGGACCCAGTTTGCAGGAGAGGAGATTTTGGTCAGCAGAACCGGATATACCGGAGAACTGGGATTTGAGCTGTATATGCCGGCCAGTCTTGCCGTGACCGTATGGACGGCCCTGATGGAAAACCCTGCGGTCCGTCCCGCCGGCCTGGGCGCCCGGGACACCCTGCGGCTCGAAGCCGGCCTGCCCCTTTACGGTCAGGATCTGGACGAGCACCACACCCCTGTTGAAGCCGGATACGGCTTCATGCTCAGGAAATCCTGCAATTTTCTCGGCAAGGAAAAGATGACCAGGATCAAAGAGCGACTGGTCGGGTTTCATATCGAAGGGAAGCGCAGCGCCCGACATGGGGACGGTATTCTGCTTGCCGGGAACAGGAGGCAGGTCGGCAGGATTACCAGCGGCTCCATCGCCCCAAGCCTTGGCCATTGCATCGCTTTGGGCTATGTGGATGCCGAATTTGCCCAAGAAGACTCCTATATTGTTGCAGGAGCACGGACCGAGTTCACAGCAACACGAACAGACCCGCCATTTTATTCCCAGGGCACGGCCCGCATGAAATTTTAACGCAGCGTTTCCAATTGGTTTTTAATTTGCATACGTTATATCCGATCTCATATCTGAAGCAGGAACGGCCCGTATTTATGCATGATATTGGATCAGTAAAGGCAAACCACTCTGCGAGTGCGTCGATATTGAGCCCGGATGTACACTTTTTTTGTCCCGCCTGAGGACTGGAAGGACTCCCTCACCCTTGAAGGTCAGGAACACCTGCACTTCAAAAGGGTTCTTCGGGGGCACGCCGGGCAGAACATCAGGATTCTCGACGGTGCCGGCCGGGAGGCAGTCTGTCGGGTGAAGACGGTGGAATCCAGACGGACAGTTTTGGAACTCCAGACGCTTTGTACCCATCCTGAACCAGAGGTCCGATTTTATCTGGCGCCTGGCTGGAACAAATCTCTTCGGCGAACCTGGCTGCTCGAAAAAGCCGCTGAACTGGGATGTGACGGATTGCTGTTCTGGCAGGCGGCCCGCAGTCAGGGCACGGTGCCAAAAGAGCCCAAGACATCCTGGACCGCCCAGGTTACGGCAGGAGCCAAGCAGAGCGTCAACCCGTTTTTCCCAAAGATCAAGACGCTTGACAGAGGCATAGATGATCTGATCGGGATGCGAAAGGACTTTGACCAGCTCTTCGTTCTGTGGGAAGGGGAGGACCGGCAACGACTATCTCCGCAAACGTCGTTTGCTCCCGGCCGTCACCTGATCGTACTCGGCCCTGAGGGCGGGTTGTTGAATGAAGAAGTAGAGAAGCTTTTGAAGGCCGGGTTCGCGCCTGTGAGTCTCGGCCAGAGAATTTTGCGCTGGGAAACCGCCGCCCTGCTCTGCCTGAGCATTTTCTGGTGGGCAGGACGTCATCACGCTCCGGGAGCTCCGGCAACGGACGAGAACTAGCATGGAGGAGAAATCATGCACTGCACCAAATGTCGGTTCAATTCCTTTGATCACGCTTTGACCTGTCCGCGTTGCGGGAACGACTGGGGAAAGCAGCGGGAAACCCTCAACCTGGGCTGGATAACCAGTGCCACCTTTGACTGGATTGGGGAGGAAAACAGCGTTGGAGCCGGCGCTTCAACAGCTTCGGCATCCGCTTCCCAGGGTGCAGGGGAATCCGAGTACCAGGAAACAGGCATCGAAGAACTCAGCTTTGACGATTTCGAAGAGGTCAATCTCGGTCAGGTCAGCAGTGAGGCAACGAACTCTTCCCATGATTCTTTCGAAGATATCGACCTTTCCCTGGAGGGCGATGTCGGGGAGAGCATGCCGGAAATTTCCCTTGTGGAAGATGACGACGACATGGAATCCACGATACTGGGAAAGGAGGATGCAGGACTCGATATTGACCTTGAAGACCTTCAGGCCCAGGGCACTTCCAGCGATCTTGACGACGAAGAGATCTCACTTGATGATCTTGATCTCGAACTCGACGATCTCATCGAAACATCGAAGAAAGGCGAGTAGCCGCTCCCTGGTTCTGCAGGAGATATTGTGACGGAGAAACGTCCCCTGGCCGATAGGATCCGGCCAGGGTCTCTTGAGGAGTTCATCGGCCAGGACCATCTCCGATCTCGCATCGAGGCGATGCTCCGGGCCCCCAGACTGTCCAGTCTCCTGCTCTACGGTCCTCCGGGTTGCGGCAAATCAACGCTTGCCCTTCTCATTGCCGGTGCAGGCAGGAGAAAGTATATCCGGCTCAGTGCGCCTGAAGTGGGGCTTGCCAATCTCCGCAAAAAAATCGAGGACGTCGACCTCCTCATCCTTGACGAACTGCACCGCTTCTCCAAAGCCCAGCAGGATTTCTTTCTGCCCCTTCTGGAGAGCGGAACCATTACCCTGCTCGCCACCACCACGGAAAATCCTTCATTCAGCGTCACCCGGCAACTGCTCTCCCGGTTGCACGTCCTCCGTCTCCGACCGTTGAGCAGCGATGAACTCGTGACCATCGCCAAAACCGGGAGCCACGCTCTTGGGTTCGACATTGCAGAGGATTCCCTGGAAATTTTTGCCAGGCTCGCCGGAGGCGATGCGCGGTCCCTTCTGAATCTTCTGGAATATGCGGCTGAGCTCGATCCTGAAAGCCTCAAGCCTGAAAACATCAAAGCGGCTCTTCCTGACATTGTCATTCGCGGGGACAGGGATGCGGATTCCCACTACGAACTGGCGTCAGCACTGATCAAATCCATTCGCGGCTCTGATCCGGACGCCGCGCTCTACTATCTGGCTTGTCTGCTGGAAAGCGGAGAAGACCCGCGATTTATCTGCCGCAGGCTCGTCTTGTCGGCATCCGAGGACGTCGGCCTCGGGGACCCCATGGGGTTGCCCATTGCAGTCTCCTGCCAACATGCAGTGGAGTTCGTGGGCATGCCCGAAGGGTT
The DNA here is from genome assembly GCA_046542715.1 of Desulfovibrionales bacterium. Lineage (GTDB taxonomy): Bacteria > Desulfobacterota > Desulfovibrionia > Desulfovibrionales > JBKHAV01 > JBKHAV01. The sequence goes on from JBKHAV010000002.1 coordinate 65,525, forward strand.
CATCCCGCTGGCTGAAACCGTGGTCTACCTGGCCCTCGCCCCCAAGAGCAATTCCACGTACGCCGCATACCTCGCCGCCCAGAAGGAGATCCGGGCCAACGGGGTCAGGCCGGTTCCTCTGCACCTGCGAAACCCCTCGACGTCTCTGCAGAAACAGTGGGGGTTCGGCAAGGATTACAAATACCCTCACAGCTACCCTGAAGCCTGGGTCGACCAGGAATACCTGCCCCAGGAACTCGCCACCCGTACCTTCTACCAGCCCAAAGACCAGGGGATGGAGCAACGTTTGAATCTGTGGCTGAAAAAAAGAAAAAAAGCCAGGCGGTAAAGAGGCGAGATGCCGGACTCTTCCTCCGGCATCTCCGTGAGGGACTGGTTGACTCCTTGTCGTTCAAAAATCCAGCATTCACATTCCAGGCCCCCTGCTACAAGACCTTGAACACATTGGCCAGCTGCACCCCTTGTTCTCTGGCCTGGGCAATAGCCTCCTCCGCCCCCAGGATGGAGACCATTTCCTCGTTTTGCAGCTGCTCGAGAAAAGCGGCGAATTCGCGAAAGTCCTCTCGCCTGGTGGACAGAATCTCGTTGCGCATGGCCTGACGCAGCTCGTCGGAATCACCGGTAATGTGCCGGAGCATGGAGACGTATCCTTTGGCGTCCGGCAGCAGATACTTGTCCATGTCCCCTATGGCGCCGACCACGGCCTTGTTCAGTTCGCCCTCCTCCAGCGGAGTCTCCAGAAGAAATTCCCGGGAGCGGTCAAAGACCTGAAGCGTGTTCAGGATATTGGGATCACGATAGGAAACGAATGTCATGATCCCGGTCAACCGGTCAAAGAGACAAAACGCCCCGTACGCCCCGCCTCTGACCCGGACCTGTTCCCAAAGCCAGGAGGCCCGAAGATACCTGCTGACGACCAGGCCGGAGCCGTGGAACCGGTATCCTGCCTTGTGCAGATCCACCACCTTGCCCACATAGTTGACCTGAGCGGGTATGGTCATGCCCTCGGACTCGAAGCAGCAGTCCACAATTCGTTTTTTCTGTTCCTGGATCTCTTGCTCTGAAACAGACTGCGCCAGCTCGATCAGTTCATTGTGATGTTTCTGGAACATGGTCCCGTCCGCTGTGACATTGAGAATCATCCCTTTTTGCGTGAGCAAGTGACGGCGCACCGATTCAAGGTTTTCCACCACCCGTTCCCAGTTGTTCTCCACTTCGGAGACCAGGAAACGAAGGAAGAACAGGTAGCTGATTCCGCTCATGCTCTCTTCGGCCCAATCAGCATCCGAGAACCTGGACCTGAGCCGTAAATCCACAATACGGTGACCGGCCGGAATGAGGGAGCGTTCCAGGGCGGCTTTCTCCTCCAGCAGAATCTGTTTGAACCGGTTCCGGTCATCCAGTCTGGCCTCCAGGAGGATGTCCCGAAAGATCTCCAGCATGGCCGGGGTTTTGTCGTCCATGGATTTGCCCCGGAAAAAAAGCCAGGCCGCCCCTCTGGGGTCCTTGAGCGAGCCCGAAGCAAAGGTGTCGGAGTTGATGCCTCCGGTTTGCGATCGGATGCGTTGGGTCAAACTGACGAAATCCTCTGTGGCAGTGCCCATTTCCAGCAGGGCGCGACCAAAGAGCGGGACATAGGAGATGAGTTTTTGCGGCACCATGTGCAGGTTGAAGCCCAGGTCCAGATAACAGATTCCATTGGTGGGCACGTCGTGAAACAAAAAGGTGCAGGGTGCGCCTTCGACTTCCTCCAGAGGAATGGTCTTTACCTCCCGCTCGAGGTCGGAAATCGTAAGCTGGGGGATGGCGTTGAGAGCCTCCGGCGAATCAGGGGTCTCCTGCAACGTGGTCAGTACCTGGGCCTCCTTGCCTATCTTCTCGAAATCCTCCCTGCTCAGGCCGGTCCGGATCTCTGCCAGCCTGGCCCGCTCCTTCTTCTCCCGGCGCTGCCCAAGGTCCGGATCAGGCGTTAAAAAGACTGTGCTGCGGTGGGTGTTGGCCAGGAAGTTTTCGCGGATCAATTGTTCGAAAAAAGGTTCTCCCCCTTTGATTCGGCTCTTGATCCGGTCCAGCGGGTCGTTGAAACGAAGCAGTGCAAGAGGATCTCCGTCATACAGCCAGGTCGTCAAGGAACGGAGCATGACGAGAAGTCCCCGGGGATAGCTGCCGGCATTGTTCTCCCGGAGCCTGAATTCAATGGTATTGACAGCGGATTCCACGGTCCGGGGATCGATGCCGTTTTTTGCGACCTCTTCCAGGATTGAAAGCACCAGATCGCGCACGGTGTTCAAATTTTCCGGTTTGACCCCTTTGAGTCCCGTGGAGAAATAGAGTTGGCGCAGCTCGTCCTCCAGCCCGTGCCCGGCAAGGTCCTCCCCAAGTCCTGAATCGATGAGCCCCTTTCGCAAAGGGGATGCCGGCATACCCACGAGAATATAGTCCAAAATATTCATGGCCAGATTGTATTCCGGATCCAGGGTGTCCCCCAGGAGGAAATTGACCGTGACCATGCCCTTGGACTCCTCCCCTTCGCTTACGTCAAAGGGAAAGGTGAACTCTCGGGGTTCCTCAAATCGCGGCTGCATGCCGACCTCGGACTGGACCTCCAAAGGTTCGAACTCGTCCAGATAGGCCGCAAGGATCTCGAGGCGTTTCTGCGGATCGTCGTCTCCGTAGAAAAAAATCCGGGCATTGGAGGGGTTGTAGTACCTGCGGTGAAAATCTGAGAAGTCTTCATAGGTCAAATCAGGGATGACCTCGGGGTGCCCGCCCGAGTCGAACCCGTAGGTCGTATCCGGGAAAAGGGTCTGCTGGGAGTGCTCGGAAAGCATGCTGTCCGGAGAGGAGTAGGCCCCTTTCATCTCGTTGTAGACCACGCCTTTGAACGCGATCCCTGGCGTGCCCTCCCGGGGTTCCAGATGCCATCCCTCCTGCATGAAGATGTACTTGTCGATCCGGGGGTGAAACACCGCGTCCAGATAGACATCGATCAAATTGTAGAAATCCTGCACGTTTTGGCTGGCCACCGGATAGCAAGTCTTGTCCGGGTAGGTCATGGCATTGAGAAATGTCTGCAGCGAACCCTTGAGCAGCTCGACAAAAGGTTCCTTGGAAGGATATTTGCGCGATCCGCACAGCACCGAGTGCTCGAGAATATGGGCCACTCCGGTGGAGTCTGTCGGCGGAGTGCGAAACGAAATGCCGAAAACCTTGTTCTCGTCCTCATTGAGTATGGACAAAACCTCCGCCCCTGTTCGTTCGTGCCTGTACAGCAGCGCCCTGGAGCCGATCTCTTCGACGTAGTCTTCGCTGATCAAAGTAAATCCGTGGGTATTCATGCACACTCCTCGTGTAACGGCAGTCAAACAGCCGTAGGGTAATTCGTATTCAAAAACCAAAAAACTCTAGACGAAATTTGCATTCTTGACAAAAAAAGGACTCTTTCCAACAGTGATCCTCTCTGCTAGGGACTATCCGTCCGGCAGCAGGCAAGATGTGCTTTCCTACGCACAACCCGCCGGACTTTCAACATATCCGGCTGTGAAATCCATGTTCTGCCTGCTCTTTCAGGACGCGGCAGAGAAACATTGTCGGTGTGCCGTGTTTGTGGTTGTTTGTAAATCTTACGCGTTGTGACCGGCTGATGTTCATATACTCTCTGGTATTGTCTTCATCTGTCAGGTACATAAGAAAATTCGACTGAAGCACCCATATTCACAAGGAGCATTTCATGTCCAAAATCCTGGTCACCGGCGGAGCCGGATACATCGGTTCGCACACCGCTCTGGCCCTGAACGCTGCAGGGTATGAGGTCGTGGTCTACGACAATCTTTCCACCGGCAGACGGGACGCGGTCCTGTCCCCCTCGGAACTGCTCGTGGCCGACCTCAAGGATGTCGTGTACCTGGACAACATCATGTCCATCGAGAATTTTTCCGCCATCATCCACTTTGCCGCCAGCATCGTGGTTCCTGAATCCGTGGAAAAGCCCCTGCTCTACTACAGGAACAACACCGTGAACACCGCCCTGCTGGTGGAACTGGCCGTGAAACACGCCATTCCGCACTTTGTGTTCTCCTCCACGGCTGCAGTCTACGGCATGCCCGACCAGGGTCAGGTCACGGAACAGACCGCTGTCAACCCGATCAATCCCTATGGACGCTCCAAACTCATGGACGAATGGATCATCGAAGACACGGCCAGGGCGCATCCCGGATTTCGGCACGTCACCCTGCGCTATTTCAATGTTGCCGGGGGAGACCCCCAGGGCCGGGTCGGACAATCCACCCCTGACGCCACTCATCTTATCAAGGTGGCCTGCCAGGCGGCCCTGGGGCGGCGGGAGCAGCTTGCCATCTACGGTACGGATTACCCGACTCCGGACGGAACCGGGGTGCGCGACTATATTCATGTCACGGACCTGGCCGATGTGCATGTTCAGGCCCTGAAATTTCTGGAAGCGGGAAACCGTTCCGAAACCCTGAACTGCGGGTATGGCCACGGGTATTCCGTGCGGGAGATCGTCCAAACCGTGCGGGAGGTCAGCAACAGCGACTTCCAGGTGGTGGAAGCCGACCGCAGACCAGGCGACCCTCCGCAGTTGATTGCGGATTCCTCGCGGCTGATGCGCACATTCGGGTGGAAACCGAAACATGACGATATCCGCGACATCGTCAAAACCGCCCTGAACTGGGAACGCAGGCTGTAGCAGCGGTTCACCACTCCGCTTCTGGTGTTTCAAGCATCATGTCCGTACCCAAGGCTGTTCTTCTCGACCGTGACGGCACCATTATCGAAGAGTGCCATTATCTCAGCGATCCTGGACAGGTGCGGCTCATCCCGGGCGCAGGCCGCGCCCTGAAAAGACTTGCCGAATCAGGGGCCCGCCTTTTTCTTGTTTCCAATCAATCCGGCATCGGCCGCGGATTTTTCACTCTGGAGGACTACAGAGCGGTCCATGCCCGTCTGGAGCAGTTGCTCCTGCAGGAAGGAGTTCGTCTGAGCGGGCATGCTTTTTGCCCCCATGCCCCGGAAGAGCAATGCTCCTGCCGCAAGCCCGGGATCGGGATGTGGAAGGCGTTGAGCGCCGAACATGGATTGCAGGCAAAGGACGCGGTCATGATCGGCGACAAAAGAGCTGATGTGGAGTTCGGGTTCAATGCCGGCCTGGGGCATGTCGTCATGGTCAGGACGGGACACGGCGCACATGAGACCGAGCAACTCGGAATCTGCGCCACCAGCAAACCGCTCGCAATGGTCACGGACAAGGCGAACCGGCCTTTTGCCCTGGCACAGGACCTCCCTGCGGCAGCGGACTGGCTCCTCTCTTTAGTGCGAAATCTCGAAAAGTAACCGCTCATGAACCAGCCGAAAAAAATCTGTGTCTGGCAGACCGCATTTTTGGGAGATGCGGTATTGACCCTGCCCCTGATCCAGGCCCTGGCCGGAAGGTACGGGGGGGCGGAGATTCATCTTGTGGTCCGCAAGGGGCTGGGGTCGCTCTTTGCACCTCACCCGGATATCGCCAATGTCCTGGAATTCGACAAACGAGGGGCAAACAAGGGATTGCCAGGGGCGCTTCGGATGGCTGCAGCCCTGTCCGCGTATGAGTTCGACCTTTTCGTGTCCGCTCACGCCAGCTTCCGGAGCGGACTGATCGCCAGGCTGAGCCGGACTGCGATTCGCATCGGCTATGCTGATCCCTGGTTCAACAGGATGCTGTACACCCGGGTGGTCGACCGCCGGTTCGATGCACTGGAAGAAATTGAACGGCTGCTGGAACTCGCGGCCCCCCTGGGCATCACTGGTGCCGACCCCTGGCCCAGGCTTGCCCTGGATACCCGGGCCGCACAAAAGGCGGACGCGTTCTGGCACAAGCGCATACGACACAAGACCGTGGGCATTCACCCGGGGTCGGTCTGGCCCACCAAGCGCTGGCCTGCCGAGCACTTTGCCAGGACAGTGCAGATGCTTCTGCAGGACGGCCACCAGGTCCTGGTCTTTGCCGGGCCTGGCGAAACCGGGGTGTCTGCAGAGGTTGTCCGCCTCTCCGGGGGGAAAGACCACCCGGGGCTGATCGATCTGTCCGGCGCTCTTTCCCTGCCGGAGCTGGCTGCCTATCTTGGCAGGCTGGACTGCTACCTGACCAATGACTCCGGCCCCATGCATCTGGCCTGGGTCCAGAAGACACCTGTCGTGGCCCTGTTCGGGCCTACGGTCCGTTCCCTGGGATTCTATCCCCGGGGAGACACATCCGTTGTCATGGAGACCGGGCTTGCCTGCAGGCCCTGCGGCCTGCACGGCGGAACCACCTGCCCGGAACGCCACCACCGGTGCATGAAGGAAATTTCTCCGGATGCCGTTCACGCGGCAATCCACCAGATCCTGGACTGACATCGGATGCGAAAAGAGGTAGATGTCGTGATGCAGCCCCCTGAAGTGCCCCCCCGGGGACGGAACTCTATCCAGGATCATGAAAGACCATGAAGATCGCTCTGCTGCAGCTCAATTACACCGTCGGAGACGTGAAGGGAAACAGCGCCAAAATTCGGGAGGCAGCCTTGAACGCGCACACCATGGGCGCTTCCCTGTGCATCACCTCGGAACTGGCCCTTACCGGGTACCCGCCTAAAGACCTTCTCTTTGATTCCTGGTTCATCGATCAGGCCTGGGCGACCCTGAAGGAACTTGCAACATCGCTTTCCCGCGGACCCGACCTTCTTGTGGGCGCACCGGAACGAGCCCCTGATTCGGTTTCACGTCCGTTGTACAACACCGCGTTTCTCCTGTCCGAAGGAAAAGTGGCCGGCTCGTATCGCAAGAAGCTGCTCCCCAACTACGATGTGTTCGATGAAGTCCGCTATTTCGAACCCGCCCGAAAGACCAATATCGCGACAGTGCAAGGCATGTCCCTGGGTGTGACCGTATGCGAGGATATTTGGAACGACGACGCATATTGGATCGAATACCACTACGGGGAAAACCCGGTAGAGTGCCTCATGGAAATAGGCGCCAACGTCATCGTCAATCTGTCCGCCTCCCCTTTTTCCCTGGGCAAACAACGGCGCAGGGAGGAGATGATCGGCTCCATTGCCAGGAAATATTCGGTGCCTTTTGTCTATGCCAACCAGGTGGGCGGCAATGACGACCTGGTCTTTGACGGCAGAAGCTGTGTCTTTGGGCCGGACGGGTCGCTTCTGGCTCGGGCCCGTTCCTTTGGGGAAGACATTCTTGTCGTCGATCTGGATGCCGTGGACAATCGGCTGTCCCCGGATGACCGGACCATCGAGGCAGAGGCATGGAGCGGGCTCGTTCTGGGGACGCGGGATTATGTCCGCAAATCCGGCTTTGATAAGGTCCTTCTGGGTCTTTCCGGCGGAATCGATTCCTCCCTTACCGCGGCCATTGCCGTAGAAGCCCTGGGGGCGGAAAACGTGCTGGGAGTGCTCATGCCGTCACCGTTCACCAGCACGGAAAGCATGGAGGACGCCCAGGCCCTGGCGGCAAACCTGGGCATGCAGACCATGACCCTGCCCATCCATCCCCTCATGCAGGTCTTTGAATCCGTACTCCACCCCGCGTTTCGCGACCTCCCGCCCGACGTCACCGAGGAGAACCTCCAGGCCCGGATCAGGGGCAACCTGCTCATGGCCCTGTCCAACAAGTTCGGCTCCATGCTCATTTCCACCGGCAACAAATCCGAGCTTGCCGTGGGGTATTGCACCATTTACGGGGATATGTCAGGAGGATTCGCCGCAATATCCGATGTGCCCAAAACGCTGGTGTACTCCATCTGTGAATGGCTGAACCAAAACCGCTCCGGAATCATTCCGGAAAATGTGCTCAGAAAACCGCCCTCTGCCGAACTCAAACCGGACCAGACCGACCAGGACGTCCTCCCCCCCTATGAGATCCTGGACGACATCTTGAACCGCATCATCCAGCACCATGCCTCGGTGGATGATCTTGCGGCCGAGGGGTTCGACCGCACAATTGTTGAGAAAATCGTATCCATGATTCGCAATGCCGAGTTCAAGCGCAAGCAGTCCCCCCCTGGAATCAAGATCACCGACCGGGCCTTTGGCACGGGATGGCGGATGCCCATTGCCTGCCGCATCAGATTTTAAAAACGTACGAGGAAAAGCATGGGGAAACACGATACCGACCTCTTTGACGTCATCATTGCGGGCGGCGGCCCGGCCGGGCTCTTTGCCGCCCATTACCTGAGTGAACACTCGGATCTCAAGGTCCTGCTCATCGAACAGGGAAGATCCGTTTCCAGACGGAACTGTCCGGTAACCGGCCACGCCGATTATTCCGAATGCATCTCCTGCACTCCCTGCAACATTCTCGCTGGCATCGGCGGAGCCGGACTCTTTTCCGACGGCAAGCTCAACTTCATTCCCAAGCTCGGCAAGACAGACCTGACCCAGTTCATGGACAAACAGGCGGCCAACGAACTGATCCGGGAAACCGAGGAGATCTTCAACCGCTACAAAATGGACGGTCCTGTCTTTCCGACAGACATGCATCAGGCCCGGGAAATCAGCAAACGGGCCAAACGATACGGCATCAATCTGCTGCTCATCCGACAGAAACATCTCGGCAGTGAGCGGCTTCCGGAATATATCGCAGAGTTCGTCAAAGACATCCGGTCCAGAGGCGTCCTCTTCCATACCAGGGAAACCGTCAGGGACGTGATCGTTGAAAACGGCACGATTACCGGTGTAGTTACGGACAAGAGCACGTACGGCTGCCGCTATGCGGTTCTCGCCCCGGGGCGGGTCGGCGCGGAATGGGTGGCCGGTATAGCCGCCAGAAACGGCATCGGCACTTCGGAACGGGGCATCGAGGTCGGCGTTCGTGTCGAGGTGCATCGGGAAATCATGGACGATCTCACCGATGTCATCTACGACCCCACGTTTTTTATCCAGACCAGCAAGTACGACGATGAAACCCGAACCTTCTGCACGAACAAAGGCGGGTTCGTGACCCAGGAAAATTACCAGAATTTCGTCTGTGTGAACGGCCACGCCTATGCAGACAAGAAGTCCGAGAACAGCAACTTCGCCTTCTTATCCAAGGTGGTGCTCACGGAACCGGTGACCAGCAATCATGCCTATGGTGAATCCATCGGCAAACTCGCCACCCTGATCGGCGGGGGCAAACCGCTTCTGCAGCGGTTCGGCGATCTGAAGCGGGGTCGGCGCTCCACCTGGAACCGGGTCAAAAAAGGCTATATCGAGCCCACGCTCAAAAACGTGGTCTGCGGTGACATCGCCATGGCCCTGCCCGAGCGGATCGTCACCAACCTTGTGGAAGGACTGGAAAAACTCAACCTGGTCGTTCCCGGGGTCTCCAACGAAGAGACCCTGCTCTATGCCCCGGAGATCAAGTTTTTCGCCACCCAGATCGACACCAGCGGCGAACTGGAAACCGGAGTAACCGGACTTTTCGTGGCAGGAGACGGCCCCGGCGTGGCGGGCAACATCGTCTCAGCCGCGGCCACCGGCCTGATCCCGGCCAAAGCGATCATCGACAGGGAAAATCACGGGGAGTGAACAATCGGCGAACTCTGGGGATAACGCCCTTCCCAAATCTGGAGGAGACCCGGGAAGGGCTGAGTTTTCGGGCTACCTGAAATACCCGGTCTGTTCGAGATTGGTCAGCCATTGGTCGAGGAAACGGTTCTGCTGATTCTGCTCCTTGATGTCTGTGAGAAACTCACCTTTGTCCTGATAATAGACTTCGTTGAAAACACCCAGCGTGTCATGGCGGTAATACAGAGCTTCGGCCCTGCCGGCCGCGGAATCGACCCGGACCAGCATCTCCGGTAGAGCGAGCCTCTCCCCGGAGGCCGGTTCGAAATACTGGCCTATTCGGTAGGAATCGTGTTCCACGTGCTCCACAACCAGGGAAGGTTCGCCCTGACTGGAAAACACGGTGCGTGCCCCCTCCAAGCGGTTCAAGACCCTGTTCATCTTATCATAGATCCGTTTATAAACTTCTTCCTTTGGCGGCATGTTCACCTCCCGGTTTGGCAGTATTGTACCAGCCGGGAAGAGCATGACAACAACATCTTTGAAAGCGAAACCGCCCTTGAGTCATGCGGCGGCGGTTGGTGACGTCATGCGTGACGGCGGGAGACCCGGTCCAGCAATTCCTGTTTCGCTTCCCCAAAAAGACCGAGCCGGTCGATTTCCCGCATCAATCGAAGTTCGCTTCCGTACCCGCCGGCATACCCGTTGACCCTGGCCGCGGCAGTGGAATTCACAAATCCGGTATTCTCCGGAAAGGTTTTTCGAAACCATGCATGCACACGATGCAAGTGTTGCAGGTAATATTTCTGGTGATACCCTTCTGCCGGATAGAACCGGGATGCAGGAAGGATTTCAGTCCACACCTGCTTTCCAAAACGCTCTTCCAGGGAGCGTTTGCTCTCAAGGGCGATTTCCATCTGTTCCGCATCCCTGCAGATGACCAGGCCTGCATACTGTCTGGACCAGGGCTGACGAAAAGGGGAATGGCCATCCCAGAAAAAGCGAAGCAGATCTGAAAAGGCGATCTCTTTGGGGGAAAAATCAATCTGTATGGTTTCCGTATGGTCTCCAAGATGGTGGTAGGTCGGGTTTTCGAGATTCCCTCCGGCATAGCCCACCCTGGTGCGGTACACTCCGGGAACAAGCCCGAACCGGGCATCAGGTCCCCAGAATCATCCCATTCCAAAAGTGGCGGTCTGCAAACCCTCGGGTACGGCGCGGTCGATATCGGGAATCGACGACACAGCAAAATTTTCCATGGTCCCTCCTGATGGGGTTTCGCTGCTGGATGCGAGAATGTTGCTCCGCTCCCGTGATAATCATCCCTGCAGGCAGATCAACCCCTCTTCCCGGACGAATCGCATACTGAAAATCACATCACGGCCAACGATCATGGCCGTGAATTTGTCATCCGATGCAGAGCGTGTACAATGGGGCATCTGTCTGTACGGCAGGCACGGGAAATCTCAATCCATAAGGAGGGATCATGCTCTGGCTGCACATCATCTTCGCCCTGGTCATCGCCGTCATCCTGGGTCTGATCTTCGCTACCGGGTTCAAGAGGACCGGTCCATGGCCCGGGGTGATCGGGTTTGTCCTGCTCATTTTTCTGGCTGCCTGGGCCGGAGGGATATGGATAACCCCATTCGGCCCGTCCTTGTGGGGTGTGTTCATTGTGCCGTTTTTCATTGCCGGCCTGATCTTTGCCCTCCTGCTTGCCGCAGCCACTCCTTTTCAGTCGGAGGACTCCACGGTGCACTTTGAAACCCGCGAGGAGCACAGGGAACGGGAAGAGGAACGTTCCATGTGGGGCATCTTCTTCTGGGCGCTTATCATCGCCATGGCCGTGGTCATTCTCGTCAGATATCTCATACCGGTCGAACCGGTATATTAACCTGCAAGGAGACGTACGATGAAGATGAAGCTCAATGATATCAAGGTGAACGAAAAAACCGTTCTGGTTCGGGTGGATTTCAATGTGCCTGTGGAGAACGGAATGGTGGAGGACGACAGTAGAATCAAGGCGGCCCTGCCCACGATTCAGTACCTCATCGATCAGAAGGCCAAAGTGGTGCTCTGCTCTCACCTCGGCCGCCCCAAAGGCAAGCCTGAAAAGCAGTATTCCCTGCGGCCCGTGGCCGAACACCTTTCCAGACTTTTGGACAAGACAGTGTTTTTCGTGGAGGAGTGCACCGGCCCCAAGGCCGAGGAAGCGAAAGCCTCCCTGGAGCCCGGCAGAGTGCTGCTCCTGGAGAACACCAGATTCGACTCCGGCGAAAAGGAAAACGACCCGGATTTTGCCGCCAGTCTGGCCAAACAGGTGGATGTCTTTGTCAACGATGCCTTTGGCACGGCGCATCGTGCCCATGCCTCCACGGTAGGGGTGACCAAATATGTGCCGTACGCGGTATCAGGCCTGCTCATGCAAAAAGAGCTGGACGTGCTCGAGTCCATCAGAGCCAAGCCGGAACGCCCCTTTGTGGCAGTATTGGGCGGCGTGAAGATCGCCGACAAAATCGGTGTCATCAAAACCCTCCTCAGCAAAGCGGAAACCTTGTGCATCGGCGGGGCCATGGCCAACAACTTCTACCGGGTACAAGGGTATGAAACCGGTGATTCCGTGGTGGACGAGCACAGCCTTGATACTGCCAAGGAGATTCTTCATATCAGCGGCAAGCACCTGGTCCTGCCGGTGGACGTGGTCATTGCGGACAGCTTCTCGGCCGAAGCGAAAACTCAAGTCGTCAGCCCCGATCAGGTGAAGACAGGGTGGCAGATCCTGGACATCGGCCCCCGAACCATCGACCTCTTCAAGGGCAATCTGGAAAAAGCGAAACTGGCCATGTGGAACGGGCCTCTCGGGGCGTTTGAAATGGAGCCCTTTGCCCACGGGACCATGGCCATCGCCAGGATCATGGCCCAGATCGACGCCCGCACCGTCATCGGCGGGGGCGATTCCCTTTTAGCCGTGAAAAAGGCAGGCGTCGGCGACCGGATCAGTCACGTGTCCACCGGGGGCGGGGCCTTTCTCACCTTTATGGAAGGCAAGGAACTTCATGGAGTGGCTGCACTGTCCGACCAGGAAAAGGAGACGGTATGACCCGGGAAATTGTGCAAGATCTTTTCAAGAATGCAAAATCCAAGCTGATCCTCTTTGTCATGGACGGCCTGGGAGGGATTCCCGGTGAACTGGACGGCACCACCGAACTCGAAAGTGCCATGACCCCGAATATGGACGCTCTTGCAGCGGCTTCCATCTGCGGGCTGCACCAGCCCGTGGCCCCGGGGGTGACCCCGGGCAGCGGGCCGTCTCATCTGAGTCTGTTCGGGTACGATCCAGTGACTTACCAGGTCGGGCGAGGCGTCTTGAGCGCATTGGGCATTGATTTTCCTTTGCAGCCCGGCGATGTAGCTGCCCGGGGAAATTTTTGCACCATCGACGAGGACGGGAATGTTTCCGACAGGCGGGCCGGGCGGATTTCGTCCGAACGCAACGAAGAACTCTGTGCCAGGCTTCGGGAGATTTCGATTCCAGGGGTGGAAATCTTTGTCACGACAGTGAAGGAGTACCGGTTTCTCCTGGTCCTTCGCGGAGAAAACCTCTCCGACAAGGTCCGCGATACCGATCCCCAGGCAATCGGCAAACCTCCGCTTCGCCCCGAAGCCCTGACCGGTGAGGGACAGGAGACCGCCCAAAAAGTGGAGCAGTTTGTCGAAAAGACCCGTTCCGTACTGGCGGATCAGCACCCGGCCAACATGGTCCTGCTGCGGGGGTTTTCAAAAAAGCCGGACTGGCCCACCTTTCCCCAGCGGTACGGGCTTCATGCGGCAGCCATAGCCGGATACCCCATGTACCGCGGGGTGTCGAAACTGGTGGGCATGGAGGTTTTGGATACCGGTTCCACGCTTCAGGAGGAACTCTCCGTTCTGGAAACGCACTGGAATGATTTTGATTTCTTTTACCTGCATTTCAAGAAAACTGACAGCGCCGGCGAGGACGGGGATTTCGCGCGCAAGGTCCAGCTCATCGAGGAGGTGGACGAACACTTTCCCCGACTCCTGGACCTGAACCCTGATGTTCTCGTGGTCACCGGTGACCACTCCACCCCGTCCATACTCAAAGCCCATAGCTGGCACCCCGTCCCGGTGATGCTCTGGTCCAGGTACTGCCGCTCCGACAACGTGATGGCTTTTGGAGAGCGGGACTGCATGGCAGGCGGCCTGGGGCCCCGCTTTCCAGCCACGGACATTCTTCCGCTCATGCTGGCCAATGGGCTCAGGCTGGAGAAATTCGGAGCGTGATTCCACGACCACCTCAAGCCGATGAGCTCGAAGCCTGCAGGCGGAGAGGACAGTGGACAAGCGCTGCGGGCAAAGGGAACCCTTGGTGAAACGGTATGGTTGAGCAGCTTCAAAGCTCCCGTACAGGAGCCTTTTCCGCTCAGGGGCGGAGAATGACCATGGAGGATGCCCATGTGCTCATCGAGGATTTCGTTGAAAAGGGGTGGATCTATGGTGGAATTTTCGACGGACATGGGGGCTCTGTTGCGGCTCGGTACGGGGCGGATCACTTGCACCATGATCTGGCACGCGCCCTGGAACGCGGCATCGAGATCGAACAGGCTTTTTCTCGCGCGTACCAGGAAGTGGCCCGCAGGCTTGAAAATGAACGCTCAGGTTCCACTGCAGCGACCTTTCTCGTGACAGACCACGAAGTGGTCAGCGCCAATGTGGGCGATGCCCGAACCATTCTTGTGCGGGAAAAAGAGCTGGTTCAGCTCAGCACGGATCACCGTCTGGACATACCTGAAGAAAAGGACCGCATCTCCCGCTCGGGCGGAAGCGTGCAATACCCCTATGCGTGCAGCAAGGG
>JBKHAV010000121.1:0-6861 GCA_046542715.1 Desulfovibrionales bacterium
GGACGAGGAAGAAGCCAGGGTGAGGAAGTGGGTGATGGAAGAGTAAAGCAAGCAGCAAGCTGGATCAAGCAAGCAGGAAGAAGTGGAAAAGCTGAAATATTGAGCAAGAGCAAGCAGGGGAAAGGCAGGTGAACCCGGAGCTTTCATTCCATTTCAGGAGAGGGATCAGGATTGTGAGCTGAGCCGCTCTTTCGCTTTTGGAGGGTTGACGTGCTTTAGAATCGCCGGTTCGCTTGCTGCTTGCTTCGTGAACCCCTTGCCTCCTTTCTGGTTCCGACTTATAGACCACCCATTCCCGTGGCGTGATGTCGCGGATGGTGTTGTTTTTGAGCGGTGAACCGAATTTTACTGTTGCGCAGACAAAGGGGTCATTCATGAAAAAAATGTTCGTACTGCTCTCCATGCTCCTGCTACTTTGGGGCTGTTCCCAGGAACCGGCGGATAAGCCAGAGGCCCAGACGGAAAACACTCCGGCCACCGAAGCGGAAGGACCGTTCGAGGTGGGATTCGTCTACGTCTCCCCCATCGGCGATGCAGGATGGTCCTATGCCCATGACAAGGGCCGGCAGGCTCTCGAGCAGATGGAAGGAGTCAAGACTTATTATGTGGAGTCGGTTCCCGAAGGTGCCGATTCGGAGCGGGTCATTCAGAACATGGCCCGGAAAGGATATGATCTGATCTTTGCCACCAGCTACGGGTACATGGACCCGATGCTCAAGGTGGCCGGGAATTTCCCGGAGACCGTGTTCATGCACTGCTCCGGATTCAAGAAGGCCGAGAATATGGGCACGTATTTCGGCCGGATCTACCAGGCCAGATATCTCTCCGGCATGGTGGCCGGGGCCATGACCGAGTCAAATATTCTCGGGTATGTGGCCGCTTTCCCCATTCCCGAGGTCATCCGCGGAATCAACGCCTATGCACTGGGAGCTCAGGCGGTAAACCCCGAAGCCCAGGTGCGGGTGGTCTGGTCCAAAACCTGGTATGATCCAGCCACGGAAAAGGAAGCGGCCAAGAGCCTGCTGGACGTGGGTGCGGACGTCATCGCCCAGCATCAGGATTCTCCTGCCCCCCAGGAAGCTGCCCAGGAGAAAGGGGTCTGGTCCGTGGGGTACAACACGGACATGTCCTCGTTCGCACCCAAGGCTCACCTGACAGCACCGGTGTGGAACTGGGCGCCGTTTTACGAGCGGACGCTCGAGCAGGTCCAGGAAGACACCTGGGAAAGCGGTGATTACTGGGGCGGCATGAAGGAAGGCATCGTGGACCTGGCGCCTTTCGGCCCCATGGTTCCCCAGGATGTTCAGGAGAAGGTCGCGGCTGCAAAGCAGGCGATCATCGACGGCAGTGAGAAAATCTTTGCGGGCCCCCTCAAGGATCAGACCGGTGCGGTTCGCCTGCCGGAAGGCGAAGTCTTGAGCGACGAGCAGCTCCTCGGCATGGACTGGTTCGTCGAAGGTGTCGTGGGCACAACAGAATAAACACCAACGGATGAAAGCATGCATCGAATCGCTTACGGTCTCCTGCCGGCGGGCTCCGCAATGACAGGGGGAAGGAGCGTGCGGTGCAGCTGAGAGCACAGAAACGACAAGAGCCCTGGACACGGGGCTCTTTTTTCATTCTTGTGCTGGCTGTTGCGCTTTCGCTGCTGCTGAGCGGACTGCTTCTGCAGCTCCAGGGCAAGGAGGGGCTGCGTGGCATCGGGCTCATGCTGTCCGGGGGGTTCGGTTCGTGGTGGGCCCTGCAGGACAGTCTGGTCAAGGCGGTCCCCATCTTTTTGTGCGCCGTGGGCATTGCCGTGACCTTTCGGCTGCAGATCTGGAACATCGGGGCGGAAGGGCAGTTTGCGCTCGGCGCGGTCGGCGCCACATGGGCGGCCTTGACCTTTCCAGACCTTCCCGGGTTCGTCCTCCTGCCGATCATGTTTCTCGCGGCGGCCCTGCTCGGGGGGCTGTGGGGATTCATCCCCGGAATCTTCAAGACCAGGCTCAAGGCGAACGAAATTATCGTCACCCTGATGCTCAATTATGTGGGCATCCTGTTTTTGGAATACCTGGTTTATGGGCGGTGGAAGGACAAGACCAGCTTCGGCTTTCCCATGACTGCGGAGTTCGGCCCCAATGCCGTGGTCGGCAGGATTCCGGGCACGGATTTTCATTGGGGGGTGCTCTTCTGCCTGGTCGTGGGCGTGCTGCTCGCCTTCATGCTCAAGCGGACCATCCTGGGGTTTGAGCTCAAGGTCAGCGGTGAAGGGGTGCGAAAGGCCAGGTATTCCCGGATGTCGTACGCTGCGCTGGTGGTGTTCGTCCTCGCCTTCAGCGGGGCCATGGCCGGAACAGCCGGGTTTTTCGAGACATCTGCAGTGGTGAACAGGCTTCAACCGAGCGTGATGGTCGGGTACGGCTACACGGCCATCGTGGTTGCCTGGCTGGCCAGGCTGCATCCCCTGACCATCGGCGTGGCCTCCTTTCTCCTTGCCGGACTTCGCGTCGGGGTCGAGAACCTGCAGCTGGAACTGCAGGTTCCGGCGGCATTCGGTTCCATTTTGGAGGGCATGATCCTGCTGCTCGTCCTGGCGGGACAGTTCTTCCGCTATTACACGCTGCGCCGGGGAGCCCCACCCTTGACCGATCAGGAGGTGGCGGATGAATTTTGATCTGCTCATCCCCCTTCTGGCTGCTGCGATCCAGTCCGGGACCCCGATTCTCTATGCGACCCTGGGAGAGTTGTTCACGGAACGTTCCGGGGTCCTCAACCTCGGCGTGGAAGGAATGATGATCATGGGGGCCCTGGCCGCCTTCTGGGTGAGCATGGTTACGGGAAATCCGTGGATCGGCTTTCTGGCCGGGGGCGTCAGCGGACTTTCCTTTGCCGCGATCCACGGCGTAGTCTGCCTGGTCTTTCAGGGCAACCAGGTGGTGTCCGGACTGGCCCTGACCATTCTGGGAATCGGCCTGGCCGAATTTCTGGGCACGCCCCTCATCGGTCTCAGCGCGCCGGGGTTCTATCCCGTGGCTATCCCGGTGCTGTCAGAAATACCCGGTGTGGGAAGGATCTTGTTCACCCAGGATGTCCTGGTCTACATCTCTTTTGCTCTCCCCCTGCTGGTCTGGTTTCTCCTTCGCAGGACCAAGCTGGGGCTGGAGATCCGCTCTGCCGGGGAAAACCCCCTGGCAGCCAGGGCTTCGGGGGTCAGGGCTGTTGGAATGCGGTGGCTCGGTGTTCTCGGGGGCGGGTTTCTGGTGGGCCTGGGCGGAGCCTATCTCTCCCTTGCCTACACCCATTTTTGGACCAACGGGCTGACTTCCGGACGGGGATGGATTGCAGTGGCTCTGGTCATCTTTGCATTCTGGAAGCCCTGGAGAGTCTTTCTCGGAGCATACCTGTTCGGCGGGGTCATGGCGTTTCAGCTCAGGATACAGGCGGTGGGCACGCAGCTGCCTTCTTCCCTGCTCCTGATGCTGCCGTATGTTTTGACCATCCTGGTGGTGGTGCTCTCCTCCTGGCGTGGAAGGGGCCGGGAGGCGCCGGCCGCACTTGGAAAAAACATCGAACCTGAAGAGTAAGTTCATGGGCGATTCCAAAACCCGATACACCAAAACATACCCTGTTTCCTGGGAGCAATTGCACCGGGATTCCAAGATCCTGTCCAGAATTCTTCTTGACGGACCAGAGTGGAAAGGGATCGTGGCCGTCACCCGGGGCGGACTCGTTCCCGCGGCAATCATCGCCCGGGAACTGGAGATACGGCTTATAGAAACGGTTTGCATTGCCAGTTACGCCTGGAAGGACCAGACCGAAGGACGGGTGCTCAAAGGCATGGAAGGACAGGGGGAAGGCTGGCTGATCATCGACGATCTGGTGGACACCGGGAGGACCGCACAGGTGGTTCGCTCCATGCTGCCCAAAGCCATGTTCGCAACGGTGTACGTCAAGCCCCAGGGCAAACCGCTGGTGGACACCTTTGTCTCCGAAGTGAGCCAGGATACCTGGATACTCTTTCCCTGGGACACGGAATCGCAGTTCATCGAACCTCTGGCCGGGCACAAGGGGCTGTTTCGGTGACCGGAGCCGGTTCTGTTCACCCTTCGTCCCCGCCTATCGTCCGGCTGCGCCGCGTCTCCAAGAGTTATGGGCCGGTCCAGGCAAACAAGGACATCTCCCTGTCCCTGTACCCGGGGAAGATTACCGCCATTCTCGGTGAAAACGGCGCGGGCAAATCCACCCTCATGTCCATCCTCTCCGGCAAGATCCAGCCGGACAGGGGCCGCATCGAAATGGACGGTGCAGCATACCGTTTTCGGTCCATCAGGGATGCCATAGCCAAGGGAATCGGCATGGTTTACCAGCATTTCACGCTGGTGGACGCCATCACTGCGGCGGAAAATGTGCATCTCGGTCGCGAACAGGGGTTTTTTCTGCGCCGTGGGCGAATGGAACAAAGGGTGGCCGAGCTGGCGTCGATGTACGGCCTGGCGGTTCATCCCTCTCGTCGGGTTGGAGACCTCTCCATGGGCGAAAAGCAGCGGGTGGAGATCTTAAAGCTCCTGCACCGGGAGAGCAGGGTGCTCATCTTTGACGAACCCACGGCAGTGCTTACCCATACCGAGGCAGAGCAGCTTTTCAAAGCCCTCAGGAAAATGGCCGGACAGGGGAAGGCCGTGGTTTTCATCAGCCACAAACTCACCGAAGTTCTGGCCCTGGCAGACGATATCGTGATCCTGCGCAAGGGCGAGGTGGTCTCCCGTCTTGACCGGTCAGAGGTGCATTCCACAGCTGATTTGGCCCGGGAAATGGTTGGACGCGATATTCTGTTCAAAATGGAGGCCGAACCGATTGCTCCCGGCAAGCCGGTCCTCTCCATGAACGGGTTTTCCGGAGAGGGGTTCGGCCCTCTCGACCTGGAAGTGCGAAAAGGAGAGATCGTCGCAATCGTGGGGGTCGCCGGAAACGGTCAGAAACAGCTGGTGGAAACACTGGTCGGTCTCCGGGATTCTCTGGGCGGGGAAGCCACGCTTCTGGACACCCCCTGGAAGAAGTTCTTTCATGATCCGAAACTCCGCAGCCTGCTCAGCTACATTCCCGAGGATCGGTTGGGGCTGGCCACCTGTCCCAATCTTCCGCTGCTGGACAATTTCCTCATGACCACCCGGCACGGATTCAGAAAAGGGGTGCTGCTGGATCTGGCCGGAGCCGGGGATGCGGCAGCCAAGATCCTTCGAGAGTACAATGTCCAGCCGCCCAAAACCTCCATGCTGGCCCGACGACTCTCCGGGGGCAACCTGCAGAAGCTGGTCATCGGAAGGGAATTTTTTCGCCGTCCCGGGATCATCATCGCCGAGCAGCCCACCCAGGGGCTGGACATCGGCGCCACGGAAGAGGTCTGGAAATATCTTCTGGATGCCCGCCGGCGGGCCGGGATCGTGCTGGTCACCGGTGAACTCCATGAAGCACTGAAGCTGGCGGACAGGATCGCGGTCATGTTCCAGGGCAGATTCGTGGACGTTTTTTCGGTTGCAGACCAGGAAAAGGTGGACAACATCGGCCCGATGATGGCCGGCATATCGGCGGAAGCGCAATGAGAGGGCAGGATTTTTTGGCGGAGACCGAAGAATTGACCCTTTCCGCGTGCAGGAGGGAGTGGCGCCTGTCCCGTACCGCCGACCTGGAGACGCTCTGGGACGCCATGACCGAGGACGATTTGGACGAGGACGAGCGTCTGCCGTACTGGGCCGAGGTCTGGCCTTCCAGCATGGTGCTTGCGGAGCACCTCCTTGCCGAGCAGGAGGCTCTTGCCGGAGCGCGCAGCCTCGATCTCGGCTGCGGACTCGGCTTCACCGCCTGTGTGGCGGCTTCCCTGGGCGCGAGGGTGACAGCGGTGGACTACCAGTGGCCGGCCGTGTACTTTTCCAGGCGCAACATGGGGCTCAACCGGGTCGAGTACCTCCCTGTTCAGATGGACTGGCGCAGGCCCGCATTCAAGCCTAATTCCTTCTCCTATATGATCGGGGGAGACATCCTCTACGAAAAGCGGTTCGTGGATCCCCTGGCAGGACTGTTCCGGCACGTTCTTCGGCCTGAGGGCCGGATCTGGCTCGCTGAACCGCGGCGGTACATTTCGGAGCATTGCTGGGTCCGTCTGGCCGGCCACGGGTTCGTGGTCCGGGAGATCAGGCGGCAAACCGTTCCCTGGAAGGGTACGTCCGTGGAAATCATTCTGCGGGAAGTGCGCAAGGGGAGGAAGCTGAAAGCTCAAAGCTGAAAGCTGAAAGCAAGAAGATCGGCTAGAGGCAAGCGGCGAGCGGCTAGTTCGAAGAGGGGAAGAAGCTCAAAGCTCAAAGCAAGAAGAAGCGGCTGGAGGCAAGTGGCTGGGCTTTGCCCTTGAATCTGGAGTTGTGAGACGTGCCTGCCGATGTCGATAACGAATATGCTGACCAACATATAACAAACAACGAGATCGGAAATGGGAAAAACGATTCGGTTTGGGGTTTCGCTGGATTCGGAGCTTTTGGAGCGGTTTGATGCGTTGACCGAGGACCGGCATTATCAGACCAGGTCGGAGGCCATCCGTGATCTCATCCGAAATTTCCTGGTCCAGCAGGAATGGGAGGATCTGGGCAAAGAGATCGTCGGCACGGTGACTCTGGTCTACGACCACCACCACAGCGATCTGTCCCAGCGGCTGACCGAGATTCAGCACGACGCCCTGGAGGCAATCGTGACCACGCTGCACGTCCACCTGGACCACCACAACTGCATGGAGGTCCTGGTGCTGCGGGGACCAGGAGGTCAGGTCCGCGGGCTGGCCCAGAAGCTGATTTCCACCAAGGGGGTCAAGCACGGCAAGCTCAGTCTGGCCAC
>JBKHAV010000122.1:0-6857 GCA_046542715.1 Desulfovibrionales bacterium
TTCCTGGACCCGGACGTTTTTGGCCGGGTCAAGGCCTACGTCCAGGGCGACATCCTCCCAATGCTTCCTGTTCCGCTCCAGATATTGTTCCACCTGGTCCTTGTTTTTTTCCGTTTTGACATATCTTGTGACAAGCACCCATCCCATAAGAACCTCCGGTTGGTTTCAGGTTGACGAGTTGCTACTGTATCATAGCAGTATGTTTCTTTGTCAATGTGCGCATTGCCCTGTTCACTTGGGCAATGGCGCGGTGAATGAACGAACATCCGACCACTATGAATTCCATGTGAAACAGAAGTGACCGACAGGGGAATTTTTCAGGCTTATTGCTAATAAGTCCCACCTTGCGTATTGGAGGAGATAGGATAATCAATCGGTTTGAGAAAGGAGAAACGCCATGAGGGTTGCACGCACACTCAATTTGACCATTTTGGGAATGGCGCTGCTGCTGGCTTCCTGCGCCGGCACTACGGGTTCGAACGCAGACAGGTTCACCCAGCATTACAGCGGGACCACGTTTGAGGTGACGGAAAAGGAACTCTTCAGCGTCGAACTGCTTGTGCCCGGGGACGCCCTGAGCACCGGCAGGAACAATCTTCGGATGATCATACACAATCGCCAGGACAACGACGTGTCCGGGGCAGACATTCAGGGGACCTTGTACCGTCCTGACAGTCCAGTGGATTCAGGCCAGACATTCGAGGCAGAGGACCTCGGGGACGGGCTGTATTCCATGCCGGTCACCGTGGAGAGTCCCGGGGACTGGAGGCTGCAGGTCATGATCCTTCAGCCGTCAAGGGATGTTGCCACCTTTGACTTTCAGAACGTGGGATCTCCTCCGGACCCAAGGGCCTCCCGGGAACCTGCGCAGCAGGGTCACACCCATGCAGATGGTCATGGTCACGACCATGGGCATGGGGATATGAAAACGCCACAAGAGATAGACACCTCCACAACCACAACGAGTGAAAAGGGCAGGTATCAGGTCTCCTACGAACCTGAGCCCGGCAACATCCCCATCGGGTCGATCCATTCATGGAGAATTCGGATTCTGGACGCTTCCGGAAACCCTGCGAACCCGGCAAAGATCGTGGTGGACGGCTCCATGCCGGATCACGGCCACGGACTGCCCACCCAGCCTCAGGTTACAGAAGATCTGGGGAATGGATACCACTTGGTTGAAGGCGTGAAGTTCAGCATGCCGGGCTGGTGGGTCATGGAGGTCCAGATATACACCGGGTCGGAATACGACACGGCCACGTTCAATCTCATGCTGCCGTAAGGACGAGACAGGTATGTCCAGACAGGGAAAGCCGTCATGACCGCATTCCTGTTCCGCTGCATCCTCGGCACGGGAGTTCTCTTGCTCGTGCAGGCGATTTTTCCCCAATCGTCCCGGGCTCAAGAGACTGCCGTGTTTTCCGACAGGGAGAAGAGGACCTTGCGATCGCTGTGGATCGGCAGTCTGCCGCCTCTTCCTGATGATCCGTCCAATGCTGTGGATACCGATCCCCGGGCCGCCGAGCTGGGCAGGAGAGTCTTCCATGATCCCCGATTCAGCGAGAACGGGGAAGTCTCCTGTTCCACCTGTCACCCGAGAGGGGTGAATTTTGTAGATAACTTCCCCCTGGCCCGGGGAATGGGCACCACAGACCGGCGGACCATGCCCTTGACAGGGGTGGGATACAATACCTGGTTTTTCTGGGACGGGAGCAAGGACTCCCTCTGGTCCCAGGCGCTCGGGCCCTTTGAAGAACAGGTGGAACACGGGATCACCCGCACCAGGTGCTTTCATCTGCTTCGGGCGCATTATCAGTCGGAGTATGAAGAACTGTTCGGCGCGCTGCCGGATCTGACCGAAGAGCAGTGCCCGCCCCACGCCGGCCCTCATTCCCACTCCCATGAGGCCCAGGAGGCGTGGAACGCCATCCCGGAAGCGAAGCGGGAACAGATCAACAGAATTTATGCGAACCTGGGAAAGTCCATTGCCGCGTTCGTCCGGCTGATCGTGCCCGGAGAATCCCGTTTCGATCGATACGCCGAGGCGGTGCTCGCCGAGGAGACGGACCGGGCAAAGGATCTGTACACAAAGGAGGAGGCCGAAGGCCTCAAGCTGTTCATGGGCCAGGCCGGGTGCACCAACTGTCACTTCGGTCCCCTGTTCACCAACAGCGACTTCCATAATCTGCTCATTCCCCCCCGGCAGGGGCTGCCCCCAGACCCGGGAAGGGCTGAAGGGATCGAGAAAGTGCAAGCCGACGAGTTCAATTGTCTCGGGCCGTACAGCGACGCCCGGGGGCGATCCGAATGCGCGGAGCTGGTCTATATGGACCGGGACACGTCCAAATACGAGGGAGCCTTTAAAACGCCGTCCCTCAGGAATGTGACGGAACGCCGATTTTATATGCATGCCGGGCAGCTGGAAGACCTGGATCAGGTCCTGGAGCATTATCAGGATGTGGGGGAACAGGTTCAGGAACTGGAACACGGCCGGTTTACCCGCAGCGAGGTTCAGGCCCTGAAGGCATTTCTTCGGACGCTGCGTTCTCCCGCCATCATCCTGGAGCCCTTTGAGGAGACCGTGCCATTGCCCGGAGGATGAATTCGGCCAAAAACGACCACAAAAAAAGCCACGTTTCCGGACGTGGCTTTTTTTTGCTGATGAGGGTTGCGTTGCCGGCCTGCTCTCTGCAGTCCACGGCACCCAGGGCATGGTGCCGGATCATGGACCGGGTGCAAACCCGTGCGCATGAGTGCTCCAAAAAGAAAAAGCCCGGGCAGGACCCGGGCCGTTTGCAGGCAGACCTGAAGCGGATCTTACAGGTCCATGTCCTCGATGCATTTCTTGAAAACAGGGAGCGCGGGCCGGCCGGCAGAGGTCTTTACGCCGTTCAGCCACTGTTCGTACATGTCCGGATGCTCGCGGACCCAGCGCAGCCCTGCCGTGCGGGTGGTCAGGTCATTGTTGTTATGCAAGTTGAGCATGATCTCGTTCATCATGCTCACCGGGAAGGTGAGATTCTTGAGAAATTCCGTAACATTGGGATAATCCTCGGTAAACCCGTCGCGAACGTTGGTGTAGACGATGGCGGTGCCGTCTTCCGGTCCGAAGGTCTCGGCGGTGCTGCCTTCGAGATAGGTCATCTCGATGTTCTCGTTCATGGCATGCGGGGCCCAGCCGAGAAAGACGATCCATTCCCCGCGTCGGATGTGGGACTGTACCTCGGCAAGCATTGCCGACTCACTGGAGGGGATGAGTTCGAACTTGCCCAGGCCGAACATGTCTTTGTCGATCATCATCTGAATGAGCTCGTTGCCGTCATTGCCCTCTTCGAGCCCGTAGATCTTCCACTCCAGTTTGTCGCCGTGTTTGGCGATGTCCTTGAAGTGGGTCAGGCCAGCTTCGGCCATGAATGTGGGCACGGCAAGGGTATACTTGGCGCCGGGCATGTTGGCCACGAGATTTTCCACCGTGCCCTTCTCGAAATAGGGGGTGGCGACGGACTCCATTGTCGGCATCCAATTGCCCAAAAAGACGTCCGCCTCGTCAATGTCCAGGGCCTTGTAGGCAAAGGGCACGGAAACCATGAGGCTTTCCGCGTCATACCCGAGACAGTTGAGAATGGTCGTGGCTATCTCAGTCTTGATGGTCACGCCGGTCCAACTGACGTGAACAAAGCGCACATTGTTGTCCTTTGCCCCCGCAGGGAGGGTAAAGGCAATGGTCAAAATCAGGGCAAGGACAAGGCTGAGTGGGCGAGCCATTGTGCCGTTCATGAAAAACTCCTGTGTTGCAGGTTCTGCCGGTCAGGCGCGCCGGCGTTGTTGAGAGAGACTCTCCCTCCGACGGCCAGGACCTCCTTCGGTCCGGGCGTCACAAAAAACGGGAGCCGGTTTAGTCGGCCCCAAACCAGCCAATCGGCCGAGTGGCGTGGTTTTGATAGATGTGCTTGACCTCCTGGTATTCCTCCAGACCGATGCGGCCCAGCTCCCGGCCCAGGCCGGACTGCTTGTAGCCGCCCCAGGGGGCCTGCACGAAATAGACATTGAAGTCATTGATCCAGACCGTGCCGAAGCGCAGCCCCCTGGACATGCGCTGAATCCGGTCCGGATCGCGGGTCCAGAATCCGGCGGAAAGTCCGTAGACGGTGCTGTTGGCTCTGGCCAGGGCCTCCTTCTCTGTTGCGAACCGCTCCACGGTGATGACCGGGCCGAAAACCTCCTCCTGCACGATGCGCATGTCGTTCCCGCACTCCGTGAACAGCGTGGGCAGGTGGAAGTAGCCTTTGGCCAGGGCCGGGTCGTCCGGGCGTTGGCCGCCAAGGACCAGGCGGGCGCCTTCCTCTTTGGCAATGGCCACGTATTCTTCGACCTTGGCCAGGTGCTCGGCGGAAATGAGCGGCCCCATCCGGGTGGACTCGTCGAACCCGCTGCCGACCACGATGCGCTCCATCCGGGTTTTGAGGGCTTTGACAAAGCGGTCGTGAATGCCATTCTGGACCAGGATTCTCGCCCCGGCAGAGCAGATCTGTCCGGCGTGGAAAAAGACCCCGTTCAGGGCATGATCCACGGCGGTATCGAAATCAGCATCATCAAAGATAATGTTGGGATTTTTGCCCCCCAGTTCCAGGGCCACCTTTTTCACATTCGCGGTTGCAGCCCGCATGATGATCTTGCCCGTTTCAATGCCGCCGGTGAACGAGATCAGGTCCACATCCATGCTCTCGGAGAGCTCCGCCCCGACCCCAGATCCTGGACCGAGCACGGTATTGACCACGCCCGGGGGGAACCCCGCCTCTTCGGCCAGCTCCGTGACCCGGATCGTGGTCAACGGAGTGATCTCGCTCGGTTTCATCACGATGGTACAGCCTGCGGCCAGGGCCGGGGCCATTTTCCAGGAGGCCTGGAGCAGAGGATAGTTCCAGGGCGAGATTTGACCGCACACGCCCACAGGTTCCCGGACGATCATGCTGGTGGTGTCTGGATTGGGCGAGGCAATGACCTCGCCCGCGTCCTTGTCTGCCAATCCGGCATAATAACGGAAGATACCGGCGATATCGTCCATGTCCCACCGGCTCTCCTCCAGAGTCTTTCCGGTGTCGAGGGTTTCCAGCCGGGCCAGGTCCTCACGCTCGCGCTCGATCAGATCCGCGAGTTGAAAGAGCAGCCGTCCGCGTTCGGAGGGCGGGGTCTGCGGCCAGTCCCCCTGATCAAAGGCCTGCCTGGCTGCCTGGATGGCGGCTGCCGCGTCTTCGCGCCCGCCGTCAGGGACCGTTGCGATCACGGAACCGTCAAAGGGGTTCAGAATCTCGCGTTCTTTGCCGGAACGGGCAGGGACCCATTCCCCGTTTATATACATCTTCTTTGTAATCATAGGGCTATTCCGACCTGTTCTTTTCATGCGTGTAAAAGGGGTATTCCTCCGGGGCCAGCGGCGTATTTCCGAGGATCATGTCGGCCGCCTTCTCGGCGATCATCATCACCGGCGCATAGATGTTGCCGTTGGTAATGTACGGCATGACCGACGCGTCCACCACGCGCAGCCCTTCCACTCCGTGCACCCGCAGTTCGGAATCGGTCACGGCCATGTCGTGGGTGCCCATGGCACAGGTGCAGCTGGGATGGTATGCTGATTCGCCCTCGCGGGCCACGAAATCGAGGATTTCCTCGTCGGTCTGGGCCGATTCGCCCGGAGCCAGTTCCCTGCCCCGAAATTGATCGAATGCGGGCTGGGTCATGATCTCCCGGGTCTTGCGGATGGCATCGATCCAGTCCTGCCGCTCCTGCTCTGTGGACAGGTAATTGAACAGGAGGGATGGATACTCTGAGGGGTTCGAGGACTTGATCTTCACGTGGCCTCGAACATCTGTGTTCATAGGGCCTACATGCACCTGATACCCGTGCCCCTCCGCGGGTGCGGACCCGTCATAGCGGATGGCAATGGGCAGAAAGTGGTACTGCAGGTTGGGGTATTCGACCTGGTCGTTGCTGCGGATGAACCCGCCGGCTTCGAAATGGTTGGTGGCGGCCTCGCCGGTGCGGCCGAAGAGCCACTTCATCCCAATCCAGGGCTGGTTGTACCACTTCAGGGCGGGATACATGCTCACCGGCTCTTTGCAGGCGTACTGGACGTACAATTCGAGATGGTCCTGAAGGTTTTCGCCCACCCCGGGAAGGTCGTGCACCATGTTGATGCCCAGGGTCGAAAGTTCGGTGCCGTTTCCTATTCCGGAAAGCTGCAGCAATTGCGGGGAATTGATGGCACCACCGCAGCAGATGATCTCGCCGCCATACGCCTTGGTGGTCTTCCCTCTCCTGGTGTACTCCACGCCCACGGCGCGCTTGCCCTGAAAAAGGATGCGGTTTGCCGTGGCCTTGGTTTTGATTTTCAGATTCCTCCGGTTCTTCACCGGATGGATGTAGGCCCGGGCGGCGTTCCAGCGCCTGCCGCGATAGGTGGTCCGGTCGAACTTGCCGAATCCTTCCTGCTGATAGCCGTTCACGTCCTCGGTGATCGGGTATCCGGCCTGCTGCACGGCGTTGAAAAAGGCGGTGAACAGCGGGTTGTCGCACTCCGGGGTAGTCAGATAAAGGGGGCCGACCGCGCCCTGGTACTCGTCCGCACCGGCCATGTGGCATTCAAACCGCTTGAAATACGGCAGGCAGTGGGCATAGGACCAGCGATCGAGGCCGTCCTCCCGGGCCCATTTCTCGTAATCCATGGCATTGCCGCGGATGAAGATCATGCCGTTGATCGTGCTGGAGCCGCCGAGCACCTTTCCCCGGGGCTGATAGATGCGCCGGTTGTTCATGTACGGTTCCGGGTCGGAATCATACCACCAGTTGTAGGTCTTGCC
>JBKHAV010000123.1:0-6757 GCA_046542715.1 Desulfovibrionales bacterium
TAGGTGAAGGTGGGGTGCGGAAGCTTCTTTTCGAGAGCTTTTGCTGCCGATCGTATGCCTTCATGTCCTTGAAACTCCCCGTCAGTGGTGAGCAGGACGCATTCCGGGGAAAAATTGCGCTGAATGTCGGTTTCCACGTCCCCATGCCTGGCCAGCGCCAGATGGTCCTCAAAGACTTCCCTGGTCGAACGAACCATTTCACCTCCTCGGACTCCTCCAGAGCACAACACGGACACCGCTCAATCGGTTCAACACGTGGAAAGATTTTTCCCGTGAACACCAGGATCGAAACGTGGGAACTGGCGTCCCCAATTGATTGTCCCGAAAGGATTCTCAGCCATCTTTCCTGCACATCCGCACTACAGAGATATGATCCCTTCGATCCTCTCTACGGCCTTGTACACCGCGATCACGCTCTCGCTGGAGGGCATGATCACCTCGGCGGTAAGGCTCAGGTACTTGCCCGTCTTGGATTCACGCACGCTCACCCCCTTGTCCGACTCGAACACGGAGAGCAACTCCTCGGCGCTTGCCTTGGGCACGATGAACTTGAAGGTATACACCGCGGGCCAATCGTAGTGCTCATCCAATCTTTTCTGTAAGGAGTCATAATCTTTCATACTGAAGCCCGGGTGACGAATTCTCAATTTTCAGGAACATCCAGAAACCGGGCGCGATAATATTGCGCCCAGTTGTCTGGAACACTGGTTTCCATACCCTCTGCAGGTTCTGGAAAGCCACCCTCCTTTCCGAGGGGGTGCTTCAGCCCGGAGAACATGTACAACCGTTACTGCACAACCCCGGGCTGTTCCTCATAGGTTTGATTGCCTTCGGTCGCATTTCCATCAGGAGCAACACGGGTCGGGGTGAGGTCCTCTACCTCAGGCTCCTCGCAACCGGCAACACCCAGAGTAACCGCAAACAGACAGAGGATGAGAATCTGCATCAACTTTCGCATAACATGTCTCCTTTATTAAGACTATTTCCTGAATAATTGCAGATCATACTCAATTTTATTGTCTTTGTCGAAGCAGCCGAAAAAAATAGGGGCGACTTTCTTGAAGCGGGAATCGACTCATGGAGCTTCCACAGCACTACTGTCTCCAAGCACATCCTCGACATAGACCATTTTCAGAAACTGGAGGATGACGGCCATCAGCGGGATGGCCAGGATGAACCCCAGGATGCCGAACAGGCTGCCGAACAGGATCTGGCTGATGACTCCAAGAGCTGGAGGAACATGTGCGGTCCTGTGAAAAATTATGGGCATGATCACGTTGGCCTCCATATTCTGGATGAGCATGTAGAGAATGAACACGTAAAGTGCCAGGAAAGGGGACTGCAGAAAGGACAACAGAATAATCGGAACAAGGGCGATAAGCGGTCCCAGGTAGGGAATGAACGTCATGATTCCGGTGATCAGTGCCAGAATCAGGGCCAGGGGAACATTCAGGAGAGTCAGCATGATCCAGGTGCTGACCGCCAGAATCGTCATGGAGATCATCTGGCCCAGGAGCCACCAGCGAAGAGTCGTTCCGATCGCCGACATCACCTCAGCCGCACGGTCGCGGTAGGTCATCGGGAAGAGGTGGAGGAATCCCGATGTATACATCCCCGGGCTGTAGGCCAGAAAAACACCGACAATGATTATGATGGTCATACTGGTGATCGCGCCCATAGTCGTGGAGAAAATCCCGGCCACACGGCCCCACATGTCTGTATCGTTGGAAGCCCTCTCATCCAGCATTGAGAGTTGTTCCACCAGAAACCGTCCGCCCGTGTTCTTCTGCAGCCATCCCTGAAGTTCTTCGATGGATCTTTGCAGCTGCGTCGACAGAGCTTCTGTTTCCTCGGCCAGCATGGGAACCACCACAATAAAGAGGAGAATGATCACGCCCGTCAGGATAATCAAAGCAATGGTCACGGCGAGCCAGTGGGTGATTTTTGGAACACGCATGATCTGCCTGCTGAACAAATCCAGCAAAACCGCGAGCAGAATCCCCGCAAAAAAGAGCAGGAGGATACTGTTCGTTTCCCTGACGAGCAGAACCAAAGTTACGATCACCAGAACAGTGATCGATTGCACCACGGTTTTTCTGAGAATCTGTCCGCTGGTCCCAGGTGAGCCGTAGAGCCCCTCTTCTTTATCTCCGTTCGTCACAGCCCCCTTTCTCCTTCACTCCATGTTCTTTGTTTTGCAGCACTGTGAAGAATACATACTTCCTAGCATTTTTACGAGAACCGGAATTCGAATGCTCACGCATCTGAGGAGCCATAGCTTTTGGAAACGACCAAACAGCGGATCTTTGGAAAGCTGCGGCCCTGAGCGCTTGTCTCCAGGCACAGCGGCAGATAAAGACCTTCTCAGGCAGTGAAATGAGCATCAGTGAAGGAGGGGGAGTATCTACATGGAACGTCAGTCTCGAGAGGCAGTCATAGGCGGCATGCTCGCCCTGGTTGTGGCCATGGGCATCGGCCGTTTCGCCTTTACTCCGGCCCTGGCGTACATGCAGCTGGATCTGGGGTTGAGCGACGCACAAGGCGGACAGCTGGCCTCCTTGAACTATGCCGGATATCTTCTGGGGGCATTGGGTGCCGCAGCCGTTCCCACCGGCAGCCGGCGTATTCCCTTTCTTGCTTCACTTCTGATCAGCGTGACCGCAACAGCTCTCATGGCTGCCGGCACTGATCCCTTGATGTGGAACATTCTGCGGTTTGCTTCTGGAACGGCGAGCGCATTCCTGTTCGTGCTCGCCTCGGGAATTGCGCTGGATTCGATACGGGGGAACAGCCGAGGCAACGGCTTGCTCTTTTCAGGGGTTGGTACGGGGATCGCGTTGACAGGAATACTGGCACCAGTGGGGTATGCGCTCGGGGGGTGGTCCGGGACATGGCTGACATACGGATTCGCAGGACTGCTGCTGTCCATTCCTGCTGCCATCCTGCTCAAAGAACCGGAAATTCCGCATCGGACCCTGGTCTTCGGCAGAACCCGGACCATTCCCTTGCACGTTCTCATGATTTCCTATTTCTGCGGCGGGCTGGGGTACATCGTTACCGGAACGTTCATTGTTGTTTTTGTGGAACGGACGACCACCGTCCCCGGCATGGGATCCGTCGTATGGACATTTGTCGGACTTGCCGCCGCCCCCTCTTGCATCCTGTGGGCCCGACTCGGACAACGGTGGGGATTGAGCGCAGCGCTGGTGGCGGCCTTCCTCATCCTGTCAGTTGGTGTGGTGCTGCCGGCACTCTCGAGTTCCATCCCGGTTTTTCTGCTCAGTGCCCTGCTCTACGGAGGCACCTTCATGGGCATTGTCCTTCTGACCATGTCTCTGGGCAAACTGACTATGCCGGAAAACTCGGGCAGAGCTGTGGGTCTGCTTACAGCCTCTTTCGGCGTTGGCCAGATACTCGGCCCATGGCTTGCCGGCCATGCTGCCGAACGATTCGGCTCATTCACCCTGCCGCTTCTCGGGGCTGGTGTGGTCACAGCCATTGGAGGACTCCTGCTCGCTCTGACCGCCGCAGGTCATCCAGGGCCTTCGGAGACCGGGAAATTCTGAAAGTGATCATTTCCACGGAAACAGGGGCCACCTTGTGCATCATCTGCCGTATGATTCAGGTGGTGATCCGAACCAGCTTGGTTCCGAACCCGTTCACATCCTTCACTGAAACCGAATTGAAATCATTCCCATAGATATGCTCTTCAATGGGGAAACAGGCTCTGAACCCGATGATATCCTGCAGGGGACTCAACGCCCTTTCAAAGACATTCAAGAAGGTTTTGTCCTGCTCAGTGAAATGGTTGAGGATAAAAACCTGCCCGCCCGGCTTGCATACCCGCAAAACCTCGGAAAGCATGCGCTGTGGATTCGGGACCACGGAGTAGACATGCATCACCGCAACTTTGTCAAAGGTTTGATCCGGAAACTCCAGAGACTCCGCATCCATGACCTGAAGAGTGATGTTGCCATTGGCAGACCCGTTCATGCGTTTTTTGGCTTTTTCGAGCATCTGCGGAGAAATGTCGATGCCGTCGAGCATGACCCCTTTCGGATAGAGCGGCAGTGAAATCCCAGAACCGATTCCGATCTCCAGAATGCGGTCCCCGGCTTTGGGGTTCATCGCACCGATTGTCAGTTTTCTTCCTTTGTGAAAGACCCGTCCGAAAACGAGATCGTAAATCGGCGCGTAGAGACCGTACGTCCTGAGAATGCACTTTTTTTTCATGATAACGTTCGTTCTCCTGTCTTGAATTCGAGATGTCCATGATAAACCATTGCTCGGATGAGCCACTCTATCAGAAGACGCACAGGAGAGTGAAGGGGCACGAAACAAGAACCTCAGATTCCTGAACAGCGGCTGCTTCCTGCACCAGATCGCTCACCCACGGGTAGATTTTCTGCATACTGATTCTTCCGCGGCAAACTGGTATCTCTTGAAATGTAATTTTGCCGCAAACAAACGTCCTGTTCTCCTTCAGCTCCAGTCAAGGGTTCATAACCCGGGGTCGATTTCGAATACCAGGTAACATCATAAATTTTATGGAAACTATTTCAATCCGACCAAAATAGTTGACATGGGTGGTTGACAAAAAGTGTCAAGGTTTACACGCCGGACGACTTTACTTTCCCCGCATTCACGTCGATCGACTCCTCAAGGGGACGCTTGTGCGTTCCGTAATATCTCTTCAGTCACGAGTGCTTGATCTTGTATCCTTGTCCAACCGAACCCCACAGGAGTCATTCCCATGCGCACAGCACGAGACACCCGTCGCCTGCACCCGCTATCCAACACTTTCTTCGGATTCATTCTTTTGGCGATTACAGCGGTGATTCTGACCGGCTGCGGCAGCAGCGGCGGCAGTAACCCATCCAACCCCGTCATTACCGGCGTTGTTGTGGATGAGTACGTCAGAGACGCCACCGTGACCGCGTACGCGGACCGGGGGTTGTCCCGGGTCATCGGAACGGGGAACACCGACGAAAACGGAAATTTTCGCATCACCCTGGATGTCGATGAACTCCCCGAGATCCTCTACCTCAAAAGCGTCGGCGGATTCAACCTGGACACCGGCCTTCCCGCTCCGACCATGCTTTTTGTCGGCCGAGGAAGCCTGGAACGCTTTGCCATCACCCCGATCACCGACAGCATCTACTGGGCCTCCGTCAGAACCGACCTGGACAACGCTTTGCAGGATATGGCCGACCGGCTGGGGCTCACCCTGGAAGCGCTCTATGACGACCCAATGGCTCAGGGCCACATGGATGCAGTGGACAAGGTCCTGGCCTCCGGCACCCAGACCGGAACCCTCCCGGACGGGACCTACACAGGTACCCTTCTGTACCTGGAAGAACGAAACCTCGCAGGCGAATCGGATGCTCACACCTACAACGACATTGCTACGATCGTTGAAAACAATTCCCATGAACTGACCATCCAGATCCAAGACGGGGAGATCTCCGGCGAACTCGACGAAGGAGATGACATCACGGGCCGGGTCCAGGGGAGCAGCATGCTGCTCAGCGTGGTGGCCCATGACGACGATACCCACGAAGTCGTGGAGGTGGCCCAGGTCGCCGGCTCCATCGGGCTGATGGGCAGCGTTTCAGGACATTACCTCCATGCCGATCTGCTGGATGAGGGGAACGCGGAAGTGGTCAGAGGCTTTTTCGTGGCCTCCTTCCAGCCGGCACAAGGGGTGGACTTCGCCAAGATGGAGGAGCTCGTCTCCACGGTATACGAAGGTGAACACGACATGCTCTTCCGGGACGTGCTTGGTGCGGACAGGGAACAGCTCTCAGGCATGCTGGAGGTCGTTTCTGCGGACTTTGACGGCACTTTTTCCATCGATGCGAATGTGCACGACGTTTCCTTTGCCAACGGCACCCTCATAGATATGAAGACCGAAGAAGGCGAGTTTGTCTCGCTTTCCGAACCAACCAAACCTACAGGGCTTGCCGTTTTGGAAGTCACTGTGGATGCCGAAGACAAAGCATACCTGCTCCAGGCCGTGGGCAACCGCAGAGGGATCTTTCTCGCTGTGGACGATACGGATAAAGCTACCGCCATTGGAGAATTCTACGCTTCAAGCAGCAAGGGGATCACGCCCGGGGTTTTGCCGGAGACGAACGACTCGCTGCGACTGGCTGTGGCCGACCCGGCCATGATCGGCAATTCGCTCGAATCCATCCTTCTGGATAGAATCGTGGTGGGAGATGCATTCCTTGATTTGATGGACCGCGGGAACATACGTGCCGGCACTTATGCCGATGGCACGTTTCTCCTGGAACTTGCGGAAACCGGCGCTGTCACCGGCGAATTCCTTGGCGATGCTCCCGGGGACCGGCCCGAGCCTTTGGTGGGATTCGTCACAAAGGACGGCGAAAGCGCTCCCGGGTACGAGGGCCGGATGAACTTCATGGCCAGGGTGCTGTACAGCAACTGGGAATCCGAGGACCTCGTCTATCTTGAAGACGCCTTTGCCTATGGATCCATGGAACTGGAGGAGACCAGCGCACTGATACAATTGCACGTGGAGACCGGGTGGGAACTTGAAACCACTGCGGTAGTCTCCAATGAGGACGGCATCCTCCATCTTTCGGGCATCATTGACCCCTTCAACAACGGAGATGACATTTCCGAACTTTCCAGTTCGATTTTTCATGATTGGCACATCGATCTCTTTTGGCCGATCGGTGCCCCCAAGGGATTTTTTGTCTCTTCCATCAAAGAGGAAGAAGACTCTGAGTTC
>JBKHAV010000124.1:0-6596 GCA_046542715.1 Desulfovibrionales bacterium
TCCCGGTCTGGACGTGCCTCTGCGCCTTCCGGCCTCCTGCTTTGTCCAGGCCAACCGGGAATTGAACCGCGATCTGATCGGTCTGATCCTTCAGGAGTTGGAGCTGGTTGATCGTGTGGCAGACTGCTATGCCGGTTCAGGGAACTTCGCGCTTCCCCTGGCAGCTCATGGAAAAGAGGTTCTGGCACTTGAATCCTCCAGGGAGGCGGTCCGCCGCGGCAGGGAGACAGCCCGTGCCGCCGGATTGAAGACCGTCTCGTTCGAAGCCGCGGACCTGAGGCAGCCCAAGGCCTGGAACCAGCTGCAGCGGTACGGGCCCCAGGCTGTTGTCATCGACCCGCCCAGGTCCGGAAGCGGGCCCATATCCCGGCAACTCCTTTCCCTGAAAGGGCTCCAAACCCTGGTGTGGGTCTCATGCGACGTCACCAACACCTGCCGGGACTTAAAACCCTTCTTTGATGCCGGCTGGACGCTGACCTCCATGACCATGATAGATATGTTCCCCCAGACCTGGCATATGGAAGTTGTCTTTGTCCTGAAAAAAGTCTAGACCTCCGGTCGAACCCCGCTTACGGCCCAAGAGACATTGGTCAACACCAAAAAAACTCCAACACCCCATCTGTCGAGGACCTTCCCATGATCGAGGAGAAGATCGAACGACCGTGGCTCCTGAATTATGATTCCTCAGTCCCGCCCACGCTGAACTACGACCGGATTCCCCTGTACGGTTTTTTGGACAGGGCTGCTGAAGAATTTCCCAAGCGCACCGCTGTCGTCTTCAATAACTACAAAATTTCATACGCTCAGCTCAAGGAACTCTCCGAGCGGGTGGCCGCAAATTTCCAGAAGGCTGGATTGCGACGCGGCGATCGGGTGGCGATCATGCTCCCCAACCTCCCGCAGACCATCATCACCTATTGGGCGGTCCTCAAGGCCGGGGGAACCATCGTGATGACCAATCCTCTCTACATGGAGACGGAACTGGTGCATCACTTCACCGATGCCAAAGCCAAGTTCTTGATTACCTTGGATATGCTCTGGCCGAAAATCTCCTCACTCCTTCCCCGGTTCTCCCTGGACAAGGTTATTGTGACGTCCATTGCCGACGGACTCAAGTTCCCCCTCAACTTTCTGTATCGCGTGAAATCCAAGCGTGAAGGCAAGGCAGTGACCGTGCCCTTCGACGAAACCGTGGTACCCTGGAAAACGCTGCTGCAAAAAAACAGTGCGCCTCTTCGCATCCATCCGCCCGACCCGGAGCGGGACATCGCCCTTCTCCAGTATACCGGCGGAACCACCGGCATATCCAAGGGGGTCATGCTCAGCCATACCAACATGACCGCCAATGTCTTTCAGATCCTCTCCATTCTCCACAAGATCGGCAGGGGAACCGAAACGTTTCTGGGACTGCTCCCCTACTTTCACATTTACGGACTCACGGTCTGCCTGAACCTGCCCACAGCCCTGGCCGCCACCCTGGCCCCCTTCCCCAGGTTTGTGCCGGGAGACGTGCTCAAGGCGACCAAAAAAATCCGGCCCACGGTGTTTCCCGGAGCACCGGCCATCTATATTTCCCTGCTGCAGCAAAAAAATATCGAACAGTGGGACCTCTCCTCCATCCGGTACTGCGTCTCAGGTTCAGCGCCCATCCCTGTGGAAACCATTGAACGGTTCAAAAGGATGACCGGTGCGGAAATCATCGAAGGGTACGGCTTGACCGAGGCTTCACCGGTCACCCATCTCAATCCCCTTGACGGACAGAAAATCCCCGGTTCCATCGGCATGCCGTTTCCAGACACGGATGCCGCCATCGTTGACATGGAGGTCGGCTCCATTCCCATGCCCCCCGGCAAGATCGGAGAACTGGTCATCCGGGGGCCTCAGGTCATGAAGGGGTATTGGAAACGTCCCGATGAAACCGCCTCGGTGCTGCGAAACGGCTGGCTCTACACAGGCGACGTGGCCTATATGGACGAAAAGGGTTACTTTTACATCGTAGACCGCAAAAAGGACATGATCCTCTCAGCCGGCTACAACGTCTACCCCAGGGAAATCGACGAGGTCCTGCACGAACATCCCAAGGTCAAGGAAGCAGTGGCCGTTGGAATTCCCCACCCCACCCGGGGCGAAATCATCAAGGCCTATGTCGTGCCCATGCCCGGCGAAAAGCTCACCAGAAGCGAAATTATCGGCTTCTGCCGCCAGAAGCTGGCCAACTATAAAGTCCCCAAGGACGTGGAGTTCAGAACCGAACTCCCCCGGACCATGGTAGGCAAGGTCCTGCGCCGGGCCCTGCGCAAGGAAGAAGAGGAAAAGGGGAAGGAGCTGAAAGCTCAAAGCTGAAAGCTCAAAGCAAATATAAGAATCGGCAAGGGGCAAGTGGCTAGCGGCAAGTGGGAAGAAGGGAAGAAGGAAAGCGGCAAGCAGGGAAAAACGGCGAGCAGCAAGCTACAACCTCCATCTCTGAAGACTGCCCGCCCTTCTTGGTTTCGCCTTGTGGCGACCTCCTTTTTTGGCGGCAAAAAAGGAGGCAAAAAAGCCGCCCCCAAGACGATTTCGTAAAGACACCGGGTCCGCTCCGGGCCGGCTTCGCAAACTCGCTGCGCTCAAACAGTGCGAAGCGGCTCCTCCTCCGCTCCCCCGGACGAAATCGAAGGGGGGAATCGAAGAAAATTCAGAAAGATGAAAACATGAAGATGGATCCCCCGGTCAAGCCGTGGGATGACAAGAAAGAAGCATGTCCGCATTACCCGGCGTCATTACCCGACTTGATCGGGTAATCCATGCCTTTCAAAAGCATGGATCCCCCGGTCAAGCCGGAGGATGACAAGAAAAAGAATGCCCGCATTACCCGGCGCCTGGTTCTCGCCCTTGAGACCGGTCGGACACGAACTGACACGTTGGGTGTATCCCTTGGTTCGCCTTGTCATGCCGGCCTAGTCTCGGATTCTTCCCCTTCAAACCTGAACCTTGAATCGTAACTCCTCATCTCCCTTACAATTCCCCGGCCCGTTCAAACGCGGCTTTGGCCCCTTGCGGGTCGCCGAGTCTGGTGCGGGCCTGGCCGATGATCTGCCAGTTTCTGGCCTGCATCTGTCTGTGGTCACCTGCCAGGGCATTGGATTTTGCGGCCAGGTTTTCCGCCTGTCGATACTGACCCTGGTTGATCCTGACCCGGGCCAGTTCCTGCCAGAGCAGGGGGTTGTGGGGTTCGATCCGAAGCGCCCGTTCCAGAGTCGCCCCTGCCTGATCAAACTGCCCGGCCCCTGCCTGAGCTTTGGCCTGTTCCAGCAGCATTGATGCAGCCGTTGTGGTCCGGGCCGGCTCCGGTGCCGGGAAGTCCTGCCTCAGTGGGGTGCAGCCGGCAACAGTCAGCAGCAGAAGCAAAAATCCGAGAAGAATCTGCAATGAAGTATTCACTTGAACAACCTCTTGAACCAGCCTTTGATCGAGCCGCCGATCTGGGAGGGTCCGCACGGGGCGGATTCGACCGGTGCGGAGCCCGTGATGAACGGCAACTTCACTGCTCCGGGACATCGTTCAGCACTGCGAAGTCCTGTCAGGGGGTCGATCCAGATGTACTCGACAGTTTCCGGCACCGGCAGAACCAAGGGTTCGGGATCGAGCCCGGCCATCAACTCCCCCCACACCGTCATGGCACCTGATGATCCTGTCAGGCCCGTGGGCTTGTTGTCGTCCCGTCCGACCCAGACCACGGCCAGGCGGTCCCCGGTAAACCCCGCGAACCAGCTGTCGCGGAACTCGTCCGTGGTTCCGGTCTTACCTGCAACCCCATACGAGGGGTCCAGATAGGAGCTGAGTCCCTTTGCCGTTCCTGTACGGACGACTTCCTGCATGGCCACACTGAGCAAGTGAAGAGCGGGCCCGTCCACAGCCTGTTCGACGTTTAGAGGGTAGCGCTGCAGAGGAACCCCGTCAGCAGTCAGTACTTCCCGGATAGCCCTGAGGGGAGTGCGAAACCCGCCGCCCGCTATCGTCTGATAGAGTTGGGTCATTTCAAGGGGGGAAAATTCGTTGGCTCCCAGAAGGCTCGAAGCAAATCCTGGCACTTCCCGTTCCAATCCGAAACGGTGCAGCGTATCCATGACCGCCGGCACACCGATATCCAGACCGAGCCTGGCCGAGGCCGCATTGTAAGACTGGGCCAGTGCCGTCTGCAGAGGGACGTTTCCGTGGAAGGTCTTGTCGTAATTTTGGGGTGCCCAGTCCGTTGTGCCGGCCTGTTCCAAGACCAGGGGACTGTCATCCAGAAGGGTGGCCAGAGTGTACTGCTGCGCCCTCTGAAGGGCTGTAAGAAAGATAAAGGGCTTGATCAGGGAACCGATGGGCCGCCGGGCGTCCAAGGCGCGGTTGTACCCGTCCATGCGGGCGTTTCGGCCCGGAACGACGGCCAGGACCTCGGCTCCCTGGGTACTGGCTACCACGACACCCCCCTGGAGCGTGCTCGCCGCCATACCCTGCTCTGTTTCAAAACGGGCAAGCCTCCGGGCCAATGCATTTTCAGCCGAGCGCTGTACCATGGGATCGAGCGTGGTGAAGATCTGCAGCCCTTCCGAACGCAGGTCCTCGTCCCGATAATCGCGCTGGAGCTGCCGGTGTACCAGGCCTAGAAATCCGGGAAACGGGGACGTTCCCCGGGGAGGCCGCTGGACGACACCGAGGGGTGAGGTTCTGGCTGCAATCAGCTGATCGCTGGTAATGACCCCGGCATCGCGCATCTGCGCCAGAACAAGGTTCCGCCGGTCCAGAGCGCGCTGCGGATGATTCCGTGGGCTGAACTGTGCGGGTCCTTTGAGCATCCCGACTAAAAGCGCGGTCTCCGCAAGGCTCAGCCGTTCCAGGGGCTTGTCAAAATAATGGGAACCGGCAAGACCAAAACCGTGGATGGCCCGATTCCCGTCCTGTCCCAGATAGACTTCGTTGATATATGTTTCGAGGATCTCTTCCTTGCTGTAATGGGCTTCCAGCAGGATCGCCATGATCATTTCAGTGAATTTTCGCTGCAGGGTGCGCTCGGAGGTCAGATAGAAATTCTTGACCAGCTGCTGCGTCAGGGTGCTGCCCCCCTGAATGCCTTTCCCGCTGGCCGTGGCAATGACGGCCCGCAGAATTCCCCGAGGGTCGATGCCGTGATGACTGTAGAACCTGCGGTCCTCAACAGCGATCAGCGCGTCGACAACATGCCGGGGCACGTCATCGAGCTTGACCAGGACGCGATCTTCATTGTTGCCGGGATAGATGCCTCCGATCAGAACCGGGTCCAGACGCACCAGTTCCACCGACCGGCCGGAGTGATCCACAAGGGAACTGACCCGGCCGTCTTCGATCACAAGCTGCAATTTCGCCTCTTCCTGAACCCCGTCGCCGAATCGAAAAGGTCGTGTCACCAGCGTTACTGCATCGTTTTGAATCCCGTATGTTCCGGGTTCGCCCACCCTCTCTGTTTCGCGATACCCGAGCATGGCCAGTTCAGCCAACAAATCCGGGGTGCGCAGCACTTTGCCGGGATATATTTCCAGTGCTCGAGCATAGACCCGGGCCGGAAGAGCGAATCGCTTCCCTTCGAATCGCTCGCGCACGGTGACATCGAGGTATATGGTCAGGGCAGCCGTTGAAAGCACAACAGCCATTGCCAGAAAAATCAGCAGCTTCTTGAACGAACTTCGCTTTTTTCCCATGTCCGTATTCATCCTCCAGACCAGGTAGAATCAACGTCTGGAGGTCTATGTACTGCCTCCAACCCTCCAGCGCAAACGCATTTCTTCGGGCAGGAAAATCGGGAGGGAATCGTGAAGCATGAGACATTCCCACTTTGAAACCGATCACGCAACAACTTCCATATCAGGCAGAACTGCCGGTCCTATGGTTTCGCCTTGTGGCGACCTCTTTGGACGGCAAAAAAGGAGTGCGAAGCGCCTCCTCCGCTCCCCCGGACAAGCCGTGGGATGAAAGCCAGAAGATGCACAGTAAATTTGTCTTTTTTCCTGTGCTTACTGCCTTTGCCCCGTTGCCGATGGCAAGCCGGCCCCGGAGGATCAGCGGCTTCCCACTGTCTGACGACCGCAGGGAGGAGTTTGGGAAGTCCGCCCGGAGGGGACGGCGTCCCAGCACTCAATTCGTCCCCAGAACGATGCGCACTACAAAATCGCTTCGAATACATCTCCATGCTTCAGTAAAATCACCAGGAATTGAGTGCTGGGTGCCTTCGGCTGGGGCCGGCCCTTTTTTGCTTCTTTTTTGGGCCCAGCAAAAAAGAAGAGCCTGGTTCTCGCTTGAAAACTGATCAGCCAGAAACTTCCATATCAGGCGGAACTGCCGGACATCCCATGGTTTCGCCTTGTTGCGACCTCCTTTTTTGGCGGCAAAAAGGCAAAAAGCCGCCCCCAAGACGATTTCGTAAAGCCACCGGGTCCGCTCCGGACCGGCTTCGCAAACTAGCTTTGCTCAAACAGTGCGAAGCGGTTCCCCCTCCGCTCCCCCGGACGAAATCGAAGG
The DNA here is from genome assembly GCA_046542715.1 of Desulfovibrionales bacterium. Taxonomy (GTDB): domain Bacteria; phylum Desulfobacterota; class Desulfovibrionia; order Desulfovibrionales; family JBKHAV01; genus JBKHAV01. Next base: position 6,517 of record JBKHAV010000124.1, read on the forward strand.
GGGACGAAGAAAATTCAAAAAGATGAAAACATGAAGATGGATCCCCCGGTCAAGCCGGAGGATGACAAGAAAGAAGCATG
>JBKHAV010000019.1:0-30419 GCA_046542715.1 Desulfovibrionales bacterium
CCCTACACACTCGGAGAACTGGAAGCAGTTCTCCAAAGCGTCTTTCAGGGATAGAGGCCGGAACCCTTTCGAAAATTTGCAGCAACCCTTGCGAAAAACGGATTTTTGACGTTACACTCGTGACGATACCCTCTGAAATGGGGAACTTTCAACGAGTGGAGGAATACTATGGTCAACGTGGACGCGATCAAAAGAAATCTGGAGCGGGATCTGGAGAGTTTCATGCGCAACGCTGATGCGCTTGTGAGCGCAGCAGGTGAAGGGCAGCAGGAAAAACTCGGTGCCCTGCGCCTGAGAACCCAGGAAAGCCTGGATGCAGTCAAGCGGCAGTATCAGCTGATGGGAGAGCGGGTTCGCCCGGGAGTAGAGCGAACCAATGAAAGGATCCGAAGACACCCGTACCTGACAGCAGGCGCGCTCACATCAGGCCTGGCTGCAATCGGCTTTCTCGTTGTTTCCAAATCACGGCGGCGCTAGCCGTATTTTCCCGGACGTCTCCCGGGAGGCGTCCGGGGAAGCTTGAACCCGGTGCAGCAGATCGAGCACCCGCTGCTCCCCCACAAACCAGTCTGTGCGGCCCGAAGAGAGGGGAGGATGTCGTCCACCAGAGAAGGGTCCTCTTTGGCCACGGCAATGGCTGAAAAGAGCGGATCCAGCCTCTCCGCCAGTTCGGCATGGACCAATCCGTGGATATAGGACAGATAGCCGCCTTGGGCTCCAGAACCGCCGCAGGACCACCAGAGCGTATGCTCCATGGTCCGAGCATTGCTTTGGACGTGAAAGCCACCAGGCCCTGAGCATTCCCGAAGGGACCATGACAAATTGGGATTTGACCCTGCGGACGACTCCTTCCAGATTGACCTTTTCGGTATGCATGCCGTACTCCTTGCACCGTCATCTAAAATATCAAGCACAGGGTCAACCACGTCCTGCAAAAATCACGCATCTCCATGATCGGCAAGCAGACACAAAAAACACAGCAGACGCTCCAGTCCAAGGGGTCCGTGATCCAACTTCACGATGGGCGGGAGATCGGATGTTTCGAGGCGGGTGACCCGAAAGGGGAGCCGGTCTTCTATTTTCATGGTTGTCCAGGTTCGAGGCTGGAAGTTCTCCTGACCGAGCCGATTTCCCGCGATCTTCATCTCCGATTCATCGGACTGGACCGCCCGGGATACGGAAAATCTACGAATCTTCCGGGCAGGCGACTGATGGACTGGCCCCGGGATGTTCAAGAGGTCGCTGAAAATTTGGGTCTGGACACCTTTCACTTGCTCGGAATTTCCGGTGGAGGGCCATTCGCCCTGGCCTGCGCCCATGCCATTCCCGAACGATTGCGAACGGTCTCCCTAGTCGGCAGCATCGCTCCCAGTGAGCGAACCACTCTGCGCAAAGTATGGCTGCCGATCAGGACCTTCATGATGACCGCCCGGGGGTGCCCCAAAGGAAGTGACGCCCTGCTGGCGGTGCTGAGCAGAATCGTGAGGTGTCATCCGCGGGCTGCCATAGCCCTGATGAGCTGGGTCACACCCGCCCCGGCCAACAAAGCGGTGCTCACTGATCCTGAAATCAGAACCGTCCTGGCGGCTTCTCTGGGAGAGAGCATCAGGCAGGGAGCCCAGGGAATCGCAACCGACCTGTGCCTTTATGTCCAGGAGTGGGGGTTCGACCTTCAAGACATTCGTATCCCGGTCATTATCTGGCAGGGGCGTCGGGATGTCACTGTTCCTGAGGAGATGGGCAGGCAACTCCAGCGCACGATTCCGAAGAGCAGCGCTTATTTCCTCCCTGAAGAGGGGCATTTTTCCGTGCCCCTGGCTAGAATGGATAGAATTTTATCCCGGATCGTTCAAAACGAATCCCTTGGTGATTGATGGCACAGGGAGGGGCACGGCCTTTCTCCTGGCTGGAGCCAAAAACGGGATTGACAAACACGGTTGTTTCTCTTCAGGTATCGCCCGTGTTCATACAGCGGTTGTTTCGCGTTACTTCGAGCCGTACGGTGCGATGATACAAAAGATCCTAGTTGACGACATCAGGGTGGGCATGTTCATCCGGGACACCGGGATTTCCTGGACCCAGGCCCCGTACCTCTATGCCCGGGAAGGTCTGCTCACGTCCCAAAGGGAGATCGACGCGATCCGCCGGGAAGGCTATCTCGAAGCGTTCGTCGACCTGGCCCGGAGCACCCCCGAAGTGCAGGCGGCATTCAAGCCCCAGGCAAAGGATATCGGGGAGAGCCGCAGCGTCCCGGCACAATCCCATTCGGTGCCCCTGGAAGAGGAGATCGTTCAAGCCAGAAAGGTCTATGCCCAGGCGCTGCAATTCGCCAGAACGTTCATTCAGAAGGCCCGGGCCGGTGCGGCACCGAGCGTAAGCGAATCCGAAGCCTTTGTGGGTGAGATGGTGGACAGCGCTCTGCGCAATGAAACCGCCCTGTTGAACCTGTTCAAGCTCAAGAACTACGACGAATACACCTATACGCACTGCGTCAATGTTGCAGTCCTGGCCGTGGTGTACGGAAAATACCTGGAGCTTCCTCAAGACGAACTCCGGCTCCTCGGGGTGGCCGGCCTGCTCCACGATATCGGGAAGGAGCATGTGCCGGGAACCATCTTGAACAAACCGGGAAGGCTGACGCCTTCGGAGTTCAAAATCGTACAGCGCCATTCCCGGGAAGGGCATGATATGATCCAGTCCCAAAGGGGAATCCATCCCAGGATACTGCGCAGCATTGTGGAACATCACGAAAAGTTCAATGGGAACGGGTACCCGGAAGGGTTGTCCGGCTCCAGCATCGACCCCTTTTCCTCCATCATCAGCCTGGCGGACATCTATGACGCCTTGACGAGCAGGCGGCCGTACAAGGAGCCCATGCCGCTCCAAAAGGCGTTGAAGATCATCTACGCCATGCGGGAAAAGGATATCCAGGGGGAAATGGTCGACGGGTTCGTCAAATGCCTTGGCGTGTATCCCGTGGGCAGCCTGGTCAAACTTTCGGATTCCTCCTGTGCCCTTGTCATTGAAATTCCTCCTGAAAACCTTCTCAGGCCAAAGGTTCGCAAAATTCGAGTCAGCAACGGAATCGTGCACAAGGGCGACATTGTCGACCTTTTGGATGAAGCAACGCAAGAGCTTGGTATTGTGGACTGCTTTGATGCTCGAAATCTTTCCCTCGACCCCCAGATCCTGTTTACGTGAAGCGCCCGGGGTTCTCCCGGGCAAGCTCCCTTTATTCCACCCTCATGGTTCTGCACTCGATCTCGGCGTGGATTGACTCCGGTCCACGGGAGGGAAAAGAGTATCTCCCTTTTTACAGCCAGCCCTGAAGAGTCTGCCCGTCGAGGTCACGTTCGTGGATGACAAGGATACCGTGGCCTATTTCAACCGGCTGGACAAAAAGAAAGTGTTCACCCGCACCAGATCCGTGGTCGGTCGCAAAGTGCTCAAGTGCCACCCGGCCCAGAGCGTGGATACCGTGCTCGCCATCGTGGAAGGGTTCAAGAACAAAACCCGGGACAAGGCCGAATTCTGGATCGATTTCAAAGGGGACAAGATTTTGATCCGGTATTTTCCGGTCTATTCCGACGAGGGCACGTATATGGGCGTTTTGGAGGTGACCGAAGAAATCGGTCGCATTCAGGAACTCAAGGGGCAAAAGCGGCTTCTGGACTGATCCTGAAACCGGCTGCTCCCGGAAGTGTCAGGGCCGAGGGGACTCCGGTTGGCTTTGTCGGGCCAGATGGATTTTCTCCATGGTATCCAGATAGGGGTCTTTTGCCCCTTCCGGGGCCAGTTCCACCGCCCGGGTGGCCAGTTCCAGGGCCCGGTCGAGGTTTTGTCCGCGGGTATAATACAGCCAGGCAAGATTGTTCAGAGGGCGGGGGTCTTCCGGCATGGTTCGGATTGCCCGGGAATAGGCCTGGACGGCGGCATCGAGATTGCCTTGCTGGAACAGAACATTTCCTCCGTACAGGTGTCCTTCGGGCAGCGATCTTGCCGCAGCCTTGTATTCGCGAAGGGCCAATTCGAATTCGCCCTGTTCCTCGTAGGCCGCTCCAAGCTGGAGATGCTCTTGTCCGGTAAGCGGGTCGTCCAGAAGCGTCACCCTGGGCAGGGAACAGGAGACAAGGACAAGACACAAAAGCAGCACAATGTTTTTCATGATGGTCCCATGGATCGGTGGGAGTGTGCTTCGGGCCTGATGCGCAGAGTCCAGGAATCGGTTCGCTCCCAGGATCGAATAAACCTGGACCAGGGGATCACGCTCTTTTCCGGTCCTCCGTCATGGACGACGACCCCCTCCGGCCCATACCCGGTGAGCACCAGAAAATGAAAGGTGCTAACGCCCAGCACACCGTTGTCCACCATCACGATGAGCGGTTCTCCCGCCAGAACCGATTCGGTGAGATCGGCAATCTCTCCCTTGAACCACTGCGCTGAAAATCCCCGGGTTCGGGCGTACAGGACCAGGTCCAGGGAAAGCGACCCCCGTCTGTGGGATGAGAAGACCTCCCCGGCAATCTCCTCAGGAGTAACAACATCGCCAAAATGGACCAGAACCGTGGCCAGAGCTGCAGGGCCGCATTGGTATGCTTCCTGGGGGAAGAGGGGAATTCCGGAAATTTCGGCCCGGTCCCGGGGCCAGGAGGAATCCTGTGTTGCAGGCTTTGCTGCGCAGCCGGCGCCGAGCACAAGGGTCAGCAGAAGGAGGATCGCCGACCCGCTGCCTGGGACAGGGCCGGGCCGGCGACGTGGTCTTGCATCGAACATGGATTATGAGATGACGATACTTTTGTTCGTCAGCTTGAGGATGACGACCACGAGCAGAACAATGACCAGGATCGTAACGATAATGCCGAGACCGTTCCCACCCGGGTTGAGCGCATTGAGCTGTGTGGACAGGGCATGCACTTCACTGTCGGAGAGCTGGTCTAGCTTCTGCTGAATTTCTGCTTGGGAATAGCCCAGGGCTTCCAGCCGCTTCTGCACCATCTTGTTTTCCAGAACCTTCTGCACGTCCTGCAGGTCCTGATCGCGCTGCAAGATCTCCTGTTCACCGGTGGGGATGAATCCCGCGTCAACAGGGGGGACACTGCTGAGCAGGCCCATGACAAGGATCAAAAGCATTGCGGTCCTTCTGAAGAGAACCGTTTGGACCAATCCGGACATACCAGCCTCCTGTGGGGTGAAGTTGAAAAAGTTAACCTCCTTAAAAAATACGCAAAGGGACTGATATTGGTCAAGATCGTTTCTGTGCCATGGAAAATCAGGCTTGGGGATCCCTGTAAGGTTCGGTTCGAGGGTTCGGGGCGTTGAGAAATGGCTACATTGACAGATACAACGTGATCAGCGATGTATAAAGATCAAAATCTCAGGAATTTCAATGCCATTAAGGAGCAGTGCATGAATACGAAGCGTCTTGCCGTGGTTTCCAACCGTCTTCCCGTGGTCCTCAACAAGAGCGAACAGGGCAGCTGGGATGTGACATCCGGTGCCGGGGGGCTGGTTACCGCTCTGGGTCCGGTCTTACGAGATCGCGGCGGGCTCTGGATCGGATGGCTGGGGAATACGAGTGAGCAAATTCAGGGAGACGAGGAGCAGATAGACAAGATTCTGGAGGAGCGGGGGCGGGAGCGGACCGGATACAGCCTGCGCTCCGTCTCCCTGACCGAAGACGAGGTGGAGTATTTTTACCGGGGGTTTTCCAATGAAATCCTCTGGCCGCTCTTTCATGATTTTCCGTCCAACTGCAATTTCAACCCGAAGTACTGGGACTATTACCGTCAGGTAAACCAGAAGTTTGCCAAGGCCATTGTGGAGTACACCACTGAGGATGATTACGTCTGGATCCAGGATTATCATCTCATTTTGACTGCCATGGAACTCAAGAAAATGGAGGTCCAGCGGCATACCGGATTCTATCTGCACATTCCTTTTCCGCCTCTGGACATTTTTCTCAAGCTTCCGTGGCGCTTCAAAATTTTGGAGGCCTTGAAAGAATTCGATCTGATCGGATTTCAGACCATGCGTGACCGGCGCAACTTCATCCAGTGCGTCCGGGCCATGGGCAAGGGGGGGCATGTCAAAGGCAGGGGGCATGTCTGCAAACTGGTCACCCCGGAAGGGGAGATGCGGGTCGGCGCGTTCCCCATCAGCATCGACTACGAGGATTTCGTCAGCACGGCAAAGTCCCAGGAGGTAAAGGATTTCTCCTGGTCCATCCGGGAGAACATGCCCAACGTCAAGATGGTGCTCGGGGTCGACCGGCTGGATTACACCAAGGGCGTTCCCCACCGGTTGCTGGCCATGGCCGATGCCCTGGAGCGGTACCCGGAGCTTTTGGGCAATGTCACCATGGTGCAGGTCCTGGTTCCCAGCCGCAGGGATGTGGGCAAGTACGAATCCTTGAAGCAGGAAATCGAACGGCTGGTGGGGGAGATCAATGGCCGGTTCACCCGGGATGGCTGGAGTCCGATCCATTACATCTTCCGTTCCCTGCCCAAGCCGAAACTCGTGGCGTACTACCGGGCCGCGGACATCGCCCTGGTCACCCCGATCAAAGACGGCATGAACCTGGTGGCCAAGGAGTACTGTGCCTGCAGTCTGGAGGAAAACGGCGTGCTCATTTTGAGCGAATTTGCCGGGGCCGCGGGGCAGCTGCAGCACGGAGCTCTGCTGGTCAACCCGTATGACATCACCGGCATGGCCGATGCCATCTATGAGGCGTACGCCATGGAGCCCAAGGAGCGGCAGCAGAGAATGCGCAAGCTCCGCCGTTCAGTCCAGAAGAGCGATATCTTTCACTGGGTCAACTCGTTTCTGCGGGCAGGGATCGAAAAGGATCTGCGGCACTTTCCCCGGTTGGAGTTCTTTGTGCCGTCGCCCAGCGAGAAGGATCTGGAAGAGGAAGCGGCGCAGGAGAGCTAAAGGGGTGCTCACTGCAGTGGAGAGTCAATGCTGCGGGTGCAGCTGTTCCGGCCCCGGGCGATGGGCTGAAGCGAGGAGGCCCGGGCATTTTTGGAGTTGCGTTTGAACGCCAGGAGGGGCGACATTGCACGCTCCCCGACCAGATCGATGCGCATGGCCACGAAGGCACCGCCCAGCGGTGGAAGGATGATTCCGTTGATCTTGCGAAAGAAGGGGGAGTCGCGCCAGGTTATCGCAGGCCAGGGCAGGACCGAGCGGGTAACCACGGGTTTGGGACCGATGCGGGAGAGAACCATTCGGCGCATCTGCATGAAGGTGAACCACCTGGCCTGGCGCAGTGTCGAAGGTTTGGACCAGGGCCATGTGCGGCCGTGGGAGAGATAGTAGAGCGAATCCCGGTTCAAAAATCCGATGACCAGCCCCTTGCGGGTAACGCGGACGGCTTCGGCAATGATCTTTTCGGGATCGGCGCAGAACTCCAGGACAGTGATGAGCACGGTGAAGTCAAACTCCCGGTCATCAAAAGGCAGGTGATCGGCATTGCCCAAATGAAGATCGACCCTGTTTCCCATTCTGGACCGGGATCTTTCCAGCATGGCCGGGGAGCGATCAAGCCCGGTGGTGTCAAATCCCGCCTCCCAGAAGAGCTTCAGGAAGATGCCGGTGCCGCAGCCGATCTCGAGAAGTTTCTGCCGCCGCCGGGGCCAGGGGGAAATGATCCGGTGCAGGAGCCTGCGCTCGCAGGCAAGGGCGGCTCTGCCCCGCGAGGATGCCTCCCATCGGTCAAAACCCTTTGCTGTGGACTCGCCCCAGATGATCATCGGCTTCCCTTGTGGATGATTTCCTCCTGCACCCCGAATTTTTTGTGTAGCACAATTCGGTCCTGCGGCATACCGGGCAACCTGATCCTCACCTTTGGTACTTATTCCAATTCTCGAAACCTGGCGCCCTTGTCTGCAGACTGGGCCAGCCTGCTGTAGCGCCGCAGGAGCGGTGAAGCAACGGCCTTGACCGTTGGAGACCAGGCTTTCTTTCGCGTTTCAAGCTCCTCGTCGCTCACGTCCAGGTGCAGAGTCCTGGACGGAATGTTCACGGAAATCATGTCGCCTTCTTGGACCAGCGCTATGGGACCGCCTTCGGCCGCCTCCGGTGAAACATGCCCGATGGAAGCTCCCCTTGTTCCGCCGCTGAACCGTCCGTCCGTGATCAGGGCGACATCCCGGTCCAGCCCCATGCCGGCAATGGAGGAGGTGGGGGTAAGCATCTCGCGCATCCCGGGTCCGCCCCTGGGACCCTCGTAACGGATGACCACCACGTCCCCGGCCAGGATGGCCCCTCCAAGGATGGCGGTCACGGCGTTCTCTTCCGAATCAAAGACCCGGGCCCGCCCGGTGCGGACCATCATTTCCGGGGCTACGGCCGACTGTTTGACCACGGCACCTTCGGGAGCCAGGTTGCCCCGCAGGATGGCAATGCCGCCTTCCTGGGCATAGGGATCGTCCACGCTGCGGATGATTGTATGGTCACGAACTTTGACCTGCGCGATGTTCTCGCCCACGGTCTGGCCGGTCACGGTTTTTGATCCGAGATCCAAAAGATCTTTACGGGCCAGTTCGGCCATGACTGCCGGCACGCCGCCAGCGCGGTTGAGGTCTTCCAGGTGGTGGGGGCCGGCCGGAGAGAGTCGGCAAAGATTGGGCGTGGTTCGGCTGACCTGGTTGAAGATGTCCAGGGAGAGGTCGAGCCCTGCCTCTGAAAAGATGGCCGGCAGGTGGAGCACGGTGTTGGTGGAGCAGCCCAGGGCCATATCCACGGCAACCGCGTTTCGCACGCTCTTTTGGGTGACGATGTCCCGGGGACACAGGTTTTGTGCAACCAGGGCCATGACCCGTTCTCCGGCAGCTTTGGCCAGCCTGACCCGAGCGGAAAAGACCGCGGGAATCGTTCCGTTGCCGGGCAGAGACAGGCCAATGGCCTCGGAAAGGCAGTTCATGGAGTTGGCCGTGAACATGCCGGAGCAGGACCCGCAGGTCGGGCAGGCGCTTTCCTCCAGGGACTGCATCTCAGATTCCTTCATGCTGCCGGATTTTACTTTGCCCACTGCTTCGAACACGCTGATCAGGTCTGCGGGCTGGCCGAGGTGCTCGCCGGAAAGCATGGGGCCGCCGCTGACCATTATCGCAGGGATATTCAACCGCAGCATGGCCATGAGCATTCCCGGAACCGCCTTGTCGCAATTGGGAATGAGCACCAGTCCGTCAAAGGGGTGGGCCGTGGCCATGATCTCGACGGAATCGGCGATGATCTCCCGGCTCGGAAGGCTCATGCGCATGCCTTCGTGATTCATGGCCAGGCCGTCGCACACGGCAATGGACGGAAACTCGATGGGCACCCCACCGTGATTTCTGATCCCTTCCTTGACGGCTTTGGCAATGGTGTGGAGGTGGACGTGGCCGGGAACGATTTCGTTGGCGGAATTGACCACCCCGATAAGGGGTCGTGATATCTCATCCCTGGTCAGGCCCAGGGCGTAGAGCAGGGATCTGTGCGGAGCCTTTTCCAGGCCGCCGGTCATTTTTTTGCTGCGCATGAAAAACCTCGTTTGAAAAATTGGAGAGAGTTTCCGGACGTCAAAAGACTGGTCCGTCTCAAGGCGATAGCAGATTCGAAACCCAGGGGGCAAGGGTTAAGAGTCAAGAACCCGGCTGAAGATCAGGCCCGCACGGCCACCCAGCTGCTGAAAAAGCCGACCAGCGTAAGGGCCAGGATAAGGCCGAGGAGCTGTTCAGGAGGCAGAAAGCGAATGGTCAGATGAAGCGGAGGAAAGTTGAGAAGATCACGCAGCCCCAGCTGAATGCCTTTGAGCATGGACAGCGCCAGAAGGCTGCCCATCAATCCTTGAAACGCCCCTCCGGCCAGCAGTGGCAACTGGATGTAGAACCGGCTGGCCCCGACCAGATGCAAAATTTCCACCTCTTCCCTGCGGTGGAGCATGGACAGCTTGATGGTATTGCCCACGATGAGGGCAAGGATAAGGCCGAGAAAAACAATCAGGGGCCAGATGACGTTTCGGCTGAACCGAAACCAGGAGTTGGCCAGATCCACCTGGACAGGGTTGTAGTGGACCTTTTTTACGCCTGAAATGGCGCCCAGGTCATTGAGCATCTCCTTGGCCCAGGTGGGCTCGGGTTCGCCCGGAAGGGAAAATGCGAGCAGGGCGGTTGGAGGGAGGGGGCTTTGGCCTCTGAGGACTTTGAGATTGGCGCCGCCGGGAAGAGAATCGTCCAAGGTTTCAAGCCCCTGCTCCGGGGTGAACGTTTCCATGGCGGTCAGGTGCGGAAGCCGCTTGAGATCCTCCCAGGTCCGGGTCACCGTTTCCATGTCGGCCTCCTGTTCCCAGTAGACCTGAAACTGAATCTGCCCCTGGCTGGTCTTGAGCTGGAGGTCCAGATTGTACAAGACCATAAGAAAGAGCCCGGCCAAAAGGGTGACCAGGGTCACTGCCCCCAGGGTCAGGGCCTGGAGCCAGGGATGATGGAAGAGGGTGCGAATGCCGCGGGAGATGAGGCGAAAAAAAAGGGTCATCATGCAGCATCATCCTCATGGGGTGAGGTTCCGATTTCAGCGGATTCGAAATTGGCTCCGGCGACCATCCCGTTCTTCAGGACCAGGATCTTGGCATCAGGAATGGTCGAGATGAGTTCCTTGCTATGGGTGGCAAAGACCACGGTGGTGCCGTGGCGGTGAAACTGCCGGAAGATGGCCAGAAGTTTCCTGGAAAGGTAGGGGTCCAAATTACCGGTGGGTTCGTCTGCCAGCAGGATTTTGGGATTGACCACAACAGCCCTGGCAATGCCCACCCGCTGCTGTTCCCCGCCTGAAAGTTCCCTGCAGGGAGTCTGGGATTTGTTGTCCAGGTGCAGGCTGCGCAAAATGGCCCTGACCCGCCGTTCGATCCGCGGTCGTGCAAGCCCGCGAACTTCCAGAGGCAACGCGACATTGGCGTAGACTGACAGATTGGGCAGGATTTTGAAATCCTGAAACACCACGCTCACCTGTCGGCGAAGCATGGGGATCTGGCGCGGCTTCATATTGCGCAGATCGAAACCAGCCACAAAGGCGTTGCCCCGCTTCAGGGGGATGTCCCCGTGAATGACCCGCAAAAGCGTTGTTTTGCCCGCCCCTGAAGGTCCGGTCAGAAAGAGGAAATCCCCTTGCTTCAACGAGAAGGAAAGGTTTTTCAGGGCCCAATGCGTCCCGAAATCATGGGAGACGTGCGTGAGTTCCAGCATACGACTAGGTTTGTGGAGGTGGTTCCTCTCTCCCTAATGAGTGTTCTGGCGGTTGTTGTTCATCCCGTGTCCCCTGCAGAATCATCCGTTCTTGTCCGGGGAAAAAAGAGTGAAACAAAAACGGGTGCCTCTGGGGTGGACGTCTTCGATCCAAATCCTGCCTTTGAGGATGGTGAGAATCTTTTGGCAGATGAAAAGACCGATGCCGCTGCCGTCTACCCCTGCATCCGCGCTCCTGTTGCCCCGCCTGAATTTTCGAAAAAGTGTGGCCTTGAGTTCGTCAGAAATGCCGATGCCGGTGTCCTCGACAAAGAAGTGCACCAGCTTTGAAGTCTCGTCGCCTCTGCGATGCGAGGATGCGGTTTCCCAGCCGATGCGCACCTCGCCATGGGGCGGCGTGTACTTCAGGGCGTTGGAAAGCAGGTTCTGGAAGAGGTGATGGAGCAGGGAGTCATCACCTAGGACCCGGACAGGGGAGGGGTTGAGCAGGGTGAGGCGCAGGGACTTTTGTTCGAACAGGGGGCGAAGGTCCTCCAGGAGGTCCTCCAGGACCGGGTTGACGTCCACGACTTTGAGCCGGTTCTCTTCTGTCTGGAAGTGGTCGAGCCGGGCGATTTCCAAGAAATTATTGATCATGTCCAAAAGCTTGCGGGCCCCTCCCAGGGCGGTTTCCACAATGGGTTCCTGGTCCTCTGCCAGACCGATGAAACGGAGCAGATCGAGATTGGTGATTACTGCGGACAGGGGGCTTTTAAAGTCATGCACCACCATCTCCACCAGTTCCGACCGCTCGGTGGAGGCGATGAGGATCTCCTTCTGCTTGAGGGACAGCTCCTCGGCGATTTCCATATAGCGGTCTTTTTCGTTCTCGAGCCTGGCGACCAGGCAGGAATTCTCCAGGAGCGGGCCGACCCAGGAGGCATAGGAGAGGACGGTTTCCATGTTCTCAGGAGTGAACGCACCCCCCTGATCCCGGTCGGAGGCGTTGATTACACCGATGAGCCGGTTGTCGGCAACCGAGAGCATGGGCACGGAAAGGAAGGACGCGGTGGCGTAGTTTGCCCGTGAAGGGAACCGTTCGTCGCCGGCCATATCCTCGACCAGCAGGGGAGCTTTGGTCCGGCAGACATAGCCGGACACCGAGTCAGGCCGCAGCGGCTGGACTCGGTCAATGAGATCCTCTCTTGTGGCGGCCACCACGCGAAGCTCGGTCCCGTCATCGCTCAGGAGCATGATCGATCCGGTGCGGGCCAGGATTTCACCGAGAATGAGCCGCAAACTCCGGCTGAGCTTTTCCTCAAGGGAAAGCTCCGGACCTGTCAGGATGCCGGTAATCGTCCGGATAAAGGCAAGATACCGCCTGGTCCGCTCGAGTTCCTGAGAGAGTTCGTCGCAATCCTTTTTCATGTGCCTAGCCGCATTTCGTGTATCCGCAAGACTGGCAGACGTGGCACCCTTCCTGGAATACAAGGGGCTGATCGCATTCGGGACACAGCGGGCGCTCAAGGCTGTTGACGGGTTGACGCGGCACCCGCCCCTGCATGTACCGGGACTCGAGAATCCAGGCGACTGCATCCGGGATCGACAGGAGCATCCCCTTTTTTTGAAACACAGGGTGCTCGCCCCCGATGCCTTTGAGCTGTCCCACGATTTCCCGGACGTCGACCCCGGACCGAAGCGCTAAGGAGACCAGTCTGCCGATGGCCTCGGCCTTGGCGGTGATGGACCGGCCGGACCTGCCGATGACGGCGAAAACTTCAAAGGGCTTGCCATCGACCTCGTTCACGGTCAGGTAGAGCTCCCCCAGGCCGGTGCGGACTTTCTGGGTGAAGCCGTAGACGACATCGGGCCGTTCTCTGACCCGGGTCTTGTCTTTCTGCTCTTGTTTTTTGTCCCCCTCGCCTGTGCACAGGACCTGGGCGGATTTACATCCGTCACGGTAGACGGTGACCCCTTTGCAGCCCAGTTCGTACGCCTTCCAGTAGATATCGTAGATGTCCTCCAGGGTGGCCTTGCTCGGAAGGTTGACCGTCTTGGAGACTGCATTGTCGGTGAATTTTTGAAACGCCGCCTGCATGCGCAAGTGCCAAATCGGTTCGATGTCCATGGCCGTGACGAACACGGTGCGGATCTCCTCCGGCAGGTAGGAGAGATGGGAGATGGTTCCTTTTTCCGCCACCTCTTCCATGAGCTTGAGGCTGAAGCATTCGGCGCGTTTCAGGGCTTTTTCGAAGTGAGGGTTGGCTTCGGCCAGCCTTTCGCCGTCCATGACCTGGCGCACGAAGCTCAGGGCAAAGAGGGGCTCGACCCCGGAGGAACATCCCGCCAGGATGGAAAGCGTCCCTGTGGGGGCGATGGTCGTGGTGGTGGCATTGCGGTAGGGGCCCAGATTGCGTTGGGCGTACACCGAGCTGTCGTATGCCGGGAACGGTCCGCGTTCCTTGGCCAACGTCTTGGATCCGGACCGTGATTCGCTCTGGAAAAATTTCATGACCTTTTCAGCAAGGTTCAACGCCTGCTGCGAGTTGTACGGGATGTCCAGCTGGTAGAGCAGGTCAGCCCAGCCCATGACTCCCAGTCCGATTTTGCGGTTGGTGCGGACCATTTCGGCGATGCGCTCCAGGGGATACCGGGAGGCGTCGATCACGTTGTCCAGGAACCGGACCGAGAGATGGATGGTCGATTTGAGTCCCTCCCAGTCAATGCCGTCCTCTTGTTGTGGATCAAAGAAGCGTGCCAGGTTGATGGAGCCCAGGTTACACGCTTCGTACGGGAGCAGCGGCTGTTCGCCGCAGGGGTTGGTGGATTCGATTTCGCCCTGGTCCGGGGTGGGGTTGTCCCGGTTGATGCGGTCGAGAAAGATAATGCCGGGATCCCCGCTTTCCCACGCTTTTTGCACCAGCAGGCTGAAGACTTCACGGGCCTTGAGCCGGGCCACCTCCTGCCCGGTATGCGGGGCGAAGAGGGTGTACTCCTCGTCGTTTTCCACCGCCTGCATGAACTTCTCGGTCAGGGCCACAGAGAGGTTGAAGTTGTTCAGATCCCCCTCGCGTTCCTTGGCACGGATGAAGTCGATGATGTCCGGGTGGTCGATTCTGAGGATGCCCATATTGGCACCCCGCCGGGTTCCGCCCTGTTTGACCTGCTCGGTGGCGGTGTTGAAAATCTTCAGAAAGGAAATGGGCCCGGAGGCGATCCCTCCGGTGGATCCCACCATGCTTTCATGGGGACGGAGCCGGGAGAAGGAAAAGCCTGTCCCGCCCCCGGATTTGTGGATCAGTGCGGCATATTTGATGGCGTCGAAGATCTCCTCCATGGAATCCCCGACAGGGAGGACAAAGCAGGCCGCCAGCTGTCCCAGGTCAGTCCCTGCGTTCATCAAAGTGGGGGAGTTGGGAAGGAATTTGAAGGAGGTCATGGCATCATAGAATTCCCTGGCAAGGACGTTCACCTTGTACGGGGATTTCGAGTATTTTTTCTCTTCCTGGGCTATGGCCTGGGCCACGCGCCAGAACATGGATTTCGGATCTTCCATGGGCAGGCCGTCCGGCCCCTTGCGCAGGTAGCGCTTGGTCAAGACGATTTTGGCATTGGGGTTGAGTGAGACTTCGGGGAGATCGGCTGGAACTTTGACTGCCTTCATGCCTGTCCTCATGAAAAAACTGGAGTATGCGGTTCAAGAACCGGGTATTTGTAGGTCCAAGATGGCCTAGTACAAAGCAGGGGAAAAATCTAGACAACAGTGCCTCACTTTCAGCATCAAGAAGAGGAAAAGATCGCCGCAAGAGCGGTGAACCCTGGAAGAATCGCTGGAGTACCACTTAAAAGAACTCTTGTGAGAACGGCGGTGCTGCAACGTCGTTTCGCAGGAGCGGCCGTTTGCGCTTTCAGGGGCAATACCCGGGACAGAAAATCGGATTGGTCGTTTCGCGGGAGCGGCGGTTAGGCCCTGCTTCGGGTCCAAGACTTGACATTGGCCACGTAAAGCATGAAATCAAAGGTACGCTATGGCCCAAAAACCCTTCACGTGCCGTGAATCGCTTCAGCAGAGAGTTTCCAGACGCATGCTCGGTGTGTGTACGATGAGTTTTCCCCTGACCCACTGTCCTACAGACCGTGCCATGAGGGGATTTCCAAAACAGTGGAAATGCCTGACACGCGAACCAGTTCGGTGCCTCCTGTGAGTGTTCTTCAACTGTGGTAATTTCGGAGCCTTTCAATTGAACCATTCAACGCCAAAGGAGAGTGCACCTTGCAGAAGCGTTATCTTCCGATCACGGCAGCTGTTGTGATCTTGGCCGTCATAGCGCTTCTGGGCTATATGAGGCCCGCCGAGCCGGAGGAGATGCCCCGTCGTATTCTTTTCGATTCCACAGCAGGCAGTGTCATCTTTTCGCATCTGGAACACGACCAGTCCTACGGCATCGATTGCGCCACGTGCCACCACGAGAGCCGGGATCCCGGCGCAAGTCCGCTGGAGTGCGGCGTGTGCCACCCTCAGGAGTTCTCGGCAGCATACATTGAGGCTCATACCGGGTATTTCAGCGATGCGCAGCATTGCGCCCGATGCCACCACGCCGAGTTCACAGGCATGGTCTATGACCATGATCTGCACGCAGAAATGTACACCGCCGGGTGTACGGACTGCCACCATGGGGAGGATATCGAGCCAGAACCCCAAAATTGCGGGGACTGCCACATGGAGACCGGGGACGAGACAATGCCCGGACTGAAGGACGCCGCGCACGAGCGCTGTTCCGCCTGCCATCAGCCGCAGTTCGACACCGGTCTCGAAGATTGCAGCCAGTGCCACCGGATGCTGGATTCACGGCAGGGCGATGCCGTCCAGACGACAGAGCCTTGCGGTACGTGTCACGAACAGGCCGTGGAGCAACTGGTCCCAACGCGCATGAATGCCTTCCACGACAGCTGCATGGGCTGCCATGAAGAGTTTCAGGCCGGTCCATTCGGCGAGACCGAGTGCAACCAATGCCACAGGCCGAGATGATCATGAAAAAGTCTCATCTTTCGTTGGATGGAAGAGCCCGGGAGAACGTGGTTCGCTGCCCTGATCCGGTGCAGGTGGTCGTACCGCTCAGAGGGCACTCCACAAAAACAGTCAAGAAGAAGGCGCAGGTGGTTCCAGGTTCGCTGATCGCCGAACACCCTGCAAAGAGCATCGGCGATGCCCATGCCTCCATCTCCGGCATTGTCACCGAGGTCAGTGCCAGAGGCGTTGCCATACAGGCTCAGGACGTGGATGCCGCCTCCGAGCCCGTCCCACGCCAGGACCTGAAGTCCAGACTCAAATCTCTGGGCATCAGCACCAGAGCATTTCTCCCAGCCCAGACCCTTGTTGTCAACGGGCTCAATCCGGAACCCGGAACCACTATCGCCGCCTACCTGCTCGAACACCGCGCTCCCCAGGTGGCTGAAGGGCTGGGTGCGGTCAAGCGTCTCACCGGTGCCACATCCTGCACGCTCGTCAGCTCCCGCAAGGATGGATTCACTCTGGAGGGCTGTACAGGAGTGCGGGTGGACGGGGTCTATCCCAACAGCATTCACCCTCTGGTGATCAAGGCCGCAACCGGCAAGGAGCTTCCAGACGAAACGCTGTGCGTGGATGTGCATACCCTCTTCCAGATCGGGTGGGCCCTGGAGACGGGAATGCCGGTTACCGAGGTGCTGGTCAGCGTCGGCGACACCATTGTTCAGGCCAAAGTGGGGCAGCCTGTCATGGACATTTTGCAGGCCGCAGGCGTCAGCGTCGACGATGGTGACACGGTGGTTTTTGGGGGGCCCATGCGGGGCCAAGCTCTTGCAAGCCCGGAAACGGGTCTGCCCAAGGACGCCTTTGCCCTCACGGTGGTGCCCGCAGGGGAGTTTGCCCGGCCCACGACACAGGCCTGTCTCAATTGCGGCTGTTGTGTCGCCCACTGCCCTGCGCGCATCCGGCCGAACATGATCGGCAGGTTCACCGAGTTCCAGTTCTACGACAGAACCCGGGAATACGGCATCGACCACTGTCTGGAATGCGGCCTGTGCACCTATTGGTGCACGAGCCGCCGTCCTGTCTTGCAATACATTCGACTGGCCCGGCAGGAACTGGCTGCCCGGGAAGAACAGGTGACGAGTTGCACGTTGAACGAACAGGAGTGAAGGAACCGTGAACATGGAACATGCGGCTGCAAAATCCCCGTTGCTGAACGTCGCTTCGCCACCACATTGGCATAGCGGCCGCACTGTACAGAGGACGATGCTGGACTTCATCATCGCGCTGATGCCGGCACTGGCAATGGCGGTTTACTCCTACGGCCTGGATGCTCTGAGCGTGGTCAGCCTCTCCGTGGTTACGGCAGTAGTCACCGAAGCGCTGTGCTGTAGAGCCATGCATCGTGAGGTGAGCGTGGATGACTACAGCGCTGTGGTCATCGGCATGCTGTTCGCCTTTCTCCTTCCGGCCCAGGTACCATGGTGGATCGTAGTCATGGGCGCGGCCCTTTCCGTGGCTCTCGGCAAGATGGCCTTTGGCGGCCTGGGTGCAAGCCCGGTCAGCGCACCCCTGGTGGGCTGGGCCGCGGTGCAGATTTCCTGGCCTGCGGTTGTGAACGTCAACACGTCCATGCTTGCTTCGCCCTTGGAAAACCCGCTCACCCAGCTCAAGTTTTTCGGCCTGCACAGCGTGGACGTGAGCTTCTGGGACATGCTCCTGGGCTCGCAGCTCGGGTACCTGGGCTCCACCCAGGTGCTGCCGCTTCTGCTCGGGGGCATATATCTCGTTGCGCGGGGAACCATAACCATCCACATTCCCGCAGCGTTCCTCGGGGGAGTGTTCCTCACCGGACTCATCTACCGGGTCCTTGACGGCAGCGTCCATCCCAACCCGCTGTTCCATATCCTGGCAGGTTCCACCGTGTTCGGCGCGTTCTATCTGGCCACAGACCATTCGTCCTCTCCTGTGGGTTCCAGCGCCATGCTCCTGTACGGTCTGCTGGGCGGCGTTATGGTGGTGATCATCCGCATCTACGGCATTTACCCCGACGGCGTACCCTTTGCCGTGCTGCTGGCAAACCTGTTTGCGTTTCTTCTCGACCAGATCAGGCCCAAGCCGTTTGGAGCGAGGTAAGGCATGCGCGAAATCATCAGCATGATCGTGGTTCTTTCCGTGATCACCGCAGTATCAGGATTTTCGCTTTCCTATCTGAAGATCTCGACAGCCCCGCTCATCGAGGAACAGGTGCTCACATATGTCCAGGCCCCCGCCCTGAAGAGCATCTTTCCCGAATCTTCCAACGATCCCATTGCCGAGCGGCAGACCTTCGACATGGACGGGGAGCGGGTCACGGTTTTTCCGGTGAGAAAAGAGGGCAAGCTGACCGCTCTGGCACTCGAGGCCTTCGGCCCGGGTTACGGTGGCGACATCGGGGTCATGGTCGGTTTCGACGTGCAGAACGATGTGCTGGAGGGAATCGGCATCACCACCATGAAGGAAACCCCGGGGCTGGGCACGCGCATCGCCGAAACAGAGTTCACCCGCAATTTCATAGGGGAAGATCCCTCGGTGGTGCAACTGAGCGCAAAGGGCGGCAATGTGGATGCGGTCTCCGGGGCGACCGTCTCCTCCGCCGGGACCGTCATCGCAGTGCAAAGGGCAAACGCCGTTTACACCAGGATGAAGCCGGTATTTCTGCAAACCTTCCAATCGTAGGACAGGGAACAATGGCCGGAATCGTCAAGGAATTTACAAAAGGACTCTGGACCGATCTGCCCCCGTTCCGCCTGGTTCTGGGGCTCTGCCCCGTGCTGGCGGTCACGACCTCGGCAGTCAATGGTCTCGGGATGGGGATGGCGGTCATCTTCGTGCTCACGCTTTCAAACCTGATCATCTCTTCGGTGCGCAAAATCATTCCCAAGAAGGTGCGTATCGTCTGTTTCATCGCTATTGCCGCATCCCTCGTGGTTTCCGTGGAAATGCTCATGCAGGCCTTTTCGTATCCGCTCTATCTCAGTCTGGGCATTTTCGTCCCCTTGATCGTGGTCAACTGCATCATCCTGGGCCGCGCCGAAGCGTTTGCCGCCAAAAACCCCGTGCATCTGGCCGTTGCGGACGGGCTCGGCATGGGTATCGGGTTCACGCTCTCCCTGACCTTTCTGGGCAGCCTCCGCGAACTTCTCGGGGTGGGGACGCTGTTCGGCCATCCAGTGATGTGGGAGGGGTATCAACCCTTTGTGTTCATGGTGGAGGCGCCCGGCGCCTTTGTGTCCCTGGGGCTTATTCTCGGCTCCATGAACATGCTCAGGGTCTGGCAGGCCAAGCGTACAGGCCAGGTCCTGCCGGAGAGCTTCAATTCCGGGTGCACCGGCTGTCAGTCCTGCAGGCTGGCCATGAGCGGGACGGTCATGGACGACAGGAAATAAGGGGAGCCGGCAATGGATGATTTTTTTCTGCTGTTCATATCGGCGATATTTGTCAACAACCTCGCCCTGGCCCAATATCTCGGGCTGTGTCCGTACCTGGGCTGCTCCAAGCAAAAAGGGGTAGCCATCGGGATGGGCGCGGCAGTCATATTCGTAGCCGTGATGGCCACAATCTTTACCTGGATCATACAGAAGTTCGTCCTGACCCCGTTCGGGATCGGGTACCTGCAGACCATCGTCTTCATCCTGGTGATCGCCACGCTGGTGCAGTTTGTGGAGATGTTTTTGAAAAAAATGGTTCCCCCACTGTACAAATCCCTCGGGATCTTCCTTCCGCTCATCACCACGAACTGCGCAGTGCTTGGCGTTGCGATCCTGGTGCAGCGCAACGAATACGACCTGCTGACCAGCGTGTTCTATGCCCTGTCCGCCGGAGCGGGATTCCTGCTGGCCCTGGTGGTCCTGGCAGGCATTCGGGAAAGACTGGATATTACCCATGTGCCCCGCGTAATGCAGGGCACAGCCATCGGTCTGGTCATGGCCGGCATCATGTCATTGAGCTTTATGGCCTTCAAAGGCATGATACAATAGCATGGCTGGACAGCGTCGCATGACGTGCGAGACATCTTCATGGAGAACAAAGTCATATGGATTTGATCATAATTTCCATTATCGTGCTTGCCGCAATGGGTTTCGTGGCAGCCGTGCTGCTGTCGGCATCGTCCAGGCTGTTGCATGTGGACGAGGACCCCAGGGTGGAAGCGGTAGCCAACGCCCTGCCGGGAACCAATTGCGGCGGCTGCGGCTATGCCGGCTGCGATGGGTATGCCGTGGCCGTCCTGTACGACCCTGATGTCCCCCCCAACAAATGCTGCGCAGGCGACGCCGAGCTTGCCGAACGGGTGGCCTGGCTTTCGGACAAGGCCGTGACCGAGAGTGAGTCCCGGGTGGCCTTTCGCCGCTGCGATCGTTCCGGGGGCAATGTGCGCAAAGAGTTCGAATATTCTGGTGTGCCCACCTGCCGGGCGATCAAGATGGTTCAAGACGGCCCGTATGCGTGCAAATACTCCTGCTTCGGTCTGGGAGACTGCGTTGATGCCTGCCCGTTCAACGCCATGAGCCTGCAGAACGGAATGGTCTCGGTCGATCCCGAGGCCTGCACGGCCTGCGGCAAATGTATCAGCGTCTGCCCGAACTCCATTATGGAACTGGTGCCCAAGCGCTCCCGGGTCATGGTCTTTTGTGCCTCAAAGGACAAGGGCAAGCAGGTGTCCTCGGTTTGCGATGTGGGCTGCATCAGCTGCATGAAATGCATCAGAAAATGTCCGGCCAAAGCCATTTCCATAAAGGACAGCCGTATCCATATCGACCACCAGGCCTGCCTGGAGTACGGTCCGGGGTGCGAAGAAGCCTGCGTGGCAATCTGCCCGCGCGGGATCCTGCGCTGCTTGGGTTATAGCGCCTCGGATATGGTCCCTGCACCGCAGGAAGCAAACAGTTCCGCAACGGTTTAGGTACAGAGGATGGGCATGAAAAAATCCGTTACCACATGCACCCGCAGAACTTTTTTGCGCCGCAGCGCCATGCTTGGTCTCGGAGTCTGTGTTTTCGGTCTGGCGCCCTTGTCCTCCCAGGCGGCACGGTTTGGCCGTGACGGGCATGTGTTCTCGACTACACGGGTCATGCTCGGCACCATTGTGCACATGACGGTCGTGCATCCCTCCAAAGACCTGGCCCAGGAGGCCGTAGGCCGCGCCTACGAAGAGATGCAAAGTCTGTCAAAGGTTTTCGACCGGCACCAGGCAGACACCGCCCTGAGTGTGTTCAATGAAAAAGGGATGCTGAAGGCCGCCCCGCAGGAACTGCTCCAGGTCATGGACCGTGCCGCACGTTTGCACGTATTGAGCGGGGGCGCCTTCGACGTCACGGTGGCGCCCGTCGTAGACCTCTTCAAGGCCAAGAGTTCCGGTGGCCGTCCCCTGGAGCTTACGAACGACGAGCTTGCTGCGGCCCTGAGCCTGGTGGACGCACGCAGTATCGATGTCTCGGACAATACGATCCGGATGAAGCGCCAGGGGATGGGGTGCAGCCTGGACGGCATTGCCAAAGGATACATTGTGGATCGCGCCTCAGCCGTGCTCTCGAGGCACGGCATACACAATCATCTGATCAATGCCGGCGGCGACATTCGCACTCGTGGCCACAATGCCAAAGGCAGACCCTGGAGCATCGCCGTGGAGGATCCATCCGGGCGGGGCGACTATCCGGCCGTCATCAGAATGGGCGACGGTGCCCTGGCCACCTCCGGAGGGTACGAGATCTTCTTTGATCAGGAAAAGCTCTATCATCATATCATCTCCCCAAAGACAGGGATGTCCCCGAACACAGCGGCCAGTGTCACCGTGCGGGCGCACTCGGTGCTCGAGGCGGACGCCTTGTCAACCGCAGTTTTCGTGATGCAGCCCCAGCAGGGGATCAGTTTCGTGAATTCCCTTCCCGGACGTGAATGTTTCCTTGTCGGCAAGGACGGCAGGAACTGGACATCCAGGGGTTGGGGGCAGTTGGGCTAGGGATGCGCGATTTTCACCGCACTCACCCGAAGTGACCGGCTGCTCCAGGGATGTTCATCCCGGAGCAGATACAGATATCAGACACGACGTACAGAACATATGGCCATGTTCTGTTCAAGCCTCTGATGAAAGGAGTGCTCCCATGGCGAGTCCCGGTAAAAAAAGAATATTGGCGGCGGTCGACGGTTCAGAGCAGGCGCGGGAGGCGGTACGGTACCTCTCCCGGATTCTGCCGGCCGATCAGGCGGAAATCGTGCTGCTTTGCATCTGTGAAAAGATTTCCGAGCACTTCTGGGATTTGGACAAGGACAATATCCTCCGGCACAAAGCTCTTCAGATCAGGGCCTGGGAGTGCCATCAGCAGCAATGCCTCAAGGAGTACATGGATCAGACGGAACAGATCCTCCTTGATGCAGGGTTTCCTTCCGAGTCGGTTACGGTGATCCAGCAGGAGAAAAAAGAAGGCATTGCCCGGGACATCATCGCCGAGTCCAGAAACGAGTTTCATGCAGTGGTTGTTGGCCGCAGCGGTGTAAGCAATCTCAAGGATCTCGTGATCGGCAGTGTGGCCAACAAGATCGTGGAAAGGCTGGCCGGCATTCCCCTCTGGGTCGTGGGAGGGACCCCCGGTCCGGGAAAAATCCTTGTGTGCATGGATACCTCTGAAGGAGCCATGAAGTCTGTGGATCATGTCGCTTCCATGCTCGATGGTTCCGAGGTCGAGGTAAGCCTTTTTCATGCTGTACGCACGTTTGATTTTTTTTCTCGCTCCAAGGCAAAAGGGAGTGTCCGGGTCGGAGACGAATCAGGGATTTTCGCGGAGGGGCTCGGTTCGGCAGACCGTGCCGTCTCACAGGCTTTCAAAGAAGCAAAGCGCCGACTGGTAGCAGCAGGCATGAAACCGGAGAACATCAACGCCAGAATCGTCAAAGGGGTGAGCAGCCGGGTGGCGGCCATTCTTGCAGAGGCCAAGCGCGGGGAGTACGGCACCATCGTAGTTGGAAGGCGAAAGGGATTATGCAAAATGGAAAATTTTTTTATGGGCAGGGTCAGCAGCAAGATGATGCAGGTGGCGAAAAATTGCGCGGTCTGGATCGTGAGTTGAACGTTTTTCGGGACAGAGCGCTTTTATGACACCGGGGGACGCGGTCCCTCTCGAGCCGGCATCAGGCCGCCCCGGACAAAAGAGAATAAGCCCATGCACGAAGTGAGCTTAGGCAAGACCATCCAGGATTACCTCACGGGCGAGATGATGGAAGAGACCACCTATGAGGAACTTCGCCAGGGAATCGCCCGGGTCCTGGTCGAAGAGAAGGGGTTTGCCAGGGAAGATGTCCGGCCCCGGCTCGAACTGCACCTGCAAATAGACGACAACCCCGTGGTCGGCCGACTCGATTTTGGAGTTTTTGAAGGTAAAAAGCCGCTTCTGCTTCTGCTGTTCTGTCCGGGTGAAGTCGGGACGTTTCTCAGGGAGGGCCTGGCCGCCGCCCGATTGCTCGACCCTCCCTTTCCCCTGGTGGCGGTCACGGATACCAGGGAGGCCATCCTTGCGGCATCCGCCGACGGACAGGTCCTGGCCCAAGGGTACCAGGCCCTGCCTTCAAAAGAGCACGCGCAGGAACTTGCCCGGGAGCACGGTCCTCCTGCTCTGTCAAATGAGCAACGGGCAAAGGAGGCGCGGCTCTTTTATGCCTATACCGGGTATCACTCCTGCTGCACTGCTGGTTGTCAGGCCAAGACGTAGCAGGCTGCCCGATTGCATCCGGCCGGCCGTTCAACATCAAACGGTCGGAGGCCGGGTTCCGGACAGCCTGATCTTCAATGAGGCGACAGCAGCGTAGCTATTCGACTTCGATGCACTCCTCCGGGCAGGTTGATGCCGCTTCCTCCAGGCATTCCCTGGGCCCGGTGTCGGTAATGAGGAAGGCCTTCTCATCATCTTCGTTGAACCCGAAAACCTCCGGGCACAGTTCATGACAGGCTTCACATCCGATACAGCATTCCACATCAAGATTGGTGACTTTGGCTTCATCACTCATGTCGAACTCCTCTGGTTTGACTTAGAATGGTTTGAGGGTCGGAACCAAACAGAATTATATCCATCCATTTGAAGCCAAAATCAAGGGTTTTTTGTTCGTCCGAAAGAATGGAACGCGCATCGGCTTCGCTTAGAGGAAGCTTGGCCGTTATCTGCATCTTCTCCAGAAATGTCTGGAAATCGTCCAGGTTATAAAGGGCCAGCACGACCATGCCCATGTTCCGCGAGGAGATGCTCCTTCCTGCGGAGCGAAGCCTGCTGCCGAGAAGCATCATCCGGTCGTTCCAGGTGACATACTCCTTGAGCCCCTGGTCCGAAAACCAGGCATTTGGCGTCCATTCTCTCTTTTCTTCAAATCCCTTGCAGTGCGGCTCTTTGATGAGAAAGAACCGCTCCACAGGACGCTGGTCCACAATGGCGGATGCCCGGCCCACAGGATAGGAACGGCAGGCCCCCGGTCTGTCAGGATAGACGCTGCACCCCTCAGGGCGCAGAAACGGGCAGCTTTTCCCAGATTCGTCGGCCATGAGCAACGTTATCGAGGGGAGCCCGGTATCCGGAGCCGTGACGAGCTTGCCATAACGACTCAAAAAATCCCGGGAGGACAAATTCAGGCCTTTTCTCAATCGGTATACGTCATACGGGGTCAGGTTCAGGGTCAGATTGCTGCAGCAGGAATTAAAACACCTGATTTCAGGATGACAGGCGAAACAAAAGGTCGCGTCAGAGGCGATCTCCGGGAAATTCTCCAGAAATTTTCGGCTCTGATCCATAGAATCCATAAGCGTTCCTCCTTGCCCGGACCGAGCCCTGGCAGGGTTTTTGTATGAAGTGATCTTTACTTTAAAATGTTTGTCAAGGCGGCATGGTTGTAAATGATGCGGTACCGCTCTAGCAAGGCCGGTGCATACTCTTTTAAGTGCATGCTGAGGACCATGGAACGATGAAACACCAGAAAAAGGACCCGCGGCTGAAACATTATGAAGCCACAGTCGTTGAATTTTTGAAGGAGCAGTCCGGCTGCTTCGTGGCGCTCACCCATGACACTTTGTTTCTCAAAACCCTGAACGAAACGTGCAAAAAACATCTGGGCGCAGGTTCCGACCGCATTACCTCGACGATGGAACCCCGCCGGATGATTGAAGGCATCAAGGAATGCCTTGGTGCGAAAAAACGCCCTTTTCTCTTTGTGGAGCGGTTTATCCAGGGCAAATCAACAACAGATATTCTGGATTCGCTCAAGGTCATCCACAGTGACCTGCCCGTGATCGTGCTCAGTGCGGAGGTGGAGCGCAGCACCCTGGTGTTCCTCTATGAAGTGGGAGCGGCCAATTTCATTATCAAGCCGATTTCGGCAAGCACCCTGATCGAAAAGATGGCCCTGACGCTCAAGCCGCAGACCAAGATCGGCGACCTCATTGAAAAAGCCCGGAAACTCGTCCTGGCGAAGGAAGAGGACGAGGCTTTGAAGATCTGTGAGCAGGTTTTGGCAATAAAACCGAACAGTGCCGCCGCCCTGATGATCCGAGGAGACGCATTCGCCTCCCTCGGTAAAAAGGACAAGGCGGTAGAAGCCTATAAAGAAGCCCACAAGGAAGCCACTCTCTATCTCGAGCCGCTGAAGCGGCTGGCAGGGTTTTACCGGCAGGAAGGGGATTTACAGGCTCAGTTGGAATACCTGACCAGGCTGGACCGCCTCAGCCCCATGAATATCGCCAGAAAACTCGAGATCGGACAACTCTATATCGAACTTGGGCAGAGCGCGGAGGCAGAGGCCTACTTCGACCTGGCCATTGGCGCGGCAACTCAGGAGGTTCAGAACACCATCAGCGATGTGACCTCCAACGTAGTGGAGATATGCTCGGAGGGTGATGCGGGATTCGTGGAAAAGTTCTGTCGAAAGGCTCTGGATCTCAAAAAAGGAGCACTCAGTAGGACCGATGTTGCGATCTTCAACAAGCTGGGCATGGCCTTGCGCAGACAGGGGCGGTGGAAAGAGGCGGTTTACGAGTACAAAAAGGCGCTGAAGCTCGCCCCCAGGGATGAGACTCTTGCCTACAACATCGCCATGGCCTGTCTGGAGGGGAAGCAGTATCGGGAGGCCATGAAAAACGTGAAAAAGGCGTTGAAAAAAAACCCTTCCTTTTATGAGGGTGATGCCGTGGTAGCCTTCAATCTGGGCATGATTCATTACCACAACGAAGACCCGGCGCAGGCCCGGGAGTACTTCAAGATTTCCCTGGCCGCTGACCCGAATTTCCAGGGGGCGGCCAGGATGCTGTCCAGGCTTCGGTAGCTTCAGGCTCCCTGTTCAAGCCAGCGGACAGCCACCTTTCTGGTTCTGGGGCCGTCGAACTCGGTGAAGAAGATTCCCTGCCAGGTTCCCAGGTTCAACCTGCCGTTTTGGACAATGACCATGAGGTCCGGGCCCATGAGAGAAGACTTGATGTGGGCATCGCTGTTTCCCTCGGCATGGGTGTAGTCGCCCCTGTGGGGGATAAGCCCCCGCAGGGAAGTTACAATGTCCCGGACCACACTGGGGTCGGCTGATTCGTTGATGGTCAACCCTCCGGTAGTGTGCATGCAAAACAGCAGGACGGCGCCGTCTTTCCAGCCCTTTTCAGCGACAAGCGAGTGGACCCTGGAGGTAATGTCCACAAATTCTTCCCGGGAAGCAGTGGAGATGGTGATGATATCCATGGCGTGGCTCCTTGCGTTGTCGTTGTTCCCAAAATCATCACCAGTGTTCCATAATCACGCGCCTGTCTCAAGGCGAGTTGCCGGGAAGCCGGGTGGCCGGCCTGTTCTGCAGAAGTCTGCGCAGGAGACGTTCTGCAGGAGAAGTGGTTTTGGAACGTTCAAGATAGGCTCGACAGTCCGCAATGTCGTCCACATCCCGCCAGGGCGGGGTTGTTTCAGGAGCGAGCCCCAGTTCGGCGAACCGGCGCAATGTCTGGTCGTATACCGTGGGCGTGCTCCACTGTATGTCGGAGAAGACGGACGGGTCGTAACAGTCCGGGGTGAACCCGATCAGATAATAGCCGCCGTCCAGAGCCGGCCCGATCACCGGACGGCCGGTGTCGAGCAGGGCAAAGGCAGTGCGCAGGTGGTCGGCGGGCAAATCAGGAAGGTCGCTTCCTACGAGCACTGCGGAGCGGATCCCCAGGGAAAAGATGCGGGCAAAAGCACTGTGCATTCGCTCCCCCAGCCCGGAGCCGTGCTGGGGGTGGTAGTGGATGGCGTTGCCGAGCCAGTTCCGGAACAACGGGCCGCTTCCCGGAGGGTCGTGGAAGAGATGGACCAGCGGCCCCATGGTGGTCAGCGTTTCCAGTTCCTCCAGCAGGAACTCGCGGTACAGGGCTGCGGCGGTTTCGTTTCCCACAGTGCGGGCCAGCCTGGTCTTGACCCGGCCCGGGAGGGGGTACTTGGCAAAGAGGAGGATTCCCTTTTCAGCTTCCAGCATGCCTGCTCCTGTGGGGCCGGTACATTTTGGCGAGCCGAGCCGGAGACACTCCCGCAGCGAAGAGCAGCCGGAGGCACCAGTTCCTGATCGTGCAGAAGAAGATGCCTTCCTGATCCCACCGCCGGGGTGAGGTGTACACCCTGGAAGGCAGGATGCAGATGGTCTCGCCCCGGTTCTTGATCCGTTTCATGATCTCCACATCCTCCATGATCGGGATCTCCTTGAACCCGCCTAATTCCCGGAAGTAGGGAGCGGAGAAGAACAGGGCCTGGTCCCCGAAGGGAATGCGGCTGATCCTGGCGCGCAAGGAGGTGATCCTGGAGATGGACCGAAGCGCCGGGCTGGTGGAATTGATCCGCAGGTCAAAAGCCCCGGCCAGACAGCCGCTGCTCACGGTTTCCCGCAACAGGGAAAAACCATCCAGGGAGAGACGGGTGTCGGCATGCAGGAAAAGAAGGATGGCCCCGCGGGCCTTCCTTGCGCCGGCGTTCATCTGAACGGCCCGCCCGGGCCTGGAGCTGACTTTCGTTACCCGGGGATCTGTAATGACGGAGAGGGTCGATTCCAGAGGATCACCGTCAACAATGATGATTTCCGTGGCCCTGCTGCCCCCGAGAACAAAGACGTCCTCGATGCAGCGGTTGATGTTCTCGTTTTCCCCAAGGACGGGAATGATGACGGAGAGCAGCGCAGGTGTTTCGCAGGGTTCCATACTCTTTCCGGCTCCTCTCACTCTTCCCGGTCTTCGGTGGAGAGAGGGCAGCTCAACTCTGCCGGGGAATACCGGTGGGTCCTGCCGCACTCGGGGCAGACCACCGCCACGGTTCCCTCCAGAACCCGGCCGTTCTTTTCCTCCCGCACGGGCATGGACCCTTCGGGGTACCACTGGTCAGTCCAAAATTGGCGACCAGTCACGAGACATTGAAACACCAGCTTCACCGACTGCTCCTGAGAAAGAGGGGTTGTGCGCAACCATTGAGCACCAGCCGTTCTTCATGTAACTCACCCACCGTGAGCCGAAAGGGTTGCCGGCTGCACAATCATCCATCCCAGAATCATTACCCGCGCCCATCGATCTGTGCAAGCGGTGCAGAAGGAACGCTTTCATGACCACCACCCTCGAGTCCGGCAAGATCGTCACCTGGAAAGAAATCGGTACTGTTCGACAGGTCCGTGCCCGGCAGCGACTGGTCTTTACCAACGGCTGCTTCGACCTGCTCCACCCGGGGCATGTGGACTTGCTGCAGCGTTGCAGGGAGCTTGGGGATCTGCTCGTTGTGGGCGTGAACAGCGATGTGTCGGTCCGCCGTCTCAAGGGACCGAGGCGGCCGGTGGTGGCAGAGCGTGCCCGGTGCTATGTCCTGGCCGCGCTTGGGTGCGTGGATTTCGTCGTCATCTTTTCCCAGGACACTCCTCTGGAGTTGATCACGGTGGTGCAACCAGACATCCTGGTCAAGGGCGGGGACTGGAGCGTGGACACTATTGTGGGCAGAGACGTTGTTTACCAACGGGGAGGAGAAGTTTTGAGCCTTCCGCTGCTTCCCGGGTATTCTACGACAGGACTGATCGCGACCATTGTCCGGCGGCACGGCGCGGGGGAGACGGAACAGTAGTCTGATTCCAGGATCACTTCGGAAAGCGCATTCAGCGATTCCAGAGACCGCCTCAAACAGCTTTTGGGCAAAGCTCCAAAATATTTTTAGAGTCGAACCAGTTCCACTGCCTCGCTGATGACCGCATCCAGTGTCCGGTCCGTTCTGAGGATGAAGTCGGCGCACTCCATGTACAGAGGGTCACGAGCCTGCAGCATGGTGGAAAGTTCCTCTTCCAGGGAAAGTCGGGACAGGGCAGGGCGCTGAGTCGCCACAGGATCGGCAGCAAGCCTGGCGGTCAGGACCGGCAGGGGGGCCTGCAGGTACAGGACCTTGCCGCACTGCCGGAGAAGTTCACGGTTCTCCGCCAAAAGAACGATTCCTCCTCCTGTGGCGATGACCCGTGGAGAGCCGGCGCACAAACCTGCCAGTACCTCATGCTCCAAGCGGCGAAATTCTTCCCAACCCGAATGTTCCACAATCTGCGCTACAGTTTTACCGGCACGCTTTTCCACCATCTCGTCCGTATCGCCGAAGGGCAGTTCCAGACGTGCGGCGAGTTCCTTGCCCAGGGTGGTCTTTCCGGAACCTCGAAGGCCGATCAGAAAGAACGTTTGCGGCGCTTTTCCTGAAAACTGTCCTCTTTGAAACGTTGCTGTTCGGGACTCGTCTTCGACCGTGAACTTTTTACGAATAAATCGCGGATTCATGCGCTTTCCCTGGCTTGCATTTTCAATAAATTGGAATGTGGACCGAACCGTGAAGCAGTGTAGGTGAAACACCACAGGCCGTCCACAGGCAGCCCGGACGTAGTGCGCAGGAGGTCCGTTTTTGGATGGTTCGCTTCTAATGTTCACCATCATTACCGACCTTGTTTGAGTTCACCCCTTGATCTTTCCTGCGATCACTCCCTCCATTCGGTGTGTTCAAAAATGTAAACAGCTCTTCTGGTGCGGCTCGGATTTTCATGGGTTGAGAGCCAAAACAGCTGAGGTTTCCAAGGAAGGGGATACCATCTTGAAATTTGCTCTCCAGGAAGGGGCCAATCTGCTTTGAAAGCCGCCCAATGTGACCTCAGGAACTTGAATTACAATTTTGTGTATACAAACAGAAAAA